>JAYVVL010000299.1:0-10189 GCA_043787035.1 Synechococcales cyanobacterium
TTATCAGGTTCATTGGTAATTTAAACTCTGGCGATCTCGTCCGAAAATCGATCGCATCTTTTCGTCAGCACGCCTATTTCCCATCCGAAGGCGTCGCACTGCCAGAGTGGGTTCCGGGCGTAGGCTGGTCAGACCAATGGTCCTTTTGGCAGCAAGGCCACACAGGCATCATGGTGACAGATACCGCTAATTATCGATATCCGCACTATCACACCGCAGATGACACCCCCGACAAAATTGACTTCGATCGCTTTACCCGAGTCGTGGCTGGACTCATCGAGGTGGTTTTGGATCTAGCGAAATAGTTTATGCGAATCGCCGTGCTACCCGTGCCATTATGGGATAGAAGTTCCCCTAGGATCGACCCAAATGTCTCCAAATAATGAGCCAACCTCATCTACCTCCAAACCCCGTAAACGTCCTAGATCGATGAAGTATCTGGGTACACGACCTCGATTGTTTATTTCGATCGTGGCTGCTACAGCGATCGGTTTTCTATTACCTACGGAGTTACAGTTCTCTGCACGAATTTTGTGCATTTGGGACGTCGGAATGTTTTGCTTCCTAGGAATTACTTGGTTATTGATGTCCCATACTCCTCCAAAAATGGTACGCCAAAAGTCACAAGAGGAGGATGTGGGAAGGCTCATTATTTTAACCTTTGTTATGGCCTCTGCAACCTTTAGTATTACCGCGATTGCATTCCTGCTCAAAGATACCAAAACGACGACTGGCCTAGTTTTAGCCTCACATGTCCTGTTAGCAATTTGTACGATTGTAGGAGCATGGCTCTTAGTCCATACTATTTTTGCCCTTCATTACGCACGAAGTTATTATAAAGATGGTCGCCTATCGCTTAAGGATTGTCAGCTTCAGAAGTTGAACTTTCCAAATGAGCTAGAGCCAGATTATTGGGATTTTTTGTACTTTTCACTTGTGATTGGGATGACCAGCCAAGTGTCTGACGTGACCATTGTTAGCCGTCAAATTCGACGATTATCACTCTATCATAGTGTTTTATCATTCTTTTTCAATACAGCGATCGTCGCGATGAGTATTAATATTATTGCTGGGATTATTTAGGGCGATCGGGGTTTCAACAATTTGATGCAGGATTTAGTGACCCGATTTTGCTAAAGTGCCTAATTTGAACACTCATGCAGACAAGCATCCATCTATATCATTGTTAGCTGGCTCGGGCATTACACAGACATTTGCCAACCAGAGGCGTAAAACAATAAAAATATTAGGAAACTTAGCTATAAAGTGGCGGAAAGACAAGACTTAATTGCTGGGGCAAACCCTTTATTAACAGTCATAACTATCTAACCCCTATTGAGCCATTCAAATAACTTAACGGCACTATCAACAATACTAATCGAGACCATTGGTGTAGGCGACTTTTAAACTTTATAAAGTGGTGTAATAATCATCTTTACTGTCCGTTCACGGAGTATGGAGGGATGTACGTTACCATTGAGTCAGCTCGCAATATTTTTCCCGAAACGCTGGCTGCGGATGTGGTGCCAGCCACGATTGTCCGCTTCAACCAACTGGGGGTCGAAGATAAATTGGCGCTGATCTGGTTTGCCTATCTGGAAATGGGGAAGACGCTCTCAATTGCGACTCCTGACCCTGTGAATATGCAATTTGCCAGTAGCACACTCAGCCAAATCAATCTGATGGGTTTCAGTGAGCAGTCGCAATTAATGCGTGACTTGGCAAGTCGGACGGATCGACCCATCTGCCGCATCTACGCCACTTGGTCCGTGAATATCAAACTCGGCTTTTGGTACCAATTAGGCAAGTGGATGGAAAACGGGATCATGACCCCAATTCCTCAGGGTTACCAACTTTCAGCCAATGCGTCGGCTGTCCTGCAAGCCATTCGGATTGTCGATCCTGGCCAATAAATTACGATTCTCCGCAGTGCAGTGGTAGATATGGGCTTTGACCTGAGCGGGGCATCATGGAACTTGACGAAGATGGCTACACCCGGATTAAGGTCACTGATAAGGTGCAAACCCCCTGGTTTGGCCAGGATGTGGGCATGAACGTTGCTTGGCGCTTCCTCCTCAATCCATAGAACAAGATTTTCTTTGTTGCCATTGACTTACTTGCTTCTGCCAAGGAGTTGCTCAATCTGAATCCTTAAGTTGCCTTCTTGCCCAGCAGGCAGGCATTTACTACCCTGAAGGGTAGAGGGGCACATGGACGATCGAAACTCAAGGTCGATCGCCCCAAACTATGACAGCTTACCGCTACGAAGCTTGACGATATCCAGGATGAACAATGGAATCAACGAGCGATCGACGATACAAATCACTAAGCTGAATCGCTACCCCATTCCAGCTAAAGTTTTCCTGAACCCGAGTCGCCGCCTGACGCCGCACCTTTTGAGTCCAGACCGTATCACTCAGCAATCGATCGATCGCCTTTGAAAACGCATCGACATCCTGCACCGGAACCAATAACCCCGTTTCTTCCGGCAGTACCGTGAACTTCAACCCGCCCACATTCGAGGCCACCACAGGCGTCCCACAAGCCATTGCTTCGATCGCCACTAACCCAAACGGTTCATAGTGACTCGGAATCACACAGACATCCGCAGCCGTGTAGAACAACGGCAGCCGATCGTGCCCCACTCGTCCTGCGAAGGTCGTCCAGCTTCCAATCCCTAATTCGCCAGCCAACGCCTCGATGCGATCGCGCTCCAGACCATCCACCTGCCCTACCGTGCTGCCACCGACTAGCACCAACCGGATTTTTTCGTTCGGTTGTTCCGTTTTCAACTTTGCCACAGCCCGAACTAAGGTCTCAATGCCCTTACGAGGGTCAAATCGTCCTACATACAACACAATTGATTCCTTCAAGTCTAGATCCAACTGTACCCGTGCTTGATGCCGAGAAATATGCTTAAAATTTTCCGTATCAGTCCCGCAGGGAATAACCTCAACGTTGCCCTTGACCGAAACGAGCGATCGGAGCTGCGCCAGTTCTTGTGGACTCGTCGCAACTACACAATCCCCCTGTTCAAGCACCTGAGTTTCCACCTGAAGACGGGTCGCCGCAATGTCTGGAATCTCCGGCACCGATGCATACTTCACCGCACCTAGAGAGTGATAGGTGTGAATGAGTTGCACATTGTTCTGAGCCTGAAGCTGCAAGCCTACCCACGCAGACATCCAGTAGTTGGTATGAACAAGCGGATAGTTGGTGCCTTCTTTGATTTGAAAAGCATTAAACTCCGACAAAAATTCAGGCATGTACTTAAAAATTTGATCGCGGGGCACAAAGCTTTCCGGGCCTGCACTCAAGCGAATCGTACGACAGTGCGGATTGTGTTGCACAATCTTCGCATCATCCACATGGCTCTTTCGGGTAAACATGTCCACCTGCCACCCTAATCTCGACAGCGCCTCGCCCACTTGACGCACATACACATTCTGACCACCTGCTTCCTCTCGCCCAATATCTGCCGCAGGGTCGCCATGATCCGATATTAGTGCGATCGCTTGACGACGGGAGTGAAGCTTCGAAAATGTACCTTTATTCATAAAGACTCCTTCATTAATGTCCTTCAACAACAGAACAACTCGTGTAGTCATTTCTCATAGACCGTTCTCACACAAAACTCCAGTCCTAGAGCGATCGACGCAAGGCCGGATTGTGCCTGACGTAACCATTTTGCGCACTGCGCTTTTGGATGAGGCTTTGGTACGCTGCTTCATAGCCAGTGGTCATCGATTGGACGCTAAAGAATTCACGGACATACGCGCGGCAAAGCGCCCGATCGATTGTCTGAACCCGCTCAACCGCCGCCATGCATTCTTCTACGGTGTCGCACAGGAAACCCACGTCCGGTCGAATCACCTCTGGCGTAGAACCCATGCGCATTGCAATCACGGGAGTTCCCGCTGCCAGCGATTCAACCATCACCAGACCAAACGGTTCTTGCCAGGTAATTGGAAACAACGTGGCGATCGCATTGCCCATTAAATCGTTTTTCTGAGCGTGATTCGCTTCCCCTTGAAACTGGATTTGGACTCCATCAATGTGCGGTTGAATCTCCGACTCAAAATACTCTACATCCACCGGATCAACTTTTCCTGCCATCTTTAATGGCAATCCTACCCCTTTTGCAATGGCGATCGCATGATGTGGCCCTTTCTCTGGCGACATGCGACCTAGAAATGCCAAGTAAGCAGGTTCTTGGGCTTTTTCATAAAAATTGTGCCGACTAACATCAATGCCGTTGTACACCGTTGAAATGCAATTTAGACCCAGTTCCGCATCCCGCTGTCGATCGGAAATACTGACATAGGGCTGATCTTTCGCATGACTAAACATCTTGCGATTATCTGGGGTAAAAATGCCATGCAATGTATGCAGAGTAGGCGTTTTTACGAGCCTGGTGTAGGGCAGCGCTGCACATCCCATGTGCGAATGAATCACATCAAACTCACTCGCTCGTTCATAGACTTGACTCAACTGAAGCATTTCATAAATGCCATATTCTCTAACGCTTGGATCAAGCCTTAGTGCTCTAGGGTGAACCGACTCTAATTCAGCTAGCGTCGTCGAATCGCCCGATGCAAACAGCGTGACATCGTGCCCTCGCTGGACTAATTCATCGGTCAACAGACTCACCACAAGTTCAATTCCACCATAGGCCGGTGGGGGTACACATTCCCATAAAGGGGCAATCTGAGCAATTTTCATCTCGAATCTCCTGATAATGGACTCAGCACCGATCGAAACCAATACTCAAGCAACCAAACTCAACGCAAAGAACAAACTACACATCACAATATCCCAACGTTCTAGACTGGCACAAACCTACATAGAACGATTGTCTAGACTAGAATAGTGCAAGTGTTTCTACACAAAAGTAGAGTGAGAAACAAGTCTAAAGATAGAGAAGCTAAACATTAAGTCATTATATAAAACGACTGAAAAACAACCATAAATCGTTGCGGATAGACTAGAAATCGAAGCCCATCTTTGGGCCACAGCACGGTTGATCGACCTAGGTGATTAGTATCAAACTTGACAGTTTCAAACTAACGGTTTTAATGAAGTTTGTATGCACGATACAAACGATCGTTTACAGCTACACATCCTCTACAAGTTTCATAATAGTAGATAATGTAAAAAATAGCGAGTTTATGTTATTTAAAAAACCAATACCCTATCCTAGAGAGGATTAGAGCGATTAACAAACTTTGGGTAGGGGGTTTCAGTTTAAAGATTATTGAACATTGTTGAGGAGAGCTAGACGGTTTTGAAGAGGGTTGTCGATGATTAGGTGCTGTTGGATACGTTTACGATCGTGCGATGAGGGTTTGCCGCTGTTTGGTATCATTAAAACGATAGAACGTTAAATTCTGGCTGATTGTCTAGGATTTATGTCTAGAATTTATTGTGTAGCCCTGTTGTTTGATCTCCCTTTTTACTGCCCTCAAGTGACCCCCATGCTGCTGATTCCCCGATCGATCGTCCCCCTGCCGGATCTAAGTTCAAAATTGAGTTCAAGATTCTCTCATTTCATCCGTCAAAGCGGATTGATTTTGGTATTTGTCGGATTTCTGAGCCTCACAAATATGGTCTCCGGCCTCACGAAAGCCGCAGCCGCCCAGAGCAACACCATTAACTATACGAGCACCGACCTAACTGGACGAAGCTTTGCTGGAGAAGACTTAAACGGGGCGATCTTTGTCTCGGCGGAAATGCGGGACGTCAACCTTAAAGGAGCCAATTTAGCCGGGTCCATGTTCACCAAAGCCAATCTTTACGGCGCAGACTTAAGCGACACTGATCTGACCAACTCACTCATCGATCGCGTGACGCTATTCAAGGCCAACCTGCGTAACGCTAATCTCACTGGAGCCACCCTAACCAGCACCCTAATTGACAAAACCGACATCACAAACGCAGACTTCACCGATGCCCTAGTCGATCGCTACACTGTCAGCTTGCTCTGTAAAATCGCATCAGGCACCAATCCAACCACTGGAATCGACACCCGCGAAAGTTTGGGCTGTCGATCGTAAGCTTCGTCAGTCTCACAAGGGTCAATGCTATTGACCCCAATGCAAACCCTCATTGCTCAATGTACAAATGCGCAATCTCAGCCTTGTCTAACGCGATCGACTCAAACCGAACCTTACCGCTCACTGTCACCTGAGTCCCCAGCTTTGGCGGAGTTTGCCGCGTTAGGATCCATATACTCTGACCCTTTTCTTCCAGCTCATACATGACTTGATTCAGCATCGGCGCGATCGCAATCACCTTTCCTGTCACCTGCACTGATTGGTTCACCGATTGGGGATTGAGGGTGGAAACTTCAACCGTGGGCGCACAGCTTGTTAACATCATCGCTCCTGAGCAGAGCGCAATTCTCAGAGCGATCGACCGAAGTAAAATCATTGCATGGGTTAGGGTAGAGAGAAGGTTGAAAACGGAGCGGGATCTGAGAAACTAGAACTGTTCATTAGAAAAAAGTCTAGCCTAGATTTGGCGCATGGTCATGACAGCTCAACTGCTTGATGGAAAAGCCCTTGCGGCTAAAATCTACACCGAAATGACGGCTGAAGTGGCAACACTTACCGCCCAGTATGGCCGCCCTCCCGGATTAGCCGTCCTGATGGTGGGCGATAACCCGGCTAGTGCCGCCTACGTCAACAACAAAGAAAAAGCCTGTCAACGGGTTGGAATCACCTCATTTGGGACCCATTTTCCAACCCAGACGACCCAAGATGAGATTCTCCGCACCATCCAAGACTTGAACCAAGACGATCGCGTTGATGGCATCCTCGTTCAGCTTCCATTACCTGGTCATCTCGATTCGGTGGCGCTGTTACTCGCCATAGACCCGCGTAAAGATGCCGATGGATTGCACCCCGATAACCTCGGACGGCTTGTTCGCGGGGATGAGGGGCTGCGGAGTTGTACCCCGGCAGGCGTGATGAAAATGCTGGAGGAGTATAATATTGCGATCGCCGGGAAACACGTCGTGGTGATCGGGCGCAGCATTTTAGTGGGTAAACCCCAAGCGCTGATGCTGCTTGAGAAAGATGCCACCGTGACGATCGCCCATTCCAAATCAGAAAATCTTAGTGCGATCGCCCGTGACGCGGACATTCTCGTGGCGGCGGTGGGCCGAGTGAATCTCGTCACCGCCGAAATGGTCAAGCCGGGAGCCGTGGTCATTGACGTGGGCATGAACCGGATTACCCGTCCAGACGGCAAAAGCCGACTCGTAGGCGATGTGGATTTTGAGGCGGTTCAGGCGATCGCAAGCTTTATTACGCCTGTTCCGGGCGGCGTCGGGCAGATGACGGTGGCCATGCTGCTGTCAAACACAGTACTGAGTTATCGGAAAAGGTTTGAGAAATGAGGGGAGCATTAGAATCGCAATGAATCGGTCGGTCAGTTAGGTAGCGCTTTCCCCTATGATTTGTAACGTGATTCCTTCGAGTGATTCATACTAGAGATAGAGGCTCGATCGAGAGGCTGACGCTGAAGGTTGAATGAGATTTTAAGGCTGGTTTTGTGCATATTGTTCCTGTATTGGGTCTGTAAGGGAGAGTTGTGAAGATGGTTGCGATCGGTGAAAAGGTAGGACTAAAAGCCTTTGACTTAAAAGGGTATTTGAGCGAGAAACAAAAACTTGTCGAGACGGCGCTCGATCGATCGCTGCCCATGAGCTATCCCGAAACCATCTTTGAATCCATGCGCTACTCGCTACTCGCGGGCGGAAAGCGTCTTCGCCCCATCCTTTGCCTCGCCACCGCCGAACTCATGGGCGGATCCATCGAACAGGCCATCCCCACCGCCTGCGCCCTCGAAATGATTCACACCATGTCTCTTGTTCATGACGATCTCCCATCTATGGACAACGACGACTTCCGGCGGGGCAATCTGACGAACCACAAAGTCTATGGCGATGCGGTGGCGATTTTGGCGGGCGATGGGCTGCTAGCCTATGCGTTTGAGTATGTGGCGCGGGAAACGAAAAATGTGCCGATCGATCGGGTGCTAGATGTGATTGTGCGGTTAGGCCGATCGGTGGGCGATCTCGTCAGCGGTCAAGTGGTGGATCTTCAGTCCGAAGGCAATCCAGACATTCCCTTTGAAACCCTTACTTTCATTCACAATCACAAGACCTCTGCACTGCTCGAAGCCTCGGTTTTGACGGGTGCGATTTTGGCCGGGGCGAGCGAGGGCGATCGCACTAGGCTTTTGCGTTATGCCAAGAATATTGGTCTAGCCTTCCAAATCGTTGATGACATTCTTGATATCACGGCCACCAGTGAAGAATTGGGCAAATCGGCGGGCAAAGATCTCACTGCCGAAAAAGCGACTTACCCCAAACTCTGGGGACTCGATGAATCTCGCCGTCAAGCGCAGGAATTAGTCAATCAAGCGAAGGCTGAGGTGTCGGGCTATGGTCCTAAGGCACTTCCGCTGATGGCGATTGCTGATTACATCACGGCTCGCAAATACTAGGTTCGTTCGTAAATACCAGGTTCATCTCCGCTATGCAATCCCTCGCTGCCGTTTTCCACAATCACATTCTTATGGTGGCGATCGCAGCTTGTCTTATCGCCCAAGCCAGCAAAATCGTCGTCGAACTCATTGTCCACAAGAAGCTGAATCTCCACGCCTTTGTCGAATCGGGTGGGATGCCCAGTTCTCATTCAGCCTTAGTGACTGCTCTAGCTACTGGAATCGGGACGACTAAGGGACTTGAAAGTGGGGAGTTTGCGATCGCGGCGATTTTTGCGACCATTGTGATGTATGACGCGACGGGCGTGCGGCAAGCGGCAGGCAACCAAGCCAAGATTCTAAACCAGCTTCTTGAAGAGCTATTCACGGGCGATCATCACCTCACCGAAATCCGGTTGAAAGAGCTACTTGGTCACACGCCTATTCAAGTGTTGATCGGCGGCATCATGGGCGTAGTGATTTCGCTCATTTCAGATGCGAGTCTTAGCGGCAGAATGGCCTGGGTTCGATCGTTCTGGTTTGGCTAAGTGCTATCCCTAAGACATATCCCTAAGACAACCCTAAACTGTGCATTTCCTTCACCTCAAAAATTTCTCCATAATCAAAGCGAAACGACTCTGGATGCCGAATCACCTCAAAGCCAAGCGCTAAGACCGTCTCCGCTGTGAACGTCGCGATCGCCAAAATCTCAAGCTGATGAGGCCGAAGCTTAGGCCGTTGGACAAAATAATCTCGTCGTGCAAAAAACAGATCCTGATCGCGGGGTACCACTACATGATTAAGCCGATGCGCCTCTTGAATCGGACGAATGTAGCGCACGAGAAAATCCTCCTGACTGCGCTGAAGGTCGCACAAGCGCTCATGCTGCTGCCAGCTCATCTGAAACACCATCTTCACCAATTCAAACCCCAAAATATAGGCCAACACCTGATTACGATGATCGAGCCTGTCGATGCGTTTAAACAGAGATGGGGATTTGAGATAGCTGTGCTGAACGACGTGGATATAGAACTGCCGCAGGTACTGCTGCGTCACCTCAGGCGTAATCGTAGTCGCAATGTGAAACCGCTGAAGATATTGCTGGACTAACGCCTTGAGTTCTCGATCGACAAGGTTTAGGGACGGAGTTGGGGCATTAGGACAGGTTTCGGAAAATTCGGCCAGCCGCAAGGAGGATGGCATCGATGACTGTGCTAGTGTATTTCCTGGGATGGAGATAGACACTGGAGTGGACATCATTGGAGTAGACATCACTGAGAACCTAACTAAGTGTTTGTGCGCGGGATTCGCGTCAGTCTTTACATCGCCTTCATAGTTTAATCATGAATAACTTGGGGAACTTATGCAATATTTTCAGGAAGCCCAGCCTAACAGCACTGACTTGATGCCTGTAAGATGATTAACGATATGATAATAAACGATATCAATCTTGATCGCTAATATTGTGACAGTGCTGCGAGACGATTGGTAGAGTCCACGACAATACCGTATCATTTTCAGAGGAATTTAGAATGAGTTCAGTCGATTCGATCGCTGTTAATTGCGCTGTGGAGTGTGTCGCAGGCTGCGTCCTCGGCGAGCAATGTCCCAATCTAGAATTTAAAGCTCAAGCCTCTGAATTTATCCAATCGACCTCCCTTGATAAGATGCTGGAAATGGCCGAGGCCGCCATTCAGCG
>JAYVVL010000300.1:0-10160 GCA_043787035.1 Synechococcales cyanobacterium
GGAACTCTGAACGCCTTAAAGAATTCGACGACAAGGCGAAAATCCTTCAAGGGGGGCTAGATAAGGGCCGGGTGACTGAGGATCAATTTAATGCTCAGAAAAAGAATATTGATACGCAAAGGTCGGCTGAAGAGATTAAGCAACTCACTGATAAATTCTCTCGTCTCGCTTCAATGGAGCCGCAAGTAAAATCTGCGGAAAACCAGACCCAACAAATCCTTAGAGACTCCCCAATGATGCTTCAATGGAGCCGCAAGTAAAATCTGCGGAAAACGGTACGGACGTACTTAATATCTAACGTTGTAATATCGCTTCAATGGAGCCGCAAGTAAAATCTGCGGAAAACAGAGCCTCCTTAGTGCCCTCGCGTTGAAGTATGTCGCTTCAATGGAGCCGCAAGTAAAATCTGCGGAAAACTTCAACCATGCCTGTCAGAATGCCACGCATAAAAGCTTCAATGGAGCCGCAAGTAAAATCTGCGGAAAACGCTTCCTCCGGTTTCATAGTTTGGTGAAGCTTGATGGCTTCAATGGAGCCGCAAGTAAAATCTGCGGAAAACAGCGGGAGGCTGAAACCCTTGTAGTATGTAATTTTCAAGGTCCGATCGCGCGGATCTCGCACTTCACTAATTATATACCGTAAAAGCATCTCGATCGACCTCCGCTTAAAACATCCAAACCCTTGCCCCATCAGCCTCCGAACGATCGCGCCGAACGCAAACCCAAATTCAAAGCTCGAAAACCCCATCCCATCAACCTTTCACCCCCTTTTTTTCAACCTCCCCAAAATCACACCACCCCATCCGCGCAAGGCACCAAAACCCCCAGCCCAAAATGTGCCCCATACCCCAACGCGATCGGACCCACCACCGCCTCCGCAAACCGCACCTCAACCCAAAACCCCACCCCCAACGACTTCACCCCCTGCCCATGCGATCGTTCTTGCCGAAACCTCACCGCCGGATACCGCAACGCCTCCCGCCCCTCATCCATCACTCCACAGCCCACAACCCGCACCCGCACCCACTCCTCGCCGCCATCACAAGACCACACCAACCACTCCCCATCCGCACTCCGCACCCCATCAACCCAGTCCAACTCCGATCGCAACTGCCGCAACAACCGCAACGCCTGATCCTCCGCCCCATCCACCTGAAACCCCGTCCCCGCAACCACCTTAGCATTTCCTCGCCTGTCTATCTTCGGAAAGCGCGTCAACACAAACGGCGTCAAACTCCGCCAGACCGCACTCTTCCCCGTCACCCGTAACCGCCCAACCTCCAACTCCCCATCCACCGCCCCCAACGACACCAAATCCGTCTGAATATCAAACCCCTCACTGCCCCACACCTTCTCCAACCGCCGCAACGCCCGCCGCGCATCCACCCCAAACCCACCCGGCGCATACACCACCAAACTCACAATCTCACCGCGATCGTTACACTCTGGCAAGTACCACGCATGATCGTGATCCGCCTTCATCGGTTTCCCCGCCTCATCTCGCCCCGCAAACACCCGATCCGATCGACCCTCATCATTCCGGCTCCACACCATCAACGCCTGATGAAACCGCTCCCCCACCGACAACGCCGCCGTCAACCGAGGCAACACCTTCGACGACAACGCAAACCTCGCCATCACAGGCTTCTCTCGCCCAAGCGCCACCGAATCACTCCCCGATCGACGCCCCACCGATCGGGGAGGTGCCGTCATCCCATACAACGCCCACCGACTCCCCGGAATCCCATGCCACCCCTCACCATGGAGCACCCCCACATCCAACTCCAACATCTCCAACACATCAGTCGGAGCCGTCCACCGCCCCCGCCCCTTACTCACATTCGGCACCATCGCCATCGCCGCCAAAAACACCGATCGATCGGCCTCATTCAACGGCACCAAAACCTTCACCATCGGTTCATCGCACCGAGTATTCGCCGGGATTTCAATAGCATTGGGCTTAGGAGCCTTCGCCTCGATCGCACTCACCCGCATCTCCACCCAAGACTCCGCCCGTCCCAAATAGCCCACCGACTCGCACAACGACTCCAGCAACCCCAACAATCCCGGCTCCAAATCCAGCTTTTCCCATACTACCTGCACGATCGCCTCCGGTGACAACGCCCCACCCGGCAACGCAAAAAACGTATCCAACACCTTCGTCGTCACCGACTTCCCCTCCTTCCACAACGGCATAAAATGTCGCGTATGGGCCGCCGTCACCTCCGGCAACACATAGCTCGGCGGACACTCCACTAGCGCCGTCATCAATGCCAACATCTCGCGCCGATCGGCCCTTTCAATCGATCGATAATACGCCGCCACCAGCGATCGCAAAATCCGCCAAGGCGACGGCGGCCACTCCACCGCACCCTCATTTACCTGCTTATCCCACGGCGTCGCATGATAACGCCCCGTCAAAAACTGAATCGAAATCACAACACTCATGCGTCCTGCGCTCCCTTCTTCTTATCTGCCTTTTTCTCAACCTTGTACTCCACCATCGTCACCGCCGGATCAGCAAACGCACCCTTCGCCGCCAACACCAATCCCGGCAAGGCTTTCGTCAACTCCACCAGCGTTGGCAATGTGTAATTAATCGGCTTCTGAACCGTCACCTTCAGCATTTCAAGATCACACGCTGTTCGCAATCGCAATCCTCGATCGAGAAACGCTTGAATCTTATACAACGCGATCGCAATCAACAAATCCTCAACCGCAGATCCCAGCCGATAACTCCGAATCTGTGCCAAATCCAAACTAAAATACGCCGTAATCGACTCCGCTGCAAACTCTTCGCGGTAATAAGGCACATTCCCATACCCTTCCTTCGCTCCCCCTTTATCGTCACCTTTCCCCGTCGCATCCACCCGATCGTTCTTCACCCCACCCAAGCGCACCACTTCCACATTTTTCGCCTCAATAAACCCAGAGAGCGATCGGGCAATCCGAGACACCCCCGACATCTTCTCCAAGAAAATCCCATGCAGTAAACAGTTAACGTCGTAACAAGCCAACACTTTCGCAAAGGTATGAATGCTAAAGGGCTTATCTCCACCCACTTGCAAATCCTTTTTTACCTGTTCCCCAAAGGCCGTCAGCTTCTTACTCACCCCCACAATGTAAGGCGAATTCAACCGATGTGCCTCTAAAAGCGAATTCGTTAAAAACTGCCCATCCTGCTGCACCGTCACATAAGAAATCCCCTTCAACGGTTCAATAATGTCCTGCTTTGCCTCATCCCAAATCACATTTTCCATCCGGTTCGCCACACTCTGCGCCGACTCCAATAGCAGCATCTTGAGCTTTTCACCCGGCAAGTTATAGGTCGCTGCCCCCAAATCCGGAAACCCCGTCGGTTGAAATCTAGAACCCTGCAACGGTTGCAACTCTGCTTGAATCAGAATCCGAGTTTGATCATTTAACGCTTTGAAATCCATGATGGAGCCTCCTAATCTTGTATTTTGATTTGATTGAATAACTGCTTAACTTGTTCATCCGTTAACGGGAACGCTAACGCTGCACCGAGACGATCGCAGTCCAATTCCCGATCGCCCCACCTATTCGCCTCCAACGCATCAAGCCGAGGTCGTAGATTACTAGCGCGCAATCGCCGAGCCGCATCTGCCAACGCCTCCGTCAACCGATCGCCCTTCAGCTTACTCAGTAATCCCGGCACCCGAGGCAGCTTTTTAAGTAGTTTGCCCTCGTCGTCCAGAATGGTTCGATGCTGAACCACTTTGAGCAATTTATACGCCATGGGTAACTCGTTGTCTTGTGCGGCGACTGGCTTTAGCGATCGACTAAACTTCAACAGCGACAACCCCCGAGCGATCGCCTCCAATCGATCGTCATCAAGATCACCCTGAATCCAAGCTGCAATATCCTGAAAATTTGGCAATAGATAGAGTGTTTTACGCTGTGTTTTACTTTGAGATTTATCAGGTAGTTTTTCGTCGTCATCGTCCTCTTTCTCTTCCGGTGATTCAGCTAATCGAGCTGCCGTTTTCTCATCCCGTTCTTGTTCGATTTCCGATCGCAACGCCAACGTCAACAAATTATCTTCAATAGGCCCAAACCCCCAAGTCGTAATTTTGTCATCCTCCTTTTCCCAATACGCCGTTTCGCCCCGCACCCTCACCAATCGTTGCCGCAACCCCGATCGCGCTAACGCCAACGCCAACCGAAATTCCGATGTGCCATCATTTGCTTCCACTAGCCAACGACTCGATCGTAAATAGGGAATCGGTTTTGTCTTGATCTTATTGTCTTTATCTATGACAAAACTCAACGACTGATTCAGTGTCTTCTCTACTTCCCCGAGCGCCATCAACACATCCAGCATCGTCGCCTTCCCCTGAGCTTGATCCACGATCGCATTCTCCAACCGCCGCGCCGATCGTTTTACCCCAGCCGGAGCAGTTTCCCCACTCGCCACCGACAAAAACCGACTCAGCCACTCATCCAAATCTCGCAGGGGATCCCGACGCGGACGAGGCGGCGTTCGAAAACGACCTAACGACACCGCAAAATATGACAACCCATTGCGCTCCTGAAACCCATAGCGATGGAACTCCGTAATGCCCCGCGCCACCCCCAAGCTCGCCACCGCCCGCACAAAATCCACCCCACTCTGCGCCGATCGATACTTCAGCGCCCCGCCCGTATTCACCTTTGCCCGCCCCTCTCGGAACATCACACGCAGCTCACCCAATCCCACAGGAGCGGTCCACAGCGGCACCCACAGCTCCGCTCTCACCTTCTCGTCCGCCGCACTGCCATAGCCCGCCGCCGAAGGTCTTGTCGCCGTAAACGGAGCCGCCGCACTCTCCGCACCACTCTCCCCCCGTCGGGTAATCCCCGGCATTAACACCAGCATCCCCTCTAGCATTAGTATGAAATCCCACGGATTGACCCGCGAATCCCCATCCGTCCCCGCCGTCGCGTTGGCCCCACCCGCCGCCATAGGGCTAAACTGTCCAATCTTGCCGCTATAAGGCAACTTCGGCGTCACCGTATCAAAGAGGGCCGATCGCAAAAGCTTGGGTGAATCCGTCGTTGGTTCCCCGGTTTTAAAATCCATCACCTTCTGCAACTGCTGCATAAACGATCGGCCAAACTCAAAATTCCCGTCATTTCCACCCGTCCCCATCAGCGGTACAAACTTCAATGGATTATGTTCATCGCTTGTAATCATCGCGCAGGTATCAATCCATTGCGCCGTCACATCCGGCACCTCATCCCGCAACCGACTGAGCAATTGTTTTTTGAGTTGTGCATCCTTCGGTTGTTCCTTTAGCTTCAGTTTTACGATCACTTTTTGGGCTGTTTTCACTGCAACTCGATACGACCCAAACCGCGTCGGAGTCGCCTCCAAAATCGACGCCAACAGATCTTTCTGGGCATCTTTTGGATAGAATCCTGTACTCCCATTCCAAGGCGAAACAAAGGGTGACGGCGAATAGGTGTCCAAGAAAAAGTGCGTGATTTCGTCCTCAGTCAGTTTCGTAATCAAAACAAACTGTTCCCGTTCCCAATAGCCCTTACATCCTGAATCTGTGCCCGATTCTGTCAACACTCGCAGCACGCCCAACGCCTTGAGATAATTCGACAATGGCTCTGGACTACAACCCGCCAACACAATCTTAACCAGCATCACTCGCCTCCAAACTAATACCCACTTTTGCCGATGCTTCCCAATCCGCCACCCGAATCAGTGCCTCTAAAAAGGCCAATTGAAATGGCCCATAGTGTTCTAGAAGTTCCACCGATCGATCGGTCCACGATCGATCGGCCTTCAGTTCGACAATGCCATCCATCATCTGTACCTTTAGCGTTCCACCTAGTTCCATACAAGCCAAAGAAACGCGCGTCGCCCCAATCTCTAAACCACCCCCCAAATCAATCTCCGGTATCGCATCACCCTCATGCACCCCAAGTGCAAACCGCTGTGGTCCTGCAACTCCAGCTTTAAGCTCAGGCTGACGATTCGGTTTGTTATCTTCAGAATCAGATTGATCGGTTGCCCGATCGCTTGGGGCTTGCTCTGTCGGTCTCGGTTGAATCGTCATTCTTACTTTGCCATGGTGACACGCGGCAAGATAAGCAACTAGAAACGCTTCATCACGCTGCAATGCCAACAACGCGCTCACTAATTCATGTCGAAACCCACGCCGATCGGCAGGGTAACGATAGCCTGTTTTCTGCCCATCAGACTTTGCCCAAAGGTCTTCCTTTTGTTTTGCGTCATTCCCATTCGTCAACATCGCCTGAAACTCTGGATGAGCTTTCCCCGCATCATGCCATCGTGCCGATCGTTCTAATTCCGCAACAGGCAACTGATCAAAGTTTTCTCCACTTCCATTCAGGCTTTTCAAAAAGTCTTTTAATGCCGTCACAATGTCTTCCGAATGCTGCTTTAGCGAAACAAATTCCTTCACACCTTTATTCTTCGCCCATCCACTCAGCAGATCACTATCATCATTATCAGCCTCCTGAGCGATCGATTCGTCAAAACAACTGTTAGGCTCGTGTTTCACATTACCCGTAAACCCGATCGCCCCGTCATAACCACCCGACTTGCAATGCACCAAAATCATAACGCCGGGATAAATTTCATCCGGCTTAACCAAGATCCAAGATTTTTGTAATCGATCGAACGTATATCCTTTAACAGTTTTGATTCTCAAAAATTCTTTCGCACTTCCAATGCCAACCTGACACAATTCATTCCGCTGTAATACGGGTGCATCATCCGGCGGCGCATCACCCATCCAATCTCGCCATGCGATCGCCACATCCGCATTTTTTGCATCCCGAATAAACGGCGAGATATCCACATCATGCCCTGCCAAATCCGTCGAAGTATCAAACAACTGCATCAAGTCATGCTTCCGAGGAATCAACCCCTCAACCCTTTGCACCGGGCGCTCTTCAATGTCTAAACCATCCCAAAACGATCGCAAACTCGCCGGACCCACATCCGTCAACCGCCCCAAAAACTCCCGCGTTTTCTCCAACTCCTCCACCTCATAAGGTCTCGCCGATTCTTCCGACAGCTCGTTGAAATCCATCCAATACACGATCGCGCTCCCATTATCTGTGCCTTTGCGATTGCATCGCCCCACCCGTTGCACAAACGACGACCACGGCGACAACTCAGTGAATAAAACCTGTGCTGAAAGATCAACTCCCGCCTCGATCGCTTGCGTTGCCACAACGATTCCAGATAGGTATTGATTGTCGAGTAGTTTTTTATTTAAACCTGCCCGATCGCCTGCCCGAAACCGTGAGTGAATCAACAGTAAATTTTGCGTTTTCGATCGAAGCGCACTATACAACGCCTGCGCCCGCCGCACCCGATTACAAATCACCAACACCAACCCCGGCGAACCATCCGCCTTCCGAGCATTCTCTGCCGCCGTCGCAATCTGTTTCGTAAGCGCATCCAAATAGGTCGCTTCCTCTTTTTCCTTAGCCGGACAGGCGATCGCAAATTGCCGCAATTGTTTCTTTGCGTCCAATCGCTGTCTGACTTGAAGGTGTGCTTTATCGTCATCATCTAGCGTAAAAGATGCACCTTCTTTCTCGAAATCCGGCTTATAATCCGCTGTCGTCAACATTTCCGCATCTAACGTCGCACTCATCCACACTGTCTTAGCATTGCCATAAGTCCCCCAAGTCTCTCGCAACCCCTGCAACTGCGAGGTTGTCCTAAATCCTGCCCCCATTAACTGCGTTTCATCAACTACAAACAAGCAATCCTGATTTAGCAATCCAAAATGAATCGGCCACTTATACTTACTCATGCCGTAGCCACGGTTCAGACATCGCGACAAGATCTGATCCTGCGTCCCCACAATAATGCAATCGCGATCGGGCGATCGATCCCAATCATTATCGATCGCCCCTCCCATCAACTGATGAACACGAATCCTTGTCGCAGCACTCTCCTGATTCAGTTCTACAAGTTTCTCTAGCCATTCCTGAATCACATTAACAGACTGATCCACCAGCGTTCGCATCGGCAATATATAAACCAATCGCCTAGGTGTTCTTTTCCGCAATCTCAAATCATCACTATACTTTCGTCGCCACAGCCAAGCCAATACGATCAAGGCCGTCTTCCCCAGTCCCGTTGGAACGTCAATTACGATCGGCAATTCGATCGCGATCGCCAATCGCACTTGGTAAGGATAAGGCACATTTCCCGTAACCGCTCGAAACCACACCACAAAGTCCTGATTTTCAGTCATGATAAATCCATAGTTCTTTTACCTGGATCCGACAAAGTTGTATAGCTTATTTGCTCTATGGAGCTAATCTGAAGCATCGTTAAAAGAGGAAAATCACAGCATATAAATAAATATGTTGCTTCTTTTCCTCTTCTTGCCAGGACTAAGCTGCTATCCGGGAAGGGGGATGCAGATAGATTATTACAGGGTATTCCGAAATTTCAAATTCAAGGAGAAATAAACGCCCTCGGAGTTTATTATTGTGAGCCTGAATGGGAAAATATTCTTCCAATCCGGGTATAACCAGTTGGACAGATGTGTCATTGTGTCGCATACTTAACCTACAAATTAAATTTTAGAAAGCACTAGATTCTTTGAGAAAGTTTTACCAGAACTAACTCGGACAAAACTGGTGTTTTTTTGTGCCCAGATTCTACCTGCCAATACACCGTACTATGAATTTCTCATTTTGTCTATATGTGGTGTGAAATCTGAACTCTAAATATTCAATTTCAATGCTTATAGCGAGACGCAAACTTTAACTAGCACATGTCCAATTTGGTTCGTTGAGCCTACATATAAAGGAGCCGCAAGAGAAACCTGCGGAAGTAGAAATGTGTAGACTATTATGTAAGCACAGCATATAGCGAGCTTCAATGGAGCCACGCGATCGAATCGTATGGAAAATAAGCTCTGCGTTAAGAATGACACTGAATCAATCTATTTGACTAGAGTAAACTAATAAACTACGTTATCTCTCCACTCGATCGCCCTATTAGGATTGCCAGCATCGACTTGACATCGATCGGTCCCAAGCTGGGCGCTCTCTAGGATTCTAGCAAGTAATCCTACGCATTCAACACGTGTAATGCGGTCAGCGTCAACTTTGGAAAGGTGGGAGAGACGATCGCCTCATTGCCCGTGAACGTCTCGAACTGGTAGGCACCGGAGACCCAAGTACCGACCATAATCCAAGCGCGATCGGGATCTACAATCCAATATTCAGGAATGGCGATCGCGGCGTACTGATCACGTTTGGCCTCATAGTCTCGTCTATAGTTATCTGAATTCTCGCTACCCGGTGAAACGACTTCGACCACTAACTGAGGCGGCGGCATCTTGCGGGTAATCGTGGCGCGTTTTTTGAGTAGGGTTAAGTGGATTTCATCAATGATGGTCAAATCAGGGATGCGACTCTGAGGTTTACCGATCACTTCAACTTCGCAGTTATGGCGGATTAGTTTGAAAGATACCCCGATCGCAATGAGTGCCAACTGAATAAAGATTGCGATCGTTCCATTACTTAGCGATTTAGTTATAACCGGAACCAATTCCCCATCCCAATATTCACAGCGTCTTTCCTTCCGGCAAGTCGGACGCCTCCGCGCTCAGGTACGCCTCAAAAGTTGCAAAGCTGGTTTTGGTGAATGTCATCAGTCGAGACCCCCGATTTTCCGCATTTTTAAATTATGGGCCGTTCCTTATCCTCCACCCTCGGATTTTCGGTTGCGGCATCGATCGGAGCAGTACTTGACCTCATCCCAGCAGCGCTCCCATTTCTTGCGCCAGGTGAAGGGAAGTCCGCAGACTGCGCAGGTCTTTGTGGGAAGATCGGATTTTTGACGTTGACGGGGCATGGGGGTTCGGGTGGATTTAAAGCATGTGGATTTGAAGAATACTCGTATTGTACTCGTGGAACCTGCTGGAGCGAGGAATGTGGGTTCTATTGCGCGGGTGATGAAAAATATGGGGTTGACGCAGTGGGTGATTGTGAATCCTGAATGCGATCATTTGGGCGAAGAGGCTCGGCAGATGGCCGTTCATGCGGCGGATTTGTTGGAATCGGCTAGGGTTGTGCCGGATTTGGCATCGGCGCTGGAGGGCTGTCATCGGGTGGCGGCGACGGTTGGCCGTGATGGCGTGCTGA
>JAYVVL010000301.1:0-3652 GCA_043787035.1 Synechococcales cyanobacterium
GATACTCCCTTCCCAGTGTAGAATTAGACAAATAGCAATGGGGTGATCCATGAACAGAGTAGAACTACTAAGAACAAAAAGCTTTGAGAAAGAAGACTGGCAAAAACTATTTTATAAATATCAGCAGCAATCCATTAGAAAACGGCTAGAAGCCATCAAATATTTACATGAGGGGAAAACAGTACGATAAGTAATGGAACAGCTTAACTGTGCAAGGCAAAGCTTAATCACTTGGATTGATATGTATTGTCAGGGAGGCTTAAAGGCTCTCGTCACACCCCTGAAGTCAGAAAGAGAACAGCGATTAGGACCTGAGAAAAAGGAAGAGCTAAAAAAGATCATTTTAGAGAAGAAACCAACCGACTATGGTATTGACCGCCAGATATGGACAGGGAAGATCATCATCGAAGTCATTAATCAGAAATGGAATGTACAGATAAAAGATAGTCGAGTCTATGACATTCTTAAAGAAATAGGACTATCCCATCAAAAAGCTCATCGTGATTACGAGAATAGTGATCCTAAAGCTCAGAGAGAGTTCGTCTCTACCCTAAAAAAAACTGCAAGAACTGGGACCCAGAGAGAGACTATTATTTTATGATGAATTTGCAGTCTATGATAGACCCAGCCTGTATTACGCTTGGGCAGAGCGCAATAGTAAGCCAGCGGTTCCAAGTCACGAAAAAAGAAAGAGAAATAAAGCCAATGGGATGCTTTCGGTTGACGCGGTAACAGGAGAAATCTATCTACAATTAGAGATTCATTCAAAAACCGAAAATGTATCGCAGTACCTCAGAGACTTGTGTGAAGACACATTCAAAGACAATATAGAGAAACTAGTGATTGTTCTAGACAACAACACAACGCATAAAGAGAAGATAAAAAAGCAGTTGAGAGAGCATCTTCAAACCGTAGGAATAGCCGATAAAATAGTCATAGAATTTATCCATACACCTGCGTATTCGCCAGATTGAAATCTGGCCGAATACGAAATTCATCTATTGAGGTTGGAGAAACTGCATCATTTACCTTCCAATATAACGATTTCTGAAATTGAGGAGAAATTGGAGCGTGTCAAAATCTTGATGAATCCAGAACAGATATTCAGAGCCTTGGAACATATTTTCGCCTTATCCCCTATAGCTATTTCTTAAGTGGGAAGGGAGTACCTACATCAAGGCTTTCACCGGATCGTTGATCATTACGACGGTAAACGAGGTGTCATCTAGGAACGAATGAATCGCCTGAAGGACCGTCGGACTATCGTCAATGCAGACGATCAAATAGTGATCTTTCGCCACTTGAACCTGCGATCGCGCCGCAGGAGGAGGAGGAGTGACCGATGTTTGGCCTGCACTTCGTCCCACCATCGCTGGAACCACAGGCTGACCTGTGCGCGACGATAGATTCAAGGAGGACGAACCGGACATTGGACTCGCACTAGGAGCCGAACTGATCGCATTCACTGGCATCGTAGACACCGGTTGTCTCTGACGAAGCTGAGACTGACAAAATTCAACCAGCGATCGCAAATCCATCCGGCAAAACTCAGGATACGCTTCCAACGACGATCGATCAGCCACATCATAGATGCCCGCCTTGACCATCAAAAACCCTTCCATCACCTCTTTCGCCAGCCCGTCCACCAAGCCCGCTGCCTGAGTTGGCGTCAAATACTGCTGCTCCACCAACCAACAAATCGCCCGATAGTCCGGTTCCATATTGGTCTGCGATCGCACACCCTGCTCAAACAACAGGCGCACCTGAACCCGCACCGCGCTTGCCATCAAGTCGATCTTGTCGGCCCAACCTTTGAAGATGCCGATCGAGCCGCTCAAAGGGATCCATCAAGTTCGTCGCATAGACTAGTTATCCTGCCTCCAAGTACAGCGACCACACCGTCGCTTCACTTACGACTTGAAGCCGACCACTCGCTTGACGGCTGCTGACGCTCGCCAACAGACTTAGCGGGTGAATTCGTTGAAAGGGCTTGTATCCCAGACCAGACATTGTGTTCATTTCCAGGTATCTCCCAATGGTAGTGATGCCCCGTGCGCTTTGGACATGGGCAATGCTCATGTCTAAAGCCCGTGCGTTTATGCTATGACTAATGGATAGAATAAGTGGTGAGTGCCCATACAACTTTGTATAACAGGCTACAGATATTGATAATTCATATTAGCTTCACGTAAACACTTTAAGAATGTCTGAACCAAACTCATTGAAGTAGTTGATCAACAAGATAAGCACATAAGAATTACGATAAGAATATCGGGTGAGTCACAAAAATAAAGACTCCCAGCAGCAATCACACCAAAATCATCCGGTCTTCATCTAAGCCTCATCCGATCAGCGTTCGATCAGCGTTTCAGCCCCACTTAGTCAACCTTCAGCCAGCGTCTAGTTAGTCCCAACACTCGGCGTTGAGCCCTCAAACAGACGCAGATAATCAATAGCTGACTATTCCAGAAAAGATAAAACATGGAGGTTTCGCCGCATGTTTAAAAGTACATGAAAAGACAGACTCAATCGCAATTTTTAGCTAAAAGAATTTAGTCTCAATGATTCTAATCAGTCCCTAGTAGATCCCTAGATAGCCTAAGTTAGCCTAAATATTCTTTCTTAAAGAACTGCTAGAGCTTGCAACAGTTGCGTCACCTTAGTGTTTTGAATCCGTCGCATGGAATCCGGAATGATCAATTCTAAAATGACTTTTCGATCGCGTCTTCTCCTTCCGGCCCCATCCCCAACCCCTTCCCCAACAAAATCAATTTCGCGAACTTGTGCCAATAGACTTTGAGCATCGCATCCTTGCCAAGGCTGTACTAGCAACCCCAAAATTGGCCGTCCCTGACTGAGTTGCCGCCAAATCCAAAAACGGATCGGCGCTTTTACCACTTGGCGCATCTGCATCCCGGAAGCGGGCTGAAACTCCTGAAACACCCGACGCATACTGCTCGCAATAAACCGCAGCGACTCCAAAGGCCGATCGACCTCCAGCCGCACTTGGGAAAACCACTCATCTACATCCGAAAACAGCAGCACCGACAGATCATCCTTCTGTGCCCGGTTCAAATTCAAAAACTGCACCGCAATCTGGGTCTTAAAATCTGGTGTAGTCAAGGCTCGAACAATCCGCGCATCCACCAACACTTTGGCCCCATAGTCCCCTGTCACTTCCAGCCGCACTCGATCGGCAGTATTGGGCCATTCGTCCAGTTTAACCAGGGCACCACTTTCACTGATGTCAACCGTCGTCCCCCACAGCGTCATGGTGTCGCTATACAAAACAATAGGCATCTGACGAGACAACCGATGCTGCGATCGCAGTTGCGGCTGCTCAAAAGCCCACCAAACACGCCGCCACTACCAGCAATAGATTAAACAAGCACCACATGGTATTAATCAGCACCGATTGGGTATTCAACGGACTCAAAATCAACCAAAATGGCACCGCCGCCAGAGATGCCGCCGTCAACACCCCCAAAATCAACAAATAGCGCACACTCCCAAAATCAAATCGGCGCGCATCCACCGTCATCCCCTTATCCGTCACATTGAACGTCCCCAGCTTCGGATTCACCAATGCCAGCAGCGTCACAATCCCCGCCTGAAACGACATCGCAAACTCATAAATCTCATTCCAAAAGGA
>JAYVVL010000302.1:0-10131 GCA_043787035.1 Synechococcales cyanobacterium
GCGGCAACGCCGGAGCGATCGTCATGGCCACCCAAATGCAGCCGTCCCAAATCCGCATCGCCGATTTCGTCGCACGAGGGCCATCGAGTGTTCCGACTCAGTTTTTCCCAGAAGTAGCCTATGTGACCCCGCAAGGGAAAATTAGTATTGCAGCGGCGACTGAATTTGTTAGGAACTAGAGAGTTGAGAATGCAGAACTCAGACTGGGGGAAGGGGATTTATAGCGGCTGGAGTTTAGACGGGCGCGATCGACACTATATCGAGTCGATGATGCCGTTGTTGAAAGGGCTGTACGACTATTATTTTCGGGTGCAGACGGACGGATGGGAAAAGATTCCGTCGGGGCAAGTGTTGATCGTCGGGTCGCACAATGGCGGCTTGGCGGCTCCCGATATGCACATGATGATGTACGACTGGTTTCGGCGCTTCGGGTTCGATCGAGTGGTCTACGGGCTGATGCATTCTCAGGTGAGTCAGGCGGTGCCACAGGTTGCTGAGCTTGCGGTGCGCATGGGGGCCGTGCTTGCCCATCCTCGCATGGCTGAAGCCGCCTACAACTCTGGGGCGAGCGTGTTGGTATATCCCGGTGGGGGAGTGGATGTGTTTCGGCCTCATCGACTACGCGATCGCATTTGTTTCAATGACAATGCGGCCTTTATTAAGCTGGCGTTGCGGTGGGACATCCCTATTGTGCCGATGATTTCCTGGGGCGCACACGATACGTTAATCGTCTTGGAAAATATTTACCCACTGGTGAAGCAACTCCATGAGTGGGGGATGCCGTGGCTAGGCGGAATCGATCCCATTGCCTTTCCAATTTATCTGGGCTTGCCGTGGGGACTCGGCATCGGTCCACTGCCAAATATCCCGTTCCCTGTCCAGATTCACACCCGAGTGCTCGACCCCATCGTCTTTAAACGCTACGGGCGCGAGGCGAGTCTCGATCGCGACTATGTAGCCGCCTGTTATGAGCAAGTTCGATCGCAAATGCAAACAGGACTGTCCGCTCTTCAAAAAGCTGCGATCGGCTAGTTAATAGTGGGCCGCGCCGTTAGCCAAGCTGTGATGCCGTCAGATAGGGTCGCGGCTAGTTTTTCCTGTTCCTGAGGATTGGTAATCCAGTCATATTCATCCGGGTGGATCATGTAGCCCAACTCCAACATAATCGACGGGGCGATCGCAGGACGGGTGAGCGCAAGGTTATTCCAGTAAATTCCGTCGGACGATCGGCCTAATTTTTGGGTGATGACGTCGTGCATGAATTGGGCGAAGGGCTGGGCTTGAGCTTGGTACCAAAAGGCCGCGACGCCCTGGGTTTTTTCAGCGTTGCCGTCGTCGGGAAGGGCGTTGTAGTGGAGGCTGATAGCAAGGGTCGGTTCGGCTTTGGTGATGAGTTCGGCGCGTTCATTGGGACCGAGATCGACGTCAGCTTCGCGGGTGAGAATCACCGTTGCGCCCTGTTGGAGGAGTTTACTGCGGAGCAGTTTAGCCATTTTGAGCGTCACCTCTTTTTCAGGAATCCCGCCGTTGCCAACAGATCCAAAGTCTTCCGGTCCGCCATGTCCAGGATCCAGCAAGATTTTTAGGCCAGAGAGCGGCTGGCTGCGAGGGTTACTGCGATCGTTCGGGTTCGGCGGATTTTTGACGGAAAGAATGAGCGTGGTTCCGTCGTAACGAGTTTTGTAGCCCCATTGATAGAGCGATTTAAACTGCAAGGTGTAGGCGAGGGTTTCGGGGTTGAGTTGTTGCCAGGTGATGCGATCGAGGGTGGGATTGCGAACGAGTTTTAAAATATCGCTTTGGGACACCGTATGGTGCAGCGTCAGCGTCAACGTGCGATCGCCTTGGTTCAGGCTAAAGGGAACGCGCTGCTCCAGTGGAAATCGAATTTCAGTCCAATCCGCGAGAACCTTGGAATTGACCCCGCGCAGAATCGATCGAACCGGAACACTCGATCGGCCAATTTCTCGGGTTTCAGCTTTTTTAATCCAAACCTGATTGCCTGCGCCATAATCCAGTCGCCACCACAGACCGTCTTCGCCCGTCACCTGGGCGCGAGTCCCTTGGGGCACAGGAGTCAGCCGTGCAAAATCGGTGCTGCTTCCAGTGCGCGAGGTTCCGAAGGGTGCGGTGACTTCAACCGTGATCAGTTTTTGGGGATTGAGGATTTCGATGGAGCCTTTCGGAGATTGCTTAAGCCGTTGACCTTGCCAAACCATCTCATAGCTGGGCGTCCCGCTGGTACTCACGATTCCGCAGCCGAGCTGACGACCCTCAAAGGTTTGGGTGTCCGTGCGTCCGGTGAGAACGCTGGAATTTAGGGCGATCGCATTGGTTTGAGCCGCCACTAGGGGGATTTCACTTTGGCCGAGGCGGGCGATGACCGTAGAGCCTAAGGGCGCGATCGCCTCAAAGCAAAGGGTTTCTCCGGGGAGACGCGCAACGGACGTCTGAGGGTAGAGCGAGTCGGGACCAAATTCGAGCGTCGTCGGGATTTTAGGCTGATTGAGTTCGCGCGTCACCGCGATCGTATTTTTCGTACTGTCCACATTTTTTGGATCCTTGTACTCAATCACAAAGGCGTTAACGCCCACCGTTAATGGAAAACTCGGCGAGAAGTTACCACTTTTATTGCGACGAATAGGTTGGCCATTAATCCAGACTTGACCATTCGAGGGAGCCGAACCGATGAGAAAAATTTGGCTGCTCGTCGTCGTGTGATTATTGATCGGATAAACAATTTTGAGAGCGGGCGTTTGGGTCATTCCAGCAAGGGCAGCCAACAGTAAACCGAGACAGGCTAAGACAAACGATCGGATTTTAACGCCAGCACTCATTCGCACATCTCCTCAAAATGACCCACCCAAACGGCGGTGGTGTATACGATAGACCCACACGGATGCAGAGCGCAACGCCTTAGGTCTAATCCACCTCAGGTCTAAAGACGATCGGCGAGGGGCTGGTCATTCTGAGAGTGTCAGGGTAAAATAGTTGTGGGTTCACGGAGGTGTTGGTGACTGCCAATAATGTTTTTTGATCTATGTCTTATTGAATTAGGGAACCTACTATGGCGGGTCGCGGTAGACTGAGCTTGTACTCAGAAACTATAGATCTTCTAGAACGGTACCCACCTGGTTTTGACCAGGTCTAAAGCTGAGGTAAGACGGCACTGCGGTGAACCCTTTAAAAGTTTTAGAAAGCCCTCTCGGACATCCATGTTGGATCCAGAGGGTTTTTTGTTGCGATCGCAACAAAAAATTGAACCCAAAAAAGAGACCCCGAAGAGTCTCCTTTTGATTGCTGTAACGAAACGGCTAGTTAGATCTAGTAGGTCTCAACATGCCAGCGCTCTTCTTTTTTCATCGTGCGAACATAGTCTTTCCAGACGATGCCTTCTTTGGCCGCTTCTGCACCTAGTGCATCCTCAATTCCCGGCTCCATACCGCGTAGACCGCAGATATAGGTGTGAGTCTTGGGGCTTTTTAACATTTCCCACATCTCAACGGCGTGTTCAGCAACCCGGTTTTGGATATACATCCGACCGCCTTCCCTGTTCTTTTGCTCACGGCTGATGGCGTAAGTCATGCGGAAATTGTCAGGATAAGTCATCTGCATCTCTTCAAATTCTTGCTTGTAGAGAATGTTGGCCGTCTGAGGCACCCCAAACACCAGCCAAGAGAAGCCCTTGAACTGATACTCAGGATTTGCTGCCTTCTCATTATCCTTGAACATCCGCCACAGGTAAGCCCGCATCGGCGCAATCCCGGTTCCGGTCGCAAACATGATCACGTTTGCATCTTCATCCGCTGGGAGAAGCATTTCTTTCCCGGTCGGACCCGTGATTTGAACATCGTCTCCGGGCTTTAGGGCGCACAGATACGTGGAACAGACGCCTTTGATTGTTTCGCCAGCGTCGTTTTTGTATTCCAGTTCGCGGACACAGAGAGAGACGCTTTTGTCGTCCACATCATCCCCGTGACGGGTGGATGCGATCGAGTATAGACGCAGCTTATTAGGCTTGCCCTTCGCGTCTAGGCCCGGAGGAATAATCCCAATACTCTGACCTTCAAGATAGGTTAGCTCGCTGCCTGAGATGTCAAATTTAAGGTGCTGGACAATGCCCACACCGCCCTCTGCCACCAGAAACTCGTTAGAGACCACCTTCGCAGTGAGAGGGGTGTTGGGGCGATAGATATTGACTTTGACGTTGGCATGAGCTGCACCTTTCTTCGCAGCAGGGACCGCAACAACTTCAGCCGGGGCGGCGGCGGGAGTCGTTGGAACGGGTTCTGACATCGAAACTGAGGCAGCAGGAAGAGTTTCCGAGGTCGCAGGCACAATATTCAAAATCTTTCCACCTCGAAGCAAAATAGATTGGGTGAAGGCGCTCATGCGATTGTAGGCCACATTAAAAAACGTAGACCCACTCTGGCGAGTGCCCTTCAGCCCAACTACTTCATACCGATAAAAACGGCTACCCGAAGACTGGGGACCGCTAACGCTGGGATTAAACATGCTTAATGGACTTCTCCAGTACCTAAAACCCAAGTGACCTTGGACTGAGTGGACTAATCAAGTGGACTAACCAGTCGTCTTTAACCTAGTTAGTTAAGCATTGTGACGCATCGTGGCGTTTGAACCAAGGCTTTGGGGGGGGTGTTTTGAGTAATGTTTTGTTAACTTTTCAGACCTGCTGAGCCTTAGATTAAGATAGAGATAACGAATTTAGACGGTTATCTTGTAGGGCGATCGCGCTTTTTGGTAAGATTTTCGATAAATCAGTAGTACTAAATACACATCATCTAACCAGCCGACTCGGATCGGTCGGTTTTAGAGATAGGGTATTTGTAGTGAATTCTTGTTCTTTGAGGGGACTTATGACTAAGCCAGACCGTGTAGTACTCATCGGCGTTGCCGGCGATTCGGGCTGCGGGAAGTCCACGTTTTTGCGTCGGCTCACCGATTTGTTCGGCGAAGATTTTGTGACGGTAATCTGCCTAGACGACTACCACAGTCTGGACCGCAAGCAGCGTAAGGAAACTGGAATCACCGCCCTCGACCCCCGTGCCAATAACTTTGATCTGATGTATTCGCAGATGCGAGACATTAAAGCGGGCAAGAGCATCATGAAGCCCATCTACAACCACGAGACGGGTGAGCTTGACCCGCCAGAAAATGTGGATCCCAATCACATCGTCGTGGTTGAGGGGTTGCATCCGCTGTTTGATGAGCGCGTCCGGGGCCTGATGGACTTCAGTGTCTACCTAGATATTGAAGATGACGTCAAAGCGGCTTGGAAGATTCAACGCGACATGGCAGAGCGGGGTCATACCCTCGATGACGTGATGGCTGCGATCAATAGCCGCAAACCGGACTTCGATGCCTTCATCGATCCTCAGAAAGCGCATGCAGACGTGGTGATTCGCGTGCTCGCGACCAACTTGATCAAAAACGATAAAGACCGTAAGGTTCTGCGCGTTCAGATGATCCAACGCGATGGCGTGGAAGGTCTCGATCCGGTCCACATTTTTGATGAAGGATCGACAATAGACTGGGTTCCCTGTGGTCGCAAGCTCACCTGTTCCTATCCCGGCATCAAGATGCACTATGGTCCGGACACCTACTATGGTCACAGCGTTTCGGTGCTTGAAGTCGATGGACAGTTTGACGAACTCCGAGAAGTCATCTACATCGAGAAGCACCTGAGCCAAACCTCAAGTCGTCATACGGGCGAAATCACCGAGCTACTGCTTCAACACCGCGAATACCCCGGCTCCAACAATGGAACGGGTCTGTTCCAAGTGCTGACGGGTGTGAAAATGCGTGCAACCTACGAGCGCTTAACCAAGGCGGCGGCTAAGGTTGCTGTTGCCGTATAGGTACGCTGACTCGATCTCCTGTGGAGTGTGACACATCGCAGTTCGCAGGAGATTTTCAAGTTATGAGCCTTTAATAATGATCAAAATTTTAGGGATGGCATAGGGCGATGGTTGCAAACCGCAAGACTCGAAGTAAGCCCGTCGCGGGGTCGGCCCGGACCGCCGGACACGCGCTTCAGAAGTCTACGACAGCGTCCGCTTTAGAAGATAAATCTGATGCAGTCGAATCGAATGCAGATTCTGAGAAGATTGAGCCGACGATCGCGTCCCCTCTTGAACCTGAGGCTGAACCTGTTGCGGCGGCTGAACCTGTTGTTCTAGAGGCAAATGTTCTAGAGGCAGAGCTTTTAGAGGCAGAGCTTTTAGAGTTGGACCGTTCAAACTCAGACTTCTTAAATGCGATCGTCTTAGACCTAGACGTCTTAGAGGTAGATGTGCCGCCGCCTTCAGTCCCGGACGCTCCAAAAGCAACCGCCGCGAAGACTATCCCCCCCAAAGCGACTCAAAAAACCAAAGGAGCAAGTGTCATGACTCAATCGGAAACCCCCAAGGCCAACGCGGTCGTTGCAAAGGCAGCGGATTCAGTCAAGCCCGCCATGCAACTCGAAGCGGTCACGATGTTTTATTCGGCGGGTGAACGTCCGATCGGGGCTAGCACCATGCAGGTGTTTGGCACGATTTTGAACGGTCGTCCCATTGAAGCCTCCAGCCTAAAAGTCTTTGATATCCTACCGGGCGATCGGCCAGTGTTTGCCAACGAAGTTGCCTACATGAACGTGGGCCTACCGCAGGATCGTCCAGTGTTGGTAAGTCCTCCGGGCATGATGCACGCTCAAACTCTAATGGGCGGTCGTCCGATTTTTAGTAATGAAGATGTTACCGACCCCAACGGTGAAATGCTGATGGGCTACCTCGATTAAGAATCGTAGATTTAGCACATAAATTTCTGCAACAATTGCCGCAACGGGTTTGACGATTGCGGCAATTTTGTGTAAACAATTTTGTATGAAGAGTCAGGTCAAACCCCTTTATTCAAAAACTGCTTCAGACCCAGCAAGCTCAGACTTTGGCCCAGATTAATCGGTAATCCAGAAATCCCCTCAATCCGCGACTGCACCCAACCATCGCCCCACATCCATTCGTGAAACCCATCAATGCCTTGGCTTAACGTGAAGAGAATTCGATCGCTTTCCACCACATTGACCTCATGATTTACCGGAATCGTCCATCCCGCCAAACTTAAAAATTGATTTCCCACTGACAAACGATCGGGCATCTTCGCGGGAAACCGCTGAAACACCAGCCATTGCTGGAGTAGAGCAGGATCCGTCAGGCACGCTTTAAGCCGATCGCCATCTGCATTGACTTCGATTCGGACGTGGCTTTGTTGAAATGTTCCGAACATAATGGATTTTTTGGGTGACGGGCTTCATGACCCATGTTACCGATTTCTCTAGTGGGTAGTGGCCTTGTAGGGACTTAACCCCATAAAATGTAATGAGACGCGTAACGAAAGGTAAAGGACGATCATGGTGGATCAACTGATTCGGGCTACAGCGGCAGACAACGGAATTCGGGCCGTCGGCGTGATTACAACCCAGCTCACCCAAGAAGCCCGAAAACGGCATCATCTGTCCTATGTGGCCACGGCGGCCTTGGGGCGATCGATGGCGGGGGCGCTGCTCCTCGGGTCTAGCATGAAGCAGCCGCAGTCTCGCGTGACGATGCGAATTAAAGGAAATGGTCCCATGAAAGGCTTGTACGCGGATGCGGGACTTGATGGCACGGTGCGAGGCTACGTCGATGCTCCAGAAGTCGAATTGCCGCTGAATCTTTACGGGAAGCTTGATGTCGGCGGGGCCATCGGTGATGTGGGATTTTTGAACGTCGTCCGCGATATTGGCTTCGGTGAACCCTACACCAGCACGACCGAACTCATCTCCGGCGAAATCGGTGACGACTTAACGTATTACCTTGCCACCTCCGAGCAAACGCCATCGGCCTTAATGTTGGGCGTTTTTGTGGATGAGCAGCAGGTGCAGGCGGCAGGTGGCTTACTGGTGCAGATCATGCCCAAAGCCTCAACCGATGAGGCGCTCGTCTCACTCCTCGAATCACGAATTGCTGGATTGCAGTCATTTTCGGCGCTGCTTCGATCGGGCAAAACGCTGCCTATGATTTTGGAAGACCTCCTAGGAGACTTGGACTTAGCGTTTTTAGGCGAGCCGCAGCCCGTCCGGTTCCACTGCCCTTGCACCCTAGAGCGAGTCAGCAACGCTATCCCACTCCTCGGCGAGTCGGACTTAGCCGACATGATTGCCAAAGGTGAAACCGCCGAAGCCAACTGCCACTTCTGTAACGAAACCTATCTCATCCCGCCCGAGGACCTGCGCACGATTCTGGCCCAAATGCGATCGCCAATCGATTAAGACCTGTGGAGAAGCTCTGAGGCCACTTAACGAAATTCTTCTTGACGTAAGATAAGTTTTTGCGTAGATTTACGGAGAAGATCTATGGCTCTCTTAATTTTCAAGTCTGAAATCTATATAAAATCAGGGTTTCAGCGATCCATTTTGAGCAACTCCGCATAGAATTGGGTCAAATCTCATTTACTTGCTTCGTACAACCGGAGAGGAGACCTCATCATGAACAAAGGCGAACTCGTTGATGCAGTGGCAGAAAAAGCTAGTGTCACTAAGAAAGAAGCAGACACCATCATTTCAGCAGCGATCGAATCCATTATGGAAGCCGTGTCTGGCAATGACAAAGTGACGTTAGTTGGATTCGGATCCTTCGAGCCTCGCGTACGGAAAGCACGCGAGGGCCGTAACCCCAAAACCAATGAAAAAATGGTTATTCCTGAAACCACCGTCCCCGCATTTTCCGCTGGGAAAGCCTTTAAGGACAAGGTTTCGCCTAACAAAGCGGATTAGTAAAACCGATTCATAACGTGTATTAATAAGACGTTCAATTTTTAAACTCTTAATCCTTTAGGACATTGAACTGACGTGACACGACCAACGCATGGGGGAAATTTAGTTTGGGCAGCGACGATCGCTGACTGCGTTCCCTGTGCGTTGCTTGATTTTTCAGCTAGCATTAACCCCCTCGGGATGCCAAACTCCGCCCGCACAGCCCTTCTAGGTGCGCTAGAGACCCTGACAGCTTACCCCGACCCCAACTATACGGATTTAAAGAATGCGATCGCAGCGCACCATAATCTTGACTCAGAGTGGATTTTGCCTGGAAATGGGGCGGCTGAACTCCTAACTTGGGCATGCCGGGATTTGGCGGACTATAGCTTGACTGACCTGATTACACCCGCCTTTGCGGACTACGATCGCGCCCTCACCGCCGCCGGGGTTCATATCCACCGTTGCCGCCTCAAGAGTCCTGACCAACCGCTACTCACGGCGTCTGGGCTATCCACGCACCCACCCAACCTATCTCGTGGCATCCTGCTCAACAACCCGCACAATCCTACTGGACAGCTTCTCTCTGTACAGGAGATAAAATCCATGGTGCTGGATGATTCGACCTACGGGTTGGTGGTGCTGGATGAAGCATTTATGGATTTTTTGCCTCCGGAGCAACAGCAGAGTCTGGTGTCGTGGATTCAGGATTATCCGCAGTTGGTGATTTTACGATCGCTGACCAAGTTTTATGCAATTCCGGGATTGCGCTTAGGCTATGCCATTGCCCATCCCCAGCGTCTGGCGCGCTGGAACCGCTGGCGCGATCCTTGGACCGTGAACACCTTAGCGGCAAGGGTGGGCGAAGTGGTCTTGCGAGACACCGCCTTCCAACGTCGAACCTACGACTGGTTAGCGACCGCTAAGCCAAAGCTAGAGCAGGATTTGGCAGGGCTTCCAGGATTGCGCGTCTATCCTGGAAGCGTCAACTTTGTGCTGGTGCGATCGGAGCAGTCAGTACTGGACGTGCAGCGACGGCTGTTGCAGGACCACAAAATTTATATTCGCGAGTGCATGAGTTTTCCGGAATTGGGCGATCGGTTTTTTCGGGTAGCAGTCCGAACTGTGGCTGAAAACGATCGGCTGATTTCTGGATTGGAATGGGTGTTAAGAAACTTAGTGAAAGAATCATAATTTGGGATTTTTGATCCTCTATTCACGACTTTAATTCGATCGGCCTTGCCGCACCACAATCCACGTAATCAACGGCGTTCCCATTAGCGCCGTCACCGCATTCAACGGCAACACCGATCGCGGTAAAACATTCTGCGCCACCAGAT
>JAYVVL010000303.1:0-3640 GCA_043787035.1 Synechococcales cyanobacterium
GGAAATGGGGATGTATGCCTATTACGAGTTTATGCGGCGATTGATTGACCCGAAACCCGTGGAGACTGAATGGAAACTTTTGCAGACTTGGGCAAAAGAGGGGCAATGGAGTTTTGCGTTTGAGGATCTTTGTTTGATTTGCGATCGGCCTACGGAGATTTTGATTCCAAAAGCGGGAAAAACTGGGACTGTAATGTTAAAATTTTCGGATGGGGTTTCTTTTTGATTTTGGGAGGAACGTTTGAAGGGGTGAGATGAACAAATCGCTTTATAATCTAGGATGGTTAAGTTGCTGAGATTTCAGCTCTGCGATCGCTACCAAAACTATTGATACTTGAAGAGATAAATGTTCGAGTAAACTTCCAAAAATAGGTAGTGCCATTAAGTAAAGGATGGAGGAAAGCCAGAGGATTTTTTTGTCCTCCTCGATTGCAGCCCTGATATGACGATTGTAGTCTCCAATAAAGGACCCGATCGCCCCAATATGATTTTCAATTTTCTTAGCAAAGGACAAACTTTTACGCACTAAACTCGAAATTCTCTGTCGTAGAGTATTGTTCAGTCTTTCGATGTAGCTCGTTTTCCCACTTTCTTTCCTCACCGCTTCATGCCGTTGGTGATGCGGCGGTGAGGGAGTGGCTGACGGGGATTTTGCCTGTGCTGGCTTGTGTCCATGAGAAGCGGATTATTCATCGGGATATTAAGCCGGATAATGTGATTTTGCGATCGCGGGATCACACGCATGTGCTGATTGATTTTGGGGCGGTGCGGGAGACGATGGGGACGCAGATTAATGTGAATGGGAAGAGTACGCAGTCGATTGTGATTGGAACTCCGGGCTTTACGCCAAGTGAGCAGGCGGCGGGACGGGCTGTTTTTGGCAGTGATTTGTATAGTTTGGGGTTGACGGAGATTTATGCGTTGACGGGGAAGATTCCGCAGGAGTTGCCGACCGATCCGATGACGGGTGAGGTGCAGTGGCGATCGTATGCGCCGTCGGTGAGCGCTGGGTTGGCCAATGTAATCGATCGGGCGATCGCGCCTGGGATTCATTCACGGTTTCAGACGTCGGCGCAGATGTTGAATGCGTTGTTGGTGACAGATGCACCGATGGGAATTCCAGGGACGGTACTGTCACAGCCGAGTGGAGCACAGGCGACTTAGTAGATAATAATGATGTTTGCCTATTAATCTTTGGCCAATATTTCCCAAGAATGTTTTGCTGGATTCATTGCTAGCCTGAAAATGATAGGTTTTTCATCCACTTTTTTCTGATTGATAATGTATGAAGTTACAACCTCAACTTCCGCACTATTAGCATCCTCTCGAATTAATTTTATCTTCTCAAGATTAACTTTTTCTACTGTGTCACCCCACCATTCTCGGAAGCTTTGAAATCCTTTTTCTTGCTTGCTCCTCCGTTTTTCTGAGAGCATCAGCCATGCGTCATTAAGCTCTCTCTCATTAATTTTACGATAAAAGGATTTGATGAAATCTTCAGGTGATATTTTATCGGGTTTTCCACTAGACGGAAGCGAACTAGGAGCAAGAGATGAAGTCTCTAACCTCGGAAACCCTGACTTCGTATCCTCTGGTATCGGTATAGTACCCAGCTCGTCTTTCTTAACTGGGAATAAGTAGATAGTTATGTTTCGATCCTGTGGAATATTTAAATTTGGATTTAATTGTCGATCAAGCGCTTGATACCCCACCTTGCTTATAAACAACTTCGTCGTACTAGTTTTGGGTACTTTTATATCTATAAATCCCGTACTATCTGTATATTCAATAACGGCACCAGATAGATAAATTAATTCAGTTTTAGCGTTTGGAACTGATTCTTTAGTATTTCCATCTCTGATGTTAATACGGATATTAACATTTTCAACAAGCGGTGAAGAAATTGAAATTGGAGATGGTGTAGGAGTTGTATTACCTGGAATGTTAATAACTCCAGTTTTCAACCCAGAGAAAGTGACCAGTCCTCCAGTTAAAATAATAGCAGCTAGCTTTACAGATCCAGGCAATCCTTCAAAAAATTATTCATACAAAAACAATTTAGAAACTAAATGAGACAAGTAAATACTAGTGGAGCGCTGCTCCGCGTTACTTAGCCTCTAAGTCTCAATATTATACCGTAAATACATCAGTGCTCATCCGTACAACTTGGGATGAAGAATATTCTATGATGATTGTTCTTATCCTCCGATATGATTGCACTTTGATCGAAAGAAAGCAACGCACCATGTAAAACCGTGAGTCAAGTTGTCTGCTACATAATAGCGATCGGTACATTCATTGCCACCACGATCGCTCTATTCGTCTGATGGATTGACGATCGCACCGCTACTTATTTTGGGGACGTGCGATTTTCCAAGGGAAAGGCTTCGCCAACGTTTTCTCGTGGGTCGATCGTCGGATCATCGATTGGGGTTAGTTGGAAGTATGCGATCGCCCTCTTCGGCTGATGGGTTGACGATCGGCCTTCCACTCTAGCTTTGAGGAAGTGCGATGGGTTTTAGGCGATCGTTGGTCATCGATCGGTGGATGCTATCCAGCGTTCACCCACAGTTGCCGAATTTTACAAATCGAATCTTCAAAGGGATAACGAGAGTCGATTAAACTCGGCATCCTTGGATTCGATGACCGGCAGGCGGTTCGATTTCGGTATCCCCAATCGTTCATGTGGGAGCGTTCTGCTAGCAAGCCTGATGTGGCTGGCGAGACCTCAGACTGATGCTCGATTGATTGATGAATCAGGGCGCATTGGACACTGAGTCGATCGAATGTTCAGCTAAGTGAAAATGGTAATGAGAATGATGGCTAGCATGAACAAATGAATGGACGTGAACATGATCCTTTAAATGAGAGTGACCATGTTCATGCCAAAATCCTTGATGGCTAGATGGAAAACATTTTACCACTAGCCCCAACACAACAAGACCCCCTAATCCGATCGTTCCACTCATCAAGAAGTATGACTGAGAAGCCGATTGAGAAAGCAGTCCAGCGATCGGATAGGCCATCACCCACCACAGATGGCTCCAGGCAAAATGTGCGCCATAGACCCGACCTTGAAGCTCCACAGAAATGCGATCGGCAATCAACATCTGGGTCGATACATCCATCACCGATTGCCCCACCCCTGCCAACGCCCACAACGCCATCAAGCCCCAAAGGTTTGCACCCTGGGCCAACAGCATCACGCTAGTTAAGAGAATACAACCCCAGACGAGTAGAGTCTGGCGATGATTTCGGGTGCTGACTCGATTCAGACCCACTGCTCCGATCGTCGCTCCCGCCCCAAAGGCCGCCATGACCCAGCCATATTCTAGGGTTCCAAAATGCAGTGAACCCTGGATATAGCGAACGGTATTAATAAGGATTTGTGCGCCGGAGAGTGCGGCGATTAACTGCAACAGCAACCCATAGCGCAACGCTCGATCGCGCCATAAACAAACCGTGCCAACACTTAGTTCACGCCAAAGATTAGACTTAGAATTCGCACGAGTTGCCACAGGGCTCAACTGATTTGGAATTGAAATAACCAACACAGCAGCGATCGCAAATGTGATGGCATCGAGAAAGAAGACTTGTCGCACTCCCACAAACGTAGCAACCAGCCCCGCAATCCCTGGAC
>JAYVVL010000304.1:0-3630 GCA_043787035.1 Synechococcales cyanobacterium
CCATTCGATCGCAATGCCATCACCGAAGATTTCCCAGTTTTGACGTTCTTCAATGGAGGCATGGAGCAGACGAGGATACCAGGCAAGTGGCACACTCAATTGCCGACCATCCACTAAGTCCACAATGAGATGGGTTTCATTTATGACGATCGTCAACAACAGTCTCAACGCTTCATTTACCGATTCAGCCGTTGGAAATGCATCCGCAACATCTGGGTCTGGGAGAACGATATTGGTTTCCGATCGGTAGCGATCAACGTACTTCCCGCGCACACCACGCCATATTGGCGAAGTCATAGTTGGGAAGTAAATCATCCTCTATCTCATTCTCGAAATCCTTGTTCATAGAACCTCCATTCTGAGCGGTTTGCGATATGGGCACTGATAATTTGGGTTACTCCGGGATAGTCGTAGCTATTTGATTTGTAGAGTTCCTGCGCTTTCTGCGAAGCCACTTCACCCATGGTTACAGCTTGCATTGGCAACACATCGAAGATGTATTCTTCGATCGGATGAATGAAATCCGACAGGCGATCGAAGTCCCAATAATCCGTTCACCCCGCCATCACCAAGGCTTCGGTCGTCAAGATTTCCCGCAATATTTCTTCGACCTGAAAGACGGCAAACTTGGGGAGTTGTTGGCTGGAAAGCCAGCGGTAGGCAATCGTTTTTGCCTGGGAATAATCTTTGGCTTTAAAGGAGAGAGCGTTCACGGAGTGTCTCTGGAAGAGAATCGAACTCACGACGGTAATGCCCAAGGTTCGCTTTTCATTAGGGGCAATGTGGTTGATGGCTTGGATTTCGGCGGCGGCGATAACCTACGGTCGGTCGTAGACCATCGTGTAGTTTTGTTGGGCGGCTTGGAGTTCTCCTTGACGATGGAGGATTTCGGCAAGGCTGGCGAATTCTTCACTGCGTTGATGATGCTCTATCCAACTCATGCTTAGTCCTTCAGGGTTTGAATTAGGATGAGGGACGCTTTGAACCCAACGACGACGGGGAGCGCGGGTAATGGACTGTTTCCAAGTTTGGCTTGGTTGGGTTTGACCTTCAAGCGTCTTCTGACTTCTAGTGTAGCAAGGTCAGTTCTAGAGATCTCTATCCGATAGCAATTTTCTAATTTTCTCGTGGTTCCGTTGAGTGGCTCAATGTAGTAATCTGCGCCTGTGAAGGTTTCGGCACGACGAACGGCGTAGAGTCCTTGGCTCTGCTTAATTGCGGCTAAGGCACAGGCATAAGCGCCGGACTCGGTGGCATTGATCGCATTCCCCCACGCCATTCGGGTTTAGGACGATCGTACTCCTAGAGAAGGGCGATCGGTGCGTCATGGGATATGCGGTCGGGCATCAGTGGGTTGTCATGATGACGGCTTAGACAGACAGCAGCGATCACTGAAACCCCTGCATATCGGCAGTAGTACACATAGTCACCTTAACAGAAGTAGCTATGAATGAGCACTAGAACTCTCGATCTCTCAGATCAAGCTCCATTGAGAAGACTTGATCGACTGAAGCAGCGTAACCTCCTTCTGAATTTGAAATTGCTAAACTTTTCCAGCAATTCTAAATTCGGAATGTATCATGAGATACAGATAGTTTTACAAAAGTCAGGATCGCGATTACTGTGATCGAATCTGAAAATCTGACGAACTGTCTTTCTACCACCCACATAATTTTCATTATGTCAATATCAAGAAAATAGGGCTAATCTCCATAATTAATTCTGACTAAAGAAGCTGGAATGCCTTTGTAGCCTCGAATTTAGAATTGCTGAAACTTTTCCTAGGTTCTTGCGTTCAGATTCATCCTGTGATATTTTAGAAGAATATGTCTACAGTGTTGTTAAGATTAGTTAAACTTTGCAATATTACCAAGATTAGTTAACTTAGTAGCCATGCTCGTTTTTGCGTCGGGTCTTTACCGAGCCTTTCGCTTTGTGCCATGGATGCTAGACAGGCATAGTTGCACATGCAACTTGCCGGACTATTTATCTGGGATAAGATAGTCTAAGCAGATAATTAATCCTTATTCATCAGACACATCAAACTCGGACAACACGGAAGCATTCATGCCAAAAGTTTTTATTTCTCATTCTTCTAGCGACAAAGGCTTCACAAATCTTTTGGCAAAGTTACTAGATTTTCATCACATAGATCCTTGGTATGACAGTTCAGGAATCTTACCTGGATCAAAAATTTCAGTGGAAATTGAAGAAGCACTCAATAGTTCTGAGTCTTTAATAGCTGTAGTATCTAAAAGTGCTCTCCAATCAGATTGGGTCAAGAGAGAGGTCGTATATTTTCAGGCAAATAAACCCGGTAGTATCATTCCACTTTTGTTGGATGACACTAGTCCAAGCGATTTTTATAAGCTGACTCCCGGCTTTGAGCAATACCAAGCTGTTAACTTCAACGTATGCATGTTGACAGGCTTTCAGAGTCTGATGGCTTACTTCGATAAAGAGTTCCTTCCTGATTTTGATAGGAGAGATAAGGTAGATAGAAGAGGCGAAGTAGGTAGGAGGCAGAGCGGAGATAGAAGAAAATCTTTGATTGATCAACGTATGAGAATAGGCTTTTGGAAGAAATACCAGAATGCTACTGGAATAGGAAAATTTGATTTGTTGGGTATGACTCTTAATGACCGATTCAAAATTATTAACGCTTTGAAGAGTGAAATAGACAAATATTCGTATGCCACTCAGGGTGAAATACAGGAACCAGAAAAAATTCTAGAGGAGGCTGTGAATCACGCACCTGAACGACTTCGGGGCGTGAATATGGGTTACAAAGCCATTTACGTGATTGAAGCTATTGTTGAGTTCATCCTAGAAACCTATGAAGTAGATACGATAGTTCGTAGAGACCAAGGTAGTCGTAGAAATCAAATTAATCGAAGAGGAGATTCTTAGAGTATGTTCAAAAATGGTGATCGGTGTCAATAAGTTACAATGAATGTCCAACCATGACACCCATCAGTCCTCTGTATACGAACATCTCTGATAGTTGTTAGGTGAGTTCCAGAATGAAGAATACCCAATCCCAGGCCCGGTGATTGAAATCGCTTCCGGTAAATGGGTAAAACCTTTCTTGGAAATCACCTCAGTTCGACTACCCAAGTTTTTATAACAATCGCGAATCGCCCCATCGTTTTCCTGTGTCCACACCGAATGATTTTCTTCACGTATTAGCAGCATTTCCGAGCATTCTATGAAACGTCTGCCGCAAAATGTGTGGTTTAGAATAACCGATCGCACCCTCAATACCAATCCACGATCGGCAATCCCACAATCCTAGAAAACTCCCGACCATCACGAGTCACGATCGGCCCCTGAAGCGCCACGGCAGTCCTAGCAATCCAACGTTTCCTTGGCCTTTGAAGTAATAGATCAAGGTATTGGTATCCAAAATGTACATTCAAAGGCTCTCCCGGAGAACGTCCTGTCCCATTCCAGCGCGAATGGTTTCTAGATTAGGAAAATCATCAGCCCAAGCGCCTGCTAACGATCGAACAAATTCAGGCCATGGTACTTCGGGTTCTTCTAGATCAGTCAGTTGAACGCCATTCTCATGCTTGCTTCTAACCCACATTCCGCTAGTTCCAAAAGTCGAAAATAATTAAAAAATGAAAC
>JAYVVL010000305.1:0-10090 GCA_043787035.1 Synechococcales cyanobacterium
AGAATGTCGCCAATGCGATCGACCGACAGCAAGACCTGCTGCAAGTTTTGCCAGAGCTGAACGAGTCGCAACAACGGACCCGTTACCTGCCCCGACAGCATTTGGAACGCCACCAGTTGCCCGATTGTCAGTTCCTGTTTGATCACCAGCGTCGCCCCAAACCAGAGGATGAGCAGGTAAGACAGCTTGGTGAGAAAGTCGGCGATGTTGCCGCTGATATTTTGTGTTGTGGAGGCTTTAAAACTGGTGCGGATGTAACGGGCGAACAGTCCCTCCCATCGATCGCGCGATGCTTTTTCGGCGGTGTGCGCCTTTACCGAGTGGATTCCCGTCACCGTCTCCACGAGGAATGACTGACTATCTGCGTTGCGGTTGAAGCTTTCATTCAGCCAGTTGCGCAGGATGGGCGTGCTGACTAGAGTAAGAATGGCAAACAGCGGCAGCACCGCGAGGGCCACTCCCGTCAGCGGCAGACTGTAGTACGCCATCAGCGCCAAGTACACCACGGCAAAAATACTATCGAGAACCACCGTCAGCGCGGTTCCGGTGAGAAACTGCCGAATATTTTCCAGCTCTTGCACTCGCGCTACCGTATCGCCCACCCGGCGCGACTCGAAGTATTGCAGCGGCAACCGCATCAGGTGTCTAAATAATTGTGCCGAGAGCGATAAATCTAATCGGCGTGCGGTGTGGGTAAAAATAAACAGCCGCAATGTCCCGAGCGACGCCTCAAAAAATGCGATTCCCAACATCGCGATTGCCATCACATCCAGCGTCGAAACGCTCCCCTGCACCATCACCCGATCGATGACCACTTGCGTAATCATCGGCGTCGCGAGTCCTAATATTTGCATCGTTAACGACGCGACTAGTACCTCCAGAAGCAGCCCGCGATATTTCCATACCGCCGGAAGAAACCAGGCCAGATTAAAGGTATCTTGCTTCTGAACTGTCTCCGCCTGCCAAACCTGACGATCCCACTGCGCCTCAAACTGCGTCCGTGAAATCCGTTCACAGGACATCGTGGGATTCATGGGGTCGGCAATAATAATGCCTTCACCACGAATGCCGTAAACCACCATCCAGTGCGGGTTATCCTGCCCATTTTTTAAGACGATCGCCGGAAAATCCGTCAGCCGCAAACCCGCCCAATCGATCGTGATGCGTCTAAGAAGTAAGCCCACTTTTTCAGAGGCTTCGATGAGTTCTGAAGGCTGCTGGCCGCGCACCTGACGCTGGACCCATTCCAGTTGGACGGGGTTTTGCAGATGGTTCGCGACCATCGTGAGACAGGCCGCACTGGTATTAATGCCGGGAACAAAGGGAAATCCGGGGACATTTTGCGGACCATCATCGACCTTTGGCAAGTATCGCTGCCGCTGAAGTGCCCAAAAACGATCGATTTCAGGACGCCGGACGATATCCCATAGATCCTGGCTCCAAACCAACGCTTCTACGCCATCACCCGCTGCCCGCACTTTATAACCGGGCAAATCCAACGGACTCCCGACCCAATCACCCGACTGAAGGAAAGTAGATTTGTTTTGTTCATCCACCAGTCGAACTTTTCCCGCCAGCAGCAAAATCACCTCATCGGCATTCTCGTCTCCCCATATCGGTTCGCCTAGCCGATATCGCCGCAAATCCGCTTGATCTTTAAAGCGCACCTGCTGTTCAGAGGTGAGATGAGAGAGAGGCGGATTCTCCCAAGGGATGCTGGTGGTGGGATCGTTAGTAATCATTGGGGGTAAGGGAGAAGGGGAAAAGTCGATCGTGCTCTGTGTTGTTCTTTATTCCAATAATATTATTATCGTTGGAGGCACAAACTACGATCGGAGGGATACCAAACTAATCATTAATCTGGAGTTTGACGTCCATTTTCTGAATTTTCTCCGACAACCAGCGCTCAAACAGCTCATTACGGAGCGTTTGTTGGAGTTGAGCATCGTCCATAGACGCTTCAAGAAACTCATCGACCCGGAACAGGCCCCACTTGCCTTCGAGTTCTAGGGGTCCGAGCAAGGCTCCCGGTTGTGCCGCATCGATTTGGGCACGGATGGTATCGGGAAGGGTTCCACGACTGACAGGACCCATCATGCCATTGACCATTTTGTCGTCAGTTACAGAGTATTGGCGCGCTGACTCCTCGTAGGTCGCAGAACCTTCCTGAATCTGATTCTTCAATTCTTCTGCTAAGTCCTGATTGTCTACGATGATTCGAGACAAAATCACTCGATCGAGAAATAGTTTACGCTCAATGAAATACTCCTGCAAGCGCTCTTCGCTCACCACCATTTTCAGCTTCTCATTTTTGAAATTACCTAAGATTTGCTTGTGGAAGGTGGAATAGTCAGATCCATTTTTTTTGAGCCATTCCTGAAATGCAGGAGCCTCACTCAGTTGTTGCTGGAGTCGGAAATCGATGATGGCCTGCTCGACGACTCCTTCAGGGATGGTCAGGTCATCGCGGGTTGCGGTTTCTTCTTCAAGGACGTGTTGACGCAAGATACCACCCAGAAAATCCTGGAGTTTCCCAGAGGACTGGAGGTAGCGCATACAGTCACGTAGAGAAAGTTCGCGATCGTCAACGGTAAGAAAAGCAGCATTCGACATAAAAATTCAGCGTTATTTACGGATAAGAGTAACTTTACGGACCGGAAAACAAACCGACGGCCTCACAAACTGTACATCGCAAGACGAAGCTCGACTGGACAAAAGTGGATTAGCTTCTATATCTTGCCCAAAAAAGACGATCGGAGACATGATCTTTGCTAAATCTCTACAGTGTCCCTAGGAACATTACGGAAAATTACAGTTGCGATCGTTCAATTGTAGACCGTCCGATCGGCTTAATTATCATGACTAGCGCTCTACTCTATTCATTGGAGAATCCAAATTTCCGTACATTTCGTGATTTTAAGTGAAAGAAAGATTATCTCAAAGCCGGAGGATGCTGATCTTTTGTGGCATGATCGATACTCAGAAAGTTTCTAGTCAGAACGTTTCCAGCGAGAAGCCTTTCAGTCTATGCGCTTTCGTGCCCCGCACTATTAAAGGAATATCAGCTATGTCTCTCCGCCTAGGCGATACCGTCCCCGATTTCACCCAAGATTCCTCCGAAGGAACCATCAACTTTCACCAATGGGCTGGCGATAGCTGGGTGATCTTGTTCTCGCATCCCGCTGACTACACGCCCGTCTGCACGACTGAGCTAGGCATGGTTGCAAAACTTAAGTCCGAGTTCGACAAACGCAACGTGAAGCCGATCGCACTGAGCGTAGACAGCGCTGAATCCCACAAAGGCTGGGTCAGCGACATCAACGACACCCAATCCTGCGGGGTCAACTATCCGATTTTGGCTGATGAAGACAAGAAAGTGTCTGAACTCTATGACATGATCCATCCCAACTCAAGCACTGGAAGCACCTTGACCGTGCGATCAGTGTTTATCATCGACAACCACAAAAAGCTACGTCTAAGCCTGACCTATCCTGCTAGCACGGGCCGGAACTTTGACGAGCTGTTGCGCGTGATTGACTCCTTGCAAATGACGGATAACTACGGTGTTGCTACCCCGGCGAACTGGGTAGACGGCGGGGATTGTGTCGTTGTCCCATCCATCTCCACTGAAGATGCCATCAAGAAGTTTCCCAAGGGTGTCACTGAAGTCAAGCCCTACCTGCGCATGACTCCTCAACCGAATAAGTAAGACTAGTTAGGTAGACTAATAAGTAAGATTATTAGCTTATTTAAAATGCGATCGAACTTTTGTTTAGAGACAGTTCGATCGCATTTTTGTAATCATTGTTTTTTGCTTAGGTTGGTCCCGGCTAAATTATGACAAGCTGGGTTTCGACTTGAATATTGGATTCTAAAGGTGATATTCAACACATCTCGCAGTATAGTAACAACCACGGTTACTCTAAATCCGCATTTTTGGCATGTCGAAAAAGCCCCACGACGAATTTTCCAAGCTGTACCTTAAGGGAATGTTATCGCCCTTTGGAAAAGAAGTTGAAATCAGTTTTGAACTGCCGACGGGAGAACCTCAGCAAGTCGATGTCTGGTTTATTCCCAAATCTCACCAGCCGATCGCTGAATTGGGACTGCTCGGGAAAATGGCAACGACTCCAGCTTTGTTAGAGGTGTTTCGCAATCCAATTTCTGAAGATGACCTGTTTGCCTGTTTTGAAAAGCTTTGTAGAGTCCGGGGTGAACTCAAGCGGACTGCTCGACGGGAAAAACGTAAACTCCGTGTCAGTGATAAGCCTCACCTATGGCTAGTTGTCCCCACGGCTTCAAAGGAGACGATCGAAGGTTGTTATACCAAGCCTTATCCAGGCTGGAGTGAGGGCTTCTTCTTTTTTGGAAAGACCTTGCGGATTGGGTTTGTTGTGGTTCACCAGTTGCTCGTCATTCCAGAGACCTTGTTTTTGCGGATGCTCGGTCGTGACACAGTTCAGACTCAAGCGTTCGCAGAATTGCTACAATTGCCTAAGCAACCGCTCAAAACATTCGCTCTAGAAAAATTTACAAAACTTCAGCTCATGATTAAGAAGCAACGTACGATTAGCAAAGACGATCGCGAAATCATGTTAAATATTGACGCCATCTATGAAGAGTGGCGCAACACGACAAAAAAAGAAGGTCGAGAGGAAGGTCGAGAGGAAGCCGATCGCGCCAGCATCACAGGAATGCTCGTTGCTAAGTTTGGGCCGATCGATTCGGAACTTGAAGCGGTGATTCCACAACTCCTCACGTTGGACCCTACGGAACGGGCACGTTCGGTTATGAATCTGTCTCGCGAGGCATTATTAAAGTTGGTTTGATTCGATCACTGTCTTCGGTCATCCATTCGATCGTACGCCACAGATGTATTTCCAATCCTCTACAAAGCTCAAATCAAATCTCAGGCGCAACGACGATCGCACTCTTTCCATCCGCCGCTACCACAACCCAGCCGATCGGTCCGGGCACGACATCTGTTGCTGTTTGGGTTACTTTAAACGACGAATCCCCTAACTTCGACTCCACAATAAAATCGGACTTGGGCGAAAACGTCGCAATCTTAAAACTTCGATCGCGCAAACAAAACACTGCCCAGCCCTTCAAGGTCTGATTCACCGGATCAAAAGGCTTCGGGGGATTGGCAAATACAGCCGTCATCAGTTCGATCGTCGAATTCATAGCGATTTCCTTAGGATTTGACCTAAAAACAGTGCCAATGTACTATAGAGTGAATGAGTAAAACGCACTTGACCCGTTATCCCAGCGTTCAGAAGGTGGCGCTACTGGTAGATCATATCATTTGCTTGACCTACTACATATAGTGATTATAATCTTAGTCACCGGGTTAGTACCTCATAAGTTAGAACCTTAGTTTAGTCCTTTTGCGTCGGAGAATGGTTATGTCTTTTGTCGGTCTCCACGTTCACAGTGACTATAGCCTCCTCGACGGTGCCAGCCAGATTCCTCAGCTCATCGATCGGGCCGTTGAACTCGGAATGCCTGCTATTGCCCTCACCGATCACGGCGTCATGTATGGGGCGATCGAGCTGCTGAAGGTCTGTAAGGGCAAGCCTGTAAAGCCGATCATCGGTAACGAGATGTACGTCATCAATGGCGACATCGAAAAGCAAGAACGTCGCCCTCGTTACCACCAGATCATTCTCGCCAAAAACGACATCGGCTATAAGAATCTTGTAAAGCTCACCACTATTTCAAACCTTCAAGGAAAGCAAGGCAAGGGGATTTTTGGGCGGCCTTGCGTGAATAAAGAGTATCTTGAGCAGTACCGGGAAGGCTTGATCGTTACCAGCGCCTGCCTCGGCGGCGAAATTCCGCAGGCTATTTTACAGAATCGTCCTGACGCTGCCCGAAAGGTAGCCCGTTGGTATAAGGAGCGGTTTGGGGACGACTATTATTTAGAAATTCAAGACCATGGACTCATTGAAGAGCGAGTGGTGAATCCTGAAATTATTAAAATAGCTCAAGAGTTAGATATTAAAATTGTCGTAACCAATGACTCTCATTTTATCTCGTGTAATGACGTAGAAGCCCATGATGCGTTGCTTTGTATTCAAACTGGAAAACTGATTTCTGAAGAAAAGCGCCTGCGTTATACCGGGACAGAATATTTAAAGTCTGCTGAAGAGATGAGCTGGCTATTTCGCGATCATCTACCCCAAGAAATTGTTACCCAAGGCATTGCCAACACGTTAGAAGTTGCGGCCAAAATTGAAGAGTATCACGTCCTAAGCGAGCCTCGAATTCCTGACTATCCGGTTCCGGATGGCTACACTATGGCGAGTTATTTTGAAAAAGTGACCTGGGAAGGACTCTGCGATCGCTTTAACGTTGCAAGCCGCGAAGAAATTGCACAGGATTACATCGATCGCACCGAGTATGAACTCGCGATGATGCAAAAAATGGGCTTTGATGCTTATTTCTTAGTGGTGTGGGACTACATCAAATATGCGAGAGATAAGAATATTCCCGTCGGTCCGGGTCGGGGTTCAGCCGCTGGTTCTCTGGTTGCTTACGCCTTGAAAATTACCAATATTGACCCGGTTCACCATGGATTACTCTTTGAGCGATTCCTAAATCCAGAACGTAAATCGATGCCGGATGTTGATACCGATTTTTGTATCGATCGACGTCAAGAAGTGATCGACTATGTGACCAATAAGTACGGCACCGAACGAGTCGCTCAAATCATCACCTATAACCGAATGGCCTCCAAAGCGGTTATTAAAGATGTGGCTCGGGTGCTCAACGTGCCTTATTCTGAGTCCGATAAAATGACCAAAATGATTCCTGTTCAGCGAGGAAAACCGACTAAGCTGGCCAAGATGATTTCGGACAAGACACCCGTTAAAGAATTTAAAGACAAATACGACAGTAACGATAAAGTCCCCGGCTCTGATGTCACCTATAAAGCCTGGATTGACACTGCAATTCGCATCGAAGGGACAAATAAAAGCGTCGGCATTCACGCCGCCGGAGTGGTAATCGCGGCGACTCGACTTGATGAAATTGTCCCGTTGCAGAAGAATGATGATGGCGCTGTTTTTACGCAGTATTACATGGAAGATATTGAATCGTTGGGTCTCCTGAAAATGGATTTCTTGGGACTGAAGAACTTAACAATGATTCAAAAAACAGTGGATCTCGTTAAGACCTACCGAAATGAAACGATCGATCTCGATGGTCTGCCGCTCGATGATGACGGCGTGTACAAGTTGCTAGGACGTGGTGATCTAGAAGGGATTTTTCAGCTTGAATCGTCGGGAATGCGTCAGATTGTCCGAGAGCTGCGTCCGTCTGGAATTGAGGATATCTCGTCGGTGCTGGCGCTCTACCGTCCGGGACCACTGGATGCGGGACTCATTCCTAAATTTATTGAGCGGAAACATAATAGTAGGCTCATTGAATACGAGCATGACTTGCTTAAACCGATTTTGAATGAAACCTACGGCATCATGGTGTATCAAGAGCAGATTATGAAAATTGCTCAAGACATGGGTGGATATAGCCTGGGCGAAGCTGATTTGCTCCGTCGAGCGATGGGTAAGAAGAAAACATCAGAAATGGAAAAGCATCAAAGTATTTTTGTGGCGGGGGCGCTGAAAAACGGAGTTGCGGAAAGTATTGCAGCGGGTTTGTTTGCTCAGATGGTGAAGTTTGCTGAGTATTGTTTCAACAAATCTCACTCGACGGCCTACGGCTATGTCACCTATCAAACAGCCTATCTCAAAGCACACTATCCTGTTGAATATATGGCCGCATTGCTCAGTGCAAACAGCGGCGATCAAGAGAAGGTTCAACGATACATCGCTTCCGCCCAATCCATGGGCATTGAAGTATTGCCGCCAAATGTCAACCAGTCAGACGAAGACTTTACGCCCTCTGGAACTAACATTTTATTTGGTCTGACGGGAGTGCGAAATGTGGGTCATGGCCCGGTGGCATCGCTCCTTGAGGCGCGGGAATCAGGCGGGAATTTCAAATCCTTGGCGGACCTATGCGATCGTGTCGATTCCAAAATGGTAAATAAACGTGCCCTTGAAGCCTTGATTTATTGCGGAGCTTTTGACACGATCGCCCCAAACCGTCATCAATTGATTAAAGATCTGGAACTGGTCATTGATTGGGCACAGTCCCGAGCACGCGACCGAGCTAGCGGCCAAACTAATCTGTTTGATCTGTTTGCTACTATTTCAACTCCTTCTGCTATTCCACAAGCTGCTTTTGAAACGGCACCTCACGCACCAACTGTGGATGAATATCCAAAGCAGGAACGATTGCGATTGGAAAAAGAAATCCTGGGCTTCTATATCTCTGATCACCCGCTCAAAGGACTCCAAAAATCATCCCGAATGCTAGCCCCCATAGAACTCGGAAGCCTCAAGCAAGTCCAAGAAAAAACGAGCGTCAGCGCAATCGTGATGATTACTACTGTGAAATCGGTAATTACCAAGAAAGGCGATCCCATGTGCATTATTCAAATGGAGGATCTCACCGGACAATCCGAAGCAGTTGTGTTTCCGAAGTCCTTTCTAAAAGTGGGACTGATGATGGTTCCTGATGCGCGGCTGATGATTTGGGGCACGGTCGATCGACAAGACGATCGGGTTCAGTTCATCATTGACGATGCTCAACCGATCGAATCGGTCAAAATGGTTATGGTTGATTTAGAGTCTAAAATCGCAAGCGATGTCGTACAACAAAATAAGCTTCGGACGATTCTGCGATCGCAAAACGGAGACGATCGAAGTGGTCGCATTCCCGTTGTTGCAATCGTCGGATCACTCCATCGTCAACAGTTCGTCCGATTCGGAATGCAATTCCGCGTCAAAGACGATGTTGCAACCGTTGAGCAATTAATCAAAGAAGGGTTTACCGCGCGATCGACCGCATTAGTTGGATAGCATTAGTATGATAACAACTTCGCTAATTGAAGCGCGATCGCAGATTTGTCAAAGATGTTGAGACACTGCGATCGGAGCCATTCACCATCGGTTTTCTCAACATCACCCTTCAGCATTTGACACACCGCTATTGCCACCGCCTCCGGATCCCGGTGCGGCACCTGCCAGCCTAGCCTCCCATCCTGCAATGGATCGCTCGACCCATCCGCATCGCCAGACAACACCGGAACCCCGCAAGCCATCGCTTCGAGATACACGATACCGAAGCCTTCCTGAGACGGCATCACATAGGCATCGGCTAGGTTGTAGTGAGCGACCAAATCTTCATTCTTAACAAATCCCGCAAACACGACCCGATCGCTTATTCCCAGTTCTTCAGCTAAGGCTGCCAATCTCGGCTGGTCGTCCCCGCGCCCCAGCACCAAGTATTTCACAGTGGGAAACGATTTTACAATCTCAGGCAGTGCGCGAATCGTCACATCCACGCCCTTATATCGATCGCCCGACCACAGCCGCGCCACCGTCATTAACACTCGTGAATCGTGCAGCTTATATTTTTCAACGAGTCCTGCTTCTTTTTCCTCGGGTTTAAACCTCCGTCCGTCCACCGAACAATAGACAAAATCAACCTTTCCCGCATCTACCGCATTGGACGCACAAAGACGGTCGCGCGAGTACCGACTAATGGTCCAAATCCGCTCTGCGCGCTGAAAAGCCTTCACCTTCGAGGTGGGCAATGTCTCCCAGACTTCCTTGCCGTAGGTCAATACTGTAAACGGGATGCCAAACGGTTTACAAATCGCTGCAACCATTGGAGCAAAATTCACATGACCGCAGTAGAGATGTTGGGGACGCGATCGCAAAATGTACGCAATCAATGCCGCCGCCAACTTCAATCGACCTACAATTAGATGAGTCGATTTGAAATACTGAAACCGTAGAGTCGGTGACGCAAATGAATTGCTAACCTCTGCCCCATCTCGCAATAGAAACACATCCGCTGATCGTCCCTTTCCCATCGCTGTCGGCAACGCGTCCAAAATATCCCGCACATAGGATTGAATTCCACCTTCACAAGACAAAATTTCCAAAAACACAAATCCAAGTCGCGACATATAATTTTTTGAATATGGGGCAAGACATTGAAAAGCGTTCGCCAG
>JAYVVL010000306.1:0-3612 GCA_043787035.1 Synechococcales cyanobacterium
CTTAACCTCTCCAAACTACTCAAAGATTTACGAGGAGAAGAGCAGGCTTTGCGGAGTTTGGGTGTATTTTATGAAGGACTGGGACAGGTTCATCAGGCCGCTGAGAAGTACGAAATGAGGCTCCAAGTTGCGCGAAAATTGGAAGATTTATCGCTCTTCCAGCAAGCCCAAGATGACCTAAAGCGTATTTTCTGTAATTTGGGTGACTTCGATCGGGTCCATCAGTTCAGCCACGAGAGCCTTCATCCTGCCTAGCCTCAAGTTTTACTCAGATTTAGAGTGCTCAGATTCAAAGGACTCAGCTCAGTTTTCCACCTCCCCACGCTAACGTCACCATGACTTCACTTCCCACTCCCACTCAGTCTCTCTTTGAAATGTTGAACCACAGCGTTGAAGCTGGGACGATCGGAGCCATCGAATCGGTACAGATTAGTCCAACTACGTTTAAAGGCGTCTTGGGAAGCTGGATTGATACGTTGGGGGAGCAGACAAGTGAGGCGATCGTTTGGGCAAAGCTCCCTCGCGGAGAAACCTGGCACTCGGATCTCGTCCGGTGTGCCATCACTACAGAAGACCGCGCTCGAAGCGTCTACGCCCTCAAAAGTTTAGCTGATGAAGTCTCGGACCCGCTTCCAGTATCCCCGACTCTTCTCGACGGGACGCAATCACTTTCTCAAAGCTCAGGATTTCAGCCCACCCCCTGCTACCTGGGTGCCGACACGCCACTGCGCCGAGAATTCTTTTTTTTAGTCGTGTCACCCGAATTTTGTGGCGTTATTGTGGCCCAACGAGTCCGTACGAAGCGCGGCGCTCACGAGGGACTAGATGCCGCCGAAGCGGCTGAACGTCGTAACGCCCTTACAGCAACCTTTCAGGTGGGTTGGGCGCAGGTCCGCCTGGTTCTAGCGCAGCTCGAAATTCTAATGCAGACCTATGTCGAAGACGCGGTTCCGGAGAAGAGCGATCGACTCGTTGCCTCACCCGAAGTTTTGACGGCCTCCAATTTCAATCACTATCTGGGCCTGTGGCAAACCAAAATTGAGCAGTGGAATCTACAGCTAGAGTCACAGACCTTGCTAACCGGAAATACGCTTCCTTCCAGTTTGTTCCACCGCCAAATCCAGCGTCAAGAAGACCTCTGGCAGCGCATCAGCAGCCAACGGAGACAATCTGAAACCATCGACTTGCTCCAACTGCAAAATGAGGAACTGAACCGCAGCGTCCGATCGAAGGATGAATTTCTAAACACGGTCGGCCAAGAGCTGCGGACGCCCCTGACCAATATGAAAACCGCGCTTACCCTGCTTAATTCGCCCAATCTTAAGCCGCCCCAACGTCAACGCTACATGGATCTATTGATCAAAGAATGCAATCGACAAAGCTCGTTGATTGGCAGTCTGCTAGATCTCGTCAACCTTGACCAAATGGCCGGACGCGAGACGCTTCAGCCAATTTCCCTGTTTGAGATTGTGCCGGGAGTGGTCAGCACCTATCAGCCCCTAGCAGAAGAAAAAGGCGTGAGACTTGCTTATACAATTCCCGAGGATATGCCCAAAATTGCCTGTCTTACCCCTTGGCTCCGTCAGATCATCATTGGACTGCTTCACAACGGCATCAAATTTACCCCCATGGGCGGACAGGTGTGGGTCAAGGCCAAGCAGCAAGGCGAATTTCTTCAGATTGAAATTAAAGATACGGGTATTGGCATTCCGGTCCAAGAAATTCCTAAGATTTTCGATCGCTTTTACCGGGTGCGCCAGGTGAGTGGGGAAGATTTGGGCGGGGCAGGCTTAGGCTTGACCATTGTGCAACAGTTGCTGTTGCGATGTGGCGGATCGATTTCAGTCAAGAGCCGTCCGGGGGAAGGGTCAATTTTTAATGTCATGCTGCCGATTTACCAAGATCGCAATCCAGGCTAGTGCTAAAGTAAAAACGCTTGTCTACCATTTGTCTAACTAGCGGTCTAATGAGTTCTCAACCGATTATCATCTCTGTCCAAGCCGCACAAATCCATACTGTCAATACGATCGAAGCTGAAGCCACGATCGATCGGCTAATGAATGAATTGCTTACCTCCGAAAAAAAGGTGCAGTTTGATATCACCTTCGAACGTGAGGCCACTGACCCACGGGAACTTTCGGAGATTCCTGAGGTTCGGCTGTGGTTTATCCGTCTAGACGCAAAATATCCTTGGCTACCGTTTTTGCTGGACTGGCAAGCGGGAGAACTAGCGCGCTATGTGGCCATGCTGGTTCCCCACCAATTCCATATTAAAGAGGGCATTCAGTTCAACCCAGAAGCCTTAGAAATCTTCGTGATGCAAAAGGTCTTTGTCCTAATGGCATGGTTTAAATTGCAGGAGATTCCAGGCCGATCGCGCGTCCAAGCCATGACCCAGATGCTGGGCTATGAATTAGAGGATGCCTTCTTTGATGTGCTCGGAGTGTAAGGTGAGATGACAAAACGAGGAAGTAGTATAAGGCAAAGGCTCAGGCGACGGCTAACGGTAGTTGCGACGGCTTCAGTGGCAACGGCTTCAGTAACGATCGCTCTAGCTACAAGTTCATTAAACCCCGTCCTAGCCGCAGCGCCGCTAACCATGCCCCTCCCGGCAGACATCGGCCCCTGTAAAGATGTTTGCCCGGTAAAAGGCATCCAATTTAAACCAGGACAACGCGTTACCGTTCGGGTCGTCAACCGGACTAGGCGCGTCATTTCTGTTGAGAACCTAGCTGGGGCAAAGCTTGTTATGTTGTCAGGACTAAAGGCGATCGAATTTGCAAAAGGAGGTAGTTCGGATCCAAATCCCTCGATTGCCCTATGGGAAAATACCGAAACGCCACTGCGCGTCAAGCTTTCTCAACCGAAACCGGATCTATTAGTTATTGAACTTCGGTTTGCAGCCCAAAAACCCGTCGATCAATCTGTGTATTTGCGGAATGACGGTAAAGTAGACGTCTTCTAAGTGAGGACCCGGCCCAATAAACCCCGCAGACCCAGCATAGGTTTTGTCTATGACTTCTATTCGGAATCGACTTCAATTTTCCCCGCATTGGATCGCGCTGATTGATATTGCGGCGATCGCGGCTTGGGGAGTCTTGCTTTTAGACTATTGGATCAACCAAAAACTAACGCTGCTGATTCATCCCAACTACATTCCACTCTCCGTCACCACTGGGTTCCTTCTAATTGCGATCGCCGTTTACCGGATTTGGACGCTGCTGCAAATTCGCAAATCCAAGCAGCCTTTGCCCGCTGTCGAGCACCTCAGTATTCTTCCTCCCGGCATCGGCAGTTTGCTTTTACTGGTGGTGGCCATTCTCGGACTGCTCATCACCCCAAAAGCTTTTGCAAGCCAAACGGCCCTTCAGCGCGGTGTCGGCGATATCGTTACCCTGACCCAAGTCAAGCCTCAATCTTTCCGCGTTACCGCTAAACCCGAGCAACGCACCATCATTGACTGGATGCGCACCCTTCAGGTCTCCCCAGAGCCGGACCTTTACAACGGTCAAAAAGTCCGAGTCCAAGGCTTCGTCGTCCACCCCAAAGAATTGTCCCCTGAGTACTTCCGCATCACCCGCTTCATCGTCACCTGCTGTGCTGCCGATGCCT
>JAYVVL010000307.1:0-10023 GCA_043787035.1 Synechococcales cyanobacterium
TTATTGTAATGGTGAAGATAAAGGTTCGTTATCATTCCAGAATGATCTACAGAATGATTACAGAAAGTAATCGATTGGGGGATGGGAAGCGGTAGGATGCCCGAAGAGACGATCGGGTCTATGCGTAGACTTTTTTCCCGCGATCGAGATTCACCATGACCTTTCAGCAAAAAACAATTCTGTGGCGGCCTGTGATTGCGGTGGCGGTGGTGCAGGGGGCGATCGTGCTGATGTGGGTGGTGTACAACTTGTATCTCCCGAAGTTGCTGAAAGATTTGGGCTATGCGCCGTCGCTGGGGTTGATGCTGTTAGCGATTGAGGGGATGTTGGGGGCGGTGGTGGAGCCGTTGGCGGGGACGATTAACGATCGGATGTTGCGAGGTTTTGGGGTGCAGTTCCCGTTGATATTGGCGGGTGCGCTGGTCAGTGCGTTGATGTTTGTGCTGATTCCATGGGTGGCGCTGTGGGGATTGTCAGCATTGATAATGAAGTTTTTTTTTGTGGTGTTAATACTTCTTTGGGCAGCGGCGATGGCGACGTTTCGGGCACCCGTCTTGTCGCTTCTGGGCCGATATTCTAATCAAACTCAGCTTCCTCAAGCGTCGAGTGCGCTAATGATGTCAGGTGCTCTGATGCAAATCTTTAGTGTGCCGAGTCAGAAGGGGATTTTGGAATGGCTGGGTCCGTTTTGGACTTTTGGGGTGAGCGGGGGAGTGTTGACGGTAGCGATCGCGGGACTCTATGCGGCGGGTCCGATGCAGTCATTGACGAAGGCACCGCCGGGGCGACCGAGCCAGGGAATGGATTTGGGACGGGTATTGGTGTTGGTGTTTTTGGGCGGGGCGATCGCGTTGGGTCTGATGATGGTTTGGAAGATGTTGTTGCCGCAGCCGACGATGGAGTTAGGGTTGTCGATTTTTATGGCGGGTAATCTTTTATTCTTGCTTCCGGCAGGTTGGATTGCGGTTCGCGTGGGCAATGTTCGATGTTTATTCTGGGCATTGGTGAGTGCGATCGCATTGGTCTTAATGTTGATGCTCCCAGCGTTGTGGCCTGTGGCTTGGTTCGGATTAGGCATTGCGATCGCATTCGTGATGAACGCAGCGTTGCCGATCGCTATTGCACAAGCCACTGCAAATCGGACGGGGGTTGCAGTAGGAGCTTATTTTGGCGGGGTGGCGATCGCGGGGGCTGTTGTGAATTTCTTGACGTTGGCGATCGGGCCGTTGTTACCGGATGTTGCGTCTGGGTTGACCGTTGTGGCGTTTACAGGTGCGATCGGTTGTGTGTGGCGGTTGTATCCGAAGCCGTGGCGCTTTGGGGTGTAGGGGGTTCGATCGGCGCTCAAATATTTTCTCTGCTATGGCCTATTATCGTATCGAAATAAATGTTTAGATGCGTCCACATTTATTACTGAAATACCATGACACTGGATTTGTACGATCGCGACTATTATCAATGGCTCGATGTCACAGCGACGCTTCTGAGTGAGGGTCGGTTGAACGATCTGGATGTCCCCAATTTATTAGATGAGTTAGAGGCAATGGGGAAGAGTCAGAAACGGGCGATCGAGTCTTATCTGAAGGTGTTACTGCTACATTTGCTCAAGTGGAAATATCAGCCTGCGATGAGACCGGGAAGCTGGCGCAGTTCAATTCGGAATTTACGGTTGGGCATCAGCGATCGAATTGAGGAAAGTCCAAGCCTGCGAGAGTTGCCAGAACTCATCTTAGAAAAATGTTACGGCGTGGCTCGATCGAATGCCGCTGATGAAACGGGACTCGATCGATCGGTGTTTCCAGAAGTCTGTCCCTTCACATTAGTGGAACTGCTTCAGGAAGACTTTTTGCCGGAGAACTAATGTAAGGCAAAATTCGGAGAACAGGCATGAACATTCACAACTCTGAATTAGATGACGATATGCCCATACAGCTCGACCTCCGATCGCCCCTCACCATACGAACCCAATCCCAACAAATTTTCAACCTTGTCCAAGACAACCAATCGCCGCACTTCACGCTGCACCTCGATCGTTTAGATGCTGTGGCCGATCGAGTGATTGCCATCATGCAGCGTGACTACCCAAACGGTGAAATTCCGTTCCACAGTCGATGGCGACACTTTGAAGCTGACCAAGTAGCCCTTCTTTTCGAGACGCTAGAACCCGTCGAAAAACTTCGGTCCCAACTCGAATTAGCAATAGTGTCCGTGCTCTTGGATGCGGGGGCGGGCGATCGGTGGCAGTACCGCGATCGCAATGGCAAAATCTGGCGTCGATCGGAAGGATTGGCGATCGCGTCGTTTGAAATGTTTGCGAAGGGGTTGATCTCTGGAAAGGCGACGGATTTGCAAAAACTAGAATTAACGGTGCTCTCCGAGGGTCTGCAGGTACGGGATGACAATCCAATCGTAGGACTCGACGGGCGGTGGCGGTTATTGGTGAAATTAGGCGATTCTATGGCCGTACGATCCTGCGCCCGGTTATCGGATTATTTTGACGTGCTGTTCGATCGGCAAACCTTCTCAGTAACAGCATTATTGGCGATCGTTTTAGAGGCGTTTGCAGATATTTGGGTGGGGCGGCTAACGATAGATGGCCTAAATCTGGGAGATACCTGGCGACATTCGGCATTGCAGAATAGTCCCTATGTGCCGTTCCATAAGCTCTCGCAGTGGTTAACGTATTCTCTGATAGAGCCGTTTCAGACGTTTGGGATTGAGATTACGGATTTGGATACGCTGACGGGGTTAGCGGAATATCGCAATGGCGGATTATTTCTGGATTCGGGTGTACTGGAACTGCGCAATGAGTCGGCCTTGGGCATCCTGCATCGACCCGGATCGGAGCTGATCGTGGAGTGGCGAGCGCTGACCATCGTGCTGTTGGATCAGGTAGCCGTGAAGATTCGATCGAAGCTTAGAGTCAGCGCGGACACATTGCCGCTGGTAAAAATTTTACAGGGTGGGACTTGGACGGCAGGGCGAGAGATTGCCCGAGAGCTTCGGGCAGCGGGAGGACCACCGCTCTGGGTGCAGAGTGACGGGACGGTCTTTTAATGGTTATTTTAGGAAAGATCAGAAATTCTGAATAACGGGCCGAATTTCAGTCGTAATATTTGCTATATTTATTTAATCGATTTATTCGATCGATAGGGCGGCATGGCCAAGTGGTAAGGCAGTGGATTGCAAATCCTCCATCCCCAGTTCGAATCTGGGTGCCGCCTTTTTAGATTGAATATCCTGTTAGGTCTTTTGCCTGACGGAATATTTGGGGTAGCCTACCTCCAGCGCTGACAGAAGATCGACCCTCGTCTGTGCGATTATCCTGCTCCAACGATCGATCGGTGACTCAGGGGCATATACTCTACACGCCTAAGAACTTGACTTTTTTGAATGACTGAAACTTCCAGCTCATTAAGCTTTTGAGTTCTTTATACTTGTCAATATGTGCGGTCTCAATCGGGAGCATCTCACTTTTGTAATGAGTATAAATACCTGCGATATTAAGAACAAATTGAAGGTAAGAAACCTACCGAAAACTGAGCATTAAGATAGGCACATCGGTGTTTTATGACCTAGCTGACATTCTTCTCCGACCATTGTGCTCCTGAAATTTTGACCCGGCGGCTAATTTGTTTAATTTCCGATTCAACGCCTCCTGACCCGATCGTAAATCCCTCTAACTGTAAATAGTGATAATGGGGAATCCGATTCTGGTGTTTGGTCAGATATTTAATAAAGTTTTTGGCGGTTTCGAGGTTACAGTTTGTCAGATTTTGAATGAATTCATCGACTTTGCCGCAGCCTTATAGTCATTAAAGATAGAAGGTTCCCCTTCAGGCGTGCGAAGTCTCACTTTCCCGCTATCTGCTCCGACCGCTTCTACTGGAACCAAAGCGATGATCCCATTGAATGCTTGACGATGGACCAGCCGTTGGTGCGCACGATGAGAAATCTATATCCCCGTTAAAACCGCTAAATCCTCTTCCGATCGTTGATACGAATTATTAGCGCTGACCAGTAGACAACAGTTTTCTAAATACGGGCTGATTTGAGTATGAGGCTTCACGTTTAATTTTTCCGCTTGCCGAGCGGCGATCGCGCTTATCGCCAATACAGCTTTTTAACGTTCGGATTCTTCCAGCAGTGGTTTGGGTGCGAGTTTCGCGAAAAAATACCGACATTAGGACTGACCGATTGAGGCATTTTTTCGCGAACAACTCGTTCAATATCGCCTAAGGTTTGGAGTGTATCTGGGTCTGTATCCGCATATGAAATAGTAGCGATTTACTCTGCGTGATAGTTCAACTATTCTGATTTTTCTGGAGTCATGGCGTCTTATTTTTAAGACGGCAGCTTAATTCTGACGTATTTTCTTGAAATTAGCACTGAGTATTTCTACTCACTATAAAAGTGAGATGTTTCCGATCGATTCCGTGTATCTCCCCTCATGTTTGATAACTTATCCTAATTTGATAGAAATACACAAGCTGTTTCCTCTAGAGAATAGTAAATTTTTATGAACGATCGCCCCAAAGCCCACTGAAATTCATGACCACTTATCTACCTCAATCCCCGATCAAGTTCAAAAATACCCGATCGCATTACTAAATCCCCAACTCGATTACTAAATCCCCAACTCAGTTAGAAGATCCCCAATCGAGTAAACCAGGTTTAAATTCGTCTCTCAGCCAATCGATCGGTCTTGTGGAGCGTTCAAATCGAAATGGATGAAATCGAAAGTTTCTTAGGGCAGGAGATTATCATGGCATTCTCGCAAGCATTTCTGGACTGGGAAGAAGCAAAATGTATCGCGATCGAACAGCGATAACAGGCTCTGAGTCCGAAAGCCCCCAGAATTGGGGGTTGGGGGCCTCCGGTAATCTTATTACTGGAAATCATCTAACTTAACTACATTGACGATAGATAAGTGTAGCCGCTCAAACATCGCTCGTAGTGTTGCAACAAAATCTGCGATTCCTCTAGGGTAATCTGACCATTTTCCATCGCAACTTCAGTCCGTTTTCGCATACTCTCTAGCAAATCTTCAGAGTCATACTGCACATACCCCAATACCTCTTTCATCGTGTCACCCTTTACCACATGTTCAATCTCATAGCCCTTAGGCGTAAGCTGAATGTGGACTGTATTGGTATCACCAAAGAGATTGTGCAGGTTGCCCATAATCTCCTGATACGCCCCATTCAAAAACATTCCTAAATAATAGGGTTCGGTTGATTTGAGCGGGTGAACTTCAAGCAGTGACTTCACGCCTCGGATGTCAATAAAACGATCGATCTTCCCATCACTATCACAGGTCAGATCTGCAAGCGTTGCCCGTTTTACAGGTTCTTCATTCAGACGATGAATGGGCATAATTGGGAAAAGCTGATCTATTGCCCAGCTATCAGGAGCCGATTGAAAAACCGACAGATTCATATAGTAAATCGAGGCCATCACCGTCTCTAGATCCGTCAGTTCTTCCGGCACAAAATCCATCTGATGCAAATAGTCTTGAATCTTATGGCAGCATGACCAGAATAGCTTCTCTGCCTGTGCGCGCTCAGGTAAACTTAGGTATCCGAAGCCGAATAAACTAATCGCTTCATCCTTGAATTGTTCAGCATCATTGAACGGTTCTTGGAGATTTTCCGACGAAATCGAATCATAGGTCTCATGCAGATTTCGGATGATGAGATGCTCATCGCCCGTCAACGGCTCCACATGATCTTCAATCACATCGCTCGATCCCAAGATATCAAACACCAACACCGACTGATGAGACGCGATCGCCCGACCACTTTCGCTAATCAACGTAGGGACTTCAAGCTTGGCTTGGGTACAGGCATCTTTCATGGCTGCTACGACGTCATTGGCGTAGTTTTGCATGTTGTAGTTCTTGGACGCTGCGTAGGTTGTTTTGGACCCGTCATAATCAACGCCCAACCCACCTCCTACGTCGAGATACTTCATGTTTGCGCCCAGCCGGGATAGCTCGACGTATATTTGCCCCGCCTCTCGAAACGCATCTTTCAAGACGCTAATGGACGAAATCTGTGACCCAATGTGGAAGTGCAACAACTGAAGCGAATCAAGCAAATCCGCTTTGCGCAACTTTTCGATCGCCGCCAAAATCTCCGGAATCGTCAGCCCAAACTTCGCCCGATCGCCCGCTGACGTTCCCCATCGGCCCATGCCTTTGGCACAGAGTTTCGCCCGCAGCCCAATCACAGGTTTGATGCCCAAACGCTTGCTCGCCGCAATCACCTGCTCGACCTCCTCCACCTGCTCCATCACGACGATCGCCGTTTGCCCGAGCTTCTGGGCCAGCATCGCGGTTTCGACGTATTCCCGGTCTTTATAGCCGTTGCAGATAATCAGTGAGCCGCTGGTGTTGAGAGAAGCTAGCGCAATCAGTAGCTCCGGCTTTGATCCGGCTTCGAGACCAAACTGGTGGGGCTTGCCAAATTCAACCAGTTTTTGGACGAAGTGACGCTGCTGGTTGCACTTCACCGGGAAGACGCCGCGATATTTTCCGGCATAGCTGTAGCGGGCGATCGCCTTCGCGAAACAGGCATTCAAACGTTCAATGCGATCTTCAAGAATGTCGGAGAACCGAATTAGCAGCGGGAGTTCGAGGTTTCGGCCCTTGAGCGAATTCACCACGTCAAACAAATCCAGCGATCCCCCTCGCAATCCCTTCGGCGAGACCGTGACATGGCCTACGTCATTAATCGAAAAATAAGGATCGCCCCAACCTGAAATGCGATATAGCTCTTCACTCTGTTCAATGCTCCACGAACTCACCTCAGGAATCGTGCCCTTCTGTGAATCGTAGACGGAGAAGTCTTTAGATTTGGTCGGTTTCATGCGGTTGTTGGCGGGTGACGATACAGGTAAAGACTGAGGTGCTACTGGTAAGGAGTGATTTACTTTACTCTCGGAGGAATCGATCGCGACGAAACCTTGTGCCGTTTTATGATCCAATTCCGGGTTGCTAGTCCCCTTTTGTGTTGCACGTCTTACCATAATCGTCCAATCTCCCAAAACCCTACAATGATCCTCTGAGTGAATTAGTCTATCGCATTTGCCCAAGGGCGCGAGTAGTTTGAGAGGTGAGTTTTGGGGAGATTGCTGGTAATCTGATGAGTGGAAAATACGCTCTAAGCTTGGGAACCACCGTTATGGAAAGAACATTTATCGCCATTAAGCCCGACGGCGTTCAGCGCAAGCTCGTGTCTGAAATCATCGGTCGCTTTGAAAAGAAAGGATTTAAACTCGTCGCTCTGAAGTTCATGAGTGTCAGCAAAGATCTCGCCGAGCAGCACTACGCGGTTCATAAAGACCGTCCGTTTTTTCCCGCACTAGTGGAATTCATCACCTCGGGTCCAGTGGTGGCCATGGTGCTTGAAGGGGACGGCGTTGTGGCCTCCGGTCGCAAACTCATCGGCGCAACCAATCCTCTCACGTCAGAACCCGGAACCATTCGGGGTGACTTTGGGGCAAATATCGGTCGCAACTTGATCCATGGTTCAGATGCGATCGAAACGGCGCAGGCTGAAATTGCACTGTGGTTCAAGTCTGAGGAACTCGTCAACTGGACTCCTACCATGAGTCCTTGGATTACTGAGTAGGATTTCTTGGGATTTACCCGAACCCTCTCCTAAGCTTTAGGAGAGGGAGGTAGACTGATGGATTGGATTTGGATCCCTATTCTTTAACAACAATTTCACTGACTCTCTCAGCCGTAGATCCAATTGCAGCTTCAACTTCAACCGCTGCACCATTACTTGCTAAACCACTATTGGCTATGCCATCGGAGACTTCAGGGTCTCCTTCATTTTTTTTAGAAAATCCCCAAGTAAAAATAATAACGATCGCGCTAATCATCACCCACTCCGGGGGGACTAGGCTGTCATTAAACACCCGCAGTAGGAGCCGAAAACCAACTAGGGCGACCGTGACGTAACCTGCATCTTCAAGCCGCTCGTACTCGCCCAGCCACTTCATAAATAGCCCTGTCATAAACCGGAGCGCGATAATGCCGATCGTCCCGCCTAGGAGCACGAGCCACGTTTCATTGGACACCGCAATCGCCGTGGTGACACTATCTAAGGAGAAAGCTAGATCCGTCAGCGCGATCGTCGGAATGGCTTGCCAAAGACTTGCAAACCGAGGCTCTGAATGTTCACCGTCTTCATCTTCTTCTGACGTAAAGTGCTGATACACCAGCCACAGCAGGTAGAACGCACCTGCTAGCTCAAACTGCCATTGATTAACGACTTGAGACGCAACGAGAATCAGTCCCATCCGGAGGACGTAGGCCAAGACTAAACCAATGTTTAGGGCTTGCTGCTCTAACTTCGGATCCCGCAGGCCCCTAGTTAGCGCCGCTAGTGCGATCGCATTGTCTGCAGAAAGGACGGCTTCTAGGGCAACGAGAACCGGAAGAATCAGAAAGGTCTGCGGTGTAAGCGTATCGGGGAGATTTAAGGCTTCCAGCATCGATCGGTTGTCTTTAGGGACTCACTATAGTAAAGCACTAGCTTACCACTGCGCAACGGCTCCGTCAGTGGGAAAGACCGTAGGAGGGAATTGAAAAAGGTGAATGGTAAATGGATGACGATCGGGGGCGGCTGGGTAGGGAAGTCTTGCCTTTTGTTACGAAGGCTTTCCCCTAGGTCTAGGTTCTGAGGTTTAATCAAAGAATCGAAACCTTCCGCTTAAATCGCTGATTAGGAGTTTGGAAATGACTGATTCACAAGTAATGGTGGCGCTGCTTTTCGCGCTGATTCCCGGTTTCTTTGCCCTTCGTCTCTCGACGGAATTGTACAAGAACTAAGATGGGAGGCTGAGATTTGAGGGGTTTGTGCCTTCAATCTTAGGATTCCACGGCCTAGGACTTCATAGTTTAGGATTTTGCAATTGAATGATTGGGCAGGTCGTCAGCAGGTCTTTAGGGATCTCATTAAATGGCCTGCCCAATTTTATGCAGTCGAGACAGCGAGGTCGAGCACTTTGTGAGTTGAATGATCCGATGTTTGAGACCTCGGCTATAGTATCGGGACAGATTTTGACTTTTTGGGCGAAAATCGCGTAGATCTACTGATGATCTGAAGAGAGAAATTTGCTTTCCTAGTCAGGCATCATGACATCTACTCACTGATGCGATCGAGTGGTCTAAGTTCTGAACGTTAGGCATAGTCATTGATCCCCGGTTTATTCTAGGGTTCCTGGATCATCCAAGTGGAGTAGGGTCTCATTTTCCTCAAGAAGTCATGCTAGATTCGTCAAGCGTGTATTTGGTCGGGATTTGGAGATTAGACATCCAAAACTTTGGATATGCCCAGATTGGACCACCGATCGCACATGCGCTATCGATAAGGACACAGTTTGACTCTATGAACGCACTTCGACACGCTCAAAATGAACCCATGCGCCGCCCAGAGCGTCATGGGACGCCGTCATCACCCCGGCAGTCGCCTAGACCGTTTAGGCGAAGCACCGCTCAACGCAAACCAGCGCCGTCCCAGCGCACTCGAACGCTCCAGCATCATCGAACGATGGCAGTGGAGTCTCTGATGAAAGTGGGCGTCAATCTTGGCGTTTCGATCGTGGCTCTGACGACGTTGGTGCATCTGTTGCCCTACCGATCGGCCCAAACGCAAAAACTTCAAGAAGTCCAAGGTGAAGTCCAAAAAACAGAGATTCGGGTTGGACTGCTCCAATCGGACTTCGGACGCAGTTTTGATTCCAGCCAGGTGAAGTCGATTCTGCAAGAACAAACTCACATGGTGGATCCGACCCAAAAAGCGATCATCTTTGACGAACGGGCGACGGATGCCAAAACTGACGCTAATGCTCAATCCAACGAAGCGGATACGTCGGGCCGTTTGCGATAGGCTCTTAGGGACAAGTGGGTGGGACGAGTTGAAACGATGGTTTGATCTCTAAGTTGCGACTACTAGATCATAAGTACTATGATGGTTTTGTGTCAACTCCCGATTCTCTGTATAAAATGTC
>JAYVVL010000308.1:0-10020 GCA_043787035.1 Synechococcales cyanobacterium
GTCACATTCACAGAATAGCGAGATTTCAGTTCATTTTTTCGTTGGCTACAGCGTTGGTCATAGTAATCACGCTGATCATCTCGAAAAATGATTTCACTCGCTTCTACGATCGCTTCTGCTTCTGCAAGTTGGTTATCTTGTCGAACTTGAGCCAGCGTCCGATAAACATCTTCTACAGCAAGTTCTGCGTGATGCAATCCAAGATACTCATAGCCATCGACAGTGCGATCGCCAACTGTTAACGCGTGCAAGTCTTCAACGCTGTAGTGAGGATTACCTAAAATCATTGCAGCGTCCTCGGTCACGATGGTTAATCGGTGGCCTTCGCGTTGTAATCCCAGTCGTATTTCCCGCCGATAGCGGATGAGAGACAGGTTTACCCGTGCTGACAACTTGGACCAAGTGCGCAAGGCCACTGGATCACTCCCGCGATCGAGATCAAAATCAACCTGCTGCAAGAGCATGATGTTGTACTTCACGGATTTGGTTGTGGAGGCTGCAATCTCGCGGTAATAACAACTGCCATTCCCAATCTTACCTAAACCGTAGTGTGCCGCCCACAGATAACGGGGCACTCCCTCACGAACGCGAGATAACGCTTGGCGAGATTCTGCATCGGACGTGACGCCATTAAAGATGCCAAATACACCCGCAAAATAGCCTGTAATTTCAATGGAAACACCTGTTCCGATCGTTGGAGTCGCTAGAATAATATCGTAGTTTTTCACTACGGTATTGATGTCTTGTGCGATGCCATAGGCGGGATGGGATGGGTCCGTAACAGTTTCACTGTCAATGCGCAACACTCGCTTCTCAGGAAAGCGATCGCAGAAATACGTCTCCAGATTTCGCGAACTCCAGCGCCCCTTCACCTTCTGCGAATCCAGACACACATACACCGCACCCGCTTCCAAGACTTGCTCTAGTCGTAACAAAAGCGCCGCTGGGTTCTTGGTTTCATAGACATAAGTGGGAGCCGATCGATCCATAATCCATTCATTGACCAGCAGCCACGGCACAATAGGAACTTCAGCTAGCGCTAACACATAGTCGATGCTGATATCGGATAGATCAGCATCCTGAAGCACGATTAATCCGCCAGTCGAGAGGACCGTTCGGATCAATGACCTCAGCGTTTCCAAAATTCGGACGCGGCTATTGTAGCAAGTGGTGCTGTTAAGCGCGTGCCAAATCACCTGTTCGACTTCATCCAAAATAACGATCGCACCTTCCCAATCGCAGACGTCAAACTTTGCTTGGGAATGCGGATGCAATGAGTCAATACATAGCCCAAACCCCTCTACGACTTGGACTTCTGGCCCTTTTTCCGTGACCCAAGGCAATCCCAAACTTTGACAAATCGATTTGCCAAGCTGAATTCGGTGCGTGATCACCAGCATTTTACGATTAGATTCCTGTGCTGTTGTTATCAACGATCGCAGTGCCGTTGTTTTTCCAGTTCCCTTTGCGCTTTTAATGCAAGCCAATCCTGAACGAGGATACTCAATGTCTCCCAAATACGGCTGATTGAGCTTTACCTGAGCGGGATGGGTCAACCGCCATGCCTGCCAAGCTTGCCACGACTCAAACGTGGGCGATGTTGAAACAATTGTATCAAAGGCTGCAATGTCAGACGCCACCACAAAGTCGTCCACGCCCTTCTCTGGTCCTGGCAAAGTCAAAATCTTCACCCGTCCACCGGCCCGAGTCAGCAATGTTCCCAGCTTCGTGATTGCAATTTCAATCTGCTGAACCACAATAGATCGTGTTTCGTAATCAAAGCAAATATAAACATCCCGTGGACTCTGCATAAATACAGCCAGCTCCGGAATCACCTGCTGCCCTTCGCTCCGATAGCCCCCAAAAATTCCTGGAAGCGCGATCGCAGCGTACCCCGACGACAACAAACATCCTGCCTTCTTTTCGCCTTCGGTCAACACAACCGGGACCGAGTTCATGCACACCCAGTGCCAAAATCCTTGGCGATAATCCTGTTTTGAAATCGCAATTCCGTACCGCGCAGAAACTTTTCCCCACACCGACGACGGCACATCCAGCAAAATTAACCGACTCGACCCTTTCCCTAAACTCGGACTAAGATACTTCGCCGCTTTCCCCTTCGTCGAATCCATAATCGGCGTCGCGGCATCCGGTTTGAACCGTCCCCATGACATTTGTTGCCACTGATTCAGCGGATCGACCCCACTCACCCACCAGCCACGCAAAGATCGTTTCTGGTTCGATCGCGTGACCGTCCAGTTCAACCGCTCAGCGATAGGGTACCGCATTTCCCGGCGATGCTCATCCACTTCACAATCCACCAGCGTCAGCACATTTAAATGCACGATTTTCGGGTCTACGCCGCTGTCGAGCCACTCTTGTTCATGGTCGGACGCCACTCGTTTTCCCATCAGCGATCGTCCGAGTACAGACGATTTTGCAGGGGCCTTAGACGAAGACTTAGACGAACACACGGTGGTCGGATCCGACAGCGTTTGGGAAGAAAGTTGAGAATTCGCATCCAAAAATGCCCGTACGTTTGGCACGGATTCACAACGTCTGATACAATTCAGGGTCATAAGGACAAATATCCCAACCGTAAATTGGGATGACAAGGTTGAACAATGACCCCTTGAGCTAACTGTGGTAGGGAAGCGCGAGGGGTTTTTGCTTGGAAAAAATTGGATTGCACGTCAGTCCGTAACAACTGAGCGCCTAGACAGGACTAGTTTAAAGTCAGGACTTATTAAAGTCAGAGCTTGTTGAAGTCAGAGTCTTAGGGAACCCTCCGGGCTATGATACCCGCCTCACTATCGGTGGTAGTCGATCGGAGGTTGGCTTAAGTTAACACCCCACTCCTAGGATCTCAAGCCATCGATCGAGGATGATCCGTTGGCGTTATGGATAAATAATCCGCTGGTGTTGTGGTCAAAAATCGACGTGGGCGTTATGGAACCTGTCATCCTAAGGACCGTAGAATGGATTGCACAGATCCATAGGATCCAGAATTAGTTGTCAAGATCCACCGATCAGAAATCCACCAAAGTTACAGAGTGATCTATCAAAAAGCGACGCAAGCGTTATGGGTTAAAACCGGGTTGATGGTCTAAATACAGTGTATCGTTTCTATTTAGAAGACCCGCAACGCTATATCTAGCGTCTGAATTTGATTTTTCAGTAACTTAATTCCTCAGAACCTACCGCAATCGTGCCTGAAATCCCGCCTAGTCCCCACCCCATCTCTGTGAGTGCTCACCTGCTCCGGCTTTTACCTAGAGCTGGAGCCTCACTGCGCAACCGAGATCTGCGCGCTCCGTTGCTCCGACTTGATCCCGGCGGCAACTTCCTTGAAATGCGCCTCGAATCAGACGATCGCGAGGCGTCTGGGTTTGAATTTGGACTAGTGCGGCGTATGAGTTTGGAGGTGCTTTCTACCGAAGACCTTGAAGCACTGCGATCGGCGGTGGAACTCCTAGACTGGGGCGCTGCTACTGGATTAGGGGTGAGTCAAGGACTTATGGGACTCGAATCCCGCCGCTGGGAGCGCTGGCTGACGGGTCTGCTGACGTTTCTTAATCCTCGGCAGATGGCGCTGTTAATCTACCTGTATCGAATAGCCTACGCTACAGGTAGCGTCTCCGAAATCGAGTTTGGATCCGATGATCTGCTGACTCAGCTTGCCTATACCCGTACGAAGGACGGTGGATTTGCGTCTAAGCTCCGATCGCAGCTCCACCGGGATCTCGTTGCCTTGCACCGTACCGAACTGGTCTACCCGCACTCAGTCGCCTTAGGCAAGCTAGGGGACGGGCACGATCGCAACGTTGAGGTTCGATCGATTCTCAGCATTCTAGCGTTCGTCCCCGAACGGCGAGGCTCAGGATTTGACCTGTTCCATGCGGCGGATTTCACCTACGAAATGGCCGATCGCTACACCGTTCGGCTCAATTTATTTGATCCTCTTCATGCCCTAGGTCTCCCCGCCCAGCTTGACCTGTCCCAACGCCTCGGTGGCAATGCCAAAAATGACTACCGAATGCGTCTTCTAATCTATTTGGCGAGCCGCATCAGTTGGGGAGCGTTGTCCGACGGCCAGTACATGATCTTATCGAAACAGCTTTTATTTAAAAATCTGGATCTCCTGGGGACTAATGGTTCGCGAAACAATCAAATTTTTTGGCGAACGATAGAAGGTCTGAAACATGAAAAATGCCTAATTAACGCTCAAGAACTTCCTGGAAAGCAAAAAATGAACAGTATTCAATTTCAAATTAATTCAAAATTTTTTCAACGTTGACTAACCGTAGATTGACCGCAGAATAAAGGTAGATTGGCCGTAGAATGATGACTTAAATCTTGACTTAGTAACAACTTAATCCCCCCTGATTATGCGGATTGATCTGTCTCGACTGGCTTGGCCAAAACCCATAAAAACCTTAAGCGATCGGGCGGTCAAATTGCCGTTGCGCTGGGTGTTGATTGTGCCGTTTGTGGCGCAGTTGATGGGTGCGGTGGGATTGGTGGGCTATCTTTCGTTTCGCAACGGAGAGCGATCGGTCAATGATTTGGCGACCAAATTGATGGACGAAGTGGGGAACCGGGTCTCGGATAACCTCCAATCCTATATCCGTACGCCGCATGAACTGAATCAAACCAAACTAAATGCAATAGCACTCGGGACGCTCAGTCCGACCACCTCCACCGGATGGGAAAAGTTCTTGTGGCATCAGATTCAGAACTACCCGTCCATTAATATTACGTCGATCGCCCGCGCCAATGGGGACTATCGTGCGGCAGAAAAACTATCCTCCGGCATGACCCGTGTCAACTACTCGGGGGACGATACACAGCACATCTTCTTCTCCTATGACACCGACGAAAAAAGCAATCGAACCCGAAATGCGGATCGGGTTCCGAATGCCGATGTCCGTAAGCACGCTGGCTTTATCCAAGCTTCCACGGCAGAGGGATCCATCTGGACCGATCCCTATGTGTCATTCCTAGAGCCAACGCTAATCCTAAGTGAAATGCAACCGCTGCGGAATGCTGATGAAAAGCTAGAAGCGATCGTTATGGCATCGCTGCGATTAGACTATATTGGTCAGTATTTGAATAGTTTAAAAATTAGTAAAACGGGTCAAGTTTTCATCGTCGATCGCAACGGGAATCTGATCGCAACATCCACGACCGAACAACCATTCCGAGAAAAAGGCACCGCAAAAGAACGCCTCCCCGCTACCGATAGCCAAAACGAAACTACCCGATCGATCGCAGCGGCCATTAAGAATCGGTTTCCGACCCTAGGGAATGTCCTGACACCCGAGACCTTTCGGGCCGCCGACAGTCACAACAATCCACAGTTCGTTCGGGTTGCCCCATTTCGCGATTCCCAAGGTCTCGATTGGGTCGTGGCGATTGCCGTTCCGGAGTCGGATTTTATGGCGCAGATTTACGGCCATACGTGGAACACGGTTTTGCTGTGTTTTGGGGCATTGGGGGTGGCGATCGGAGTCGGCGCTTGGACTGCCGCCTGGGTGACGCGTCCCATTGGCAACCTGAACCGCGCAGCAAAAGCGATCGCAGGTGGCGACTGGAGCCAAACCTTGACGACGGATCAAGACCAACAGATGCGTCAAGATCAACGTCGTCGAGATGAAGTGGGCGAACTGGCAACGTCGTTTAGCAGTATGGCTGCGCAACTTCAAAGCTCATTTCGGCGGCTTGAATTTGTGAACCAAATCCTCGAATCTCGCGTCACCGATCGCACCAAACAATTGTCCGATGCATTAGTTGACTTGCAGAACACTCAGCAAGAACTCGTGCAGTCCGAAAAAATGGCGGCTTTAGGACAACTGGTTGCGGGAGTGGCCCATGAAATTAACACGCCCATTGGAGCCATTCGTGCGGCTAGCGGCAACACGGTCCAGGCCATTGATGCTTCCCTATCTCAGCTTCCCGAACTCATCCAACTGCTGAACGCAACCGAGCAAGCGCACTTCTTCAATCTCGTCGATCGCATTCTCCATAGCGTGCCCCTAAGCACCACCAAAGAAAAACGATCTGCAAAACGATCGCTCATTCCGGCTCTAGAACAGCAGCAGATTCCAGACGCTCGGCAGGTGGCTGATACGCTAGTGGACATGGGTCTGTCCGATCGCCTAGACGACTTTTACCCTTTGCTTCAGCACCCGCGATCGAGTTTTATTCTCGCGGTGGCCCATAACATCGCTCGCCTCAAAGGCAATAGCCAAACGATTCAAATGGCCGTCGATCGGGTGGCCAAAATTGTCTTTGCCCTAAAAAGCTATGCCCGTCATGACCATAGCGGCTCCCGCGTCCTAACCCAAATCACCGATGGACTTGATACGGTCCTCGTTATGTATCAGAACCAGATCAAACAGGGACTAGAGGTACAGCAGTACTACGAGGTTGTCCCGGCCATTTGGTGCTATCCGGACGAGCTTAACCAAGTCTGGAATAACCTCGTCCACAACGCGATTCAAGCCATGGGAAATCAGGGCACGCTTACCCTGCGCCTGCGCCAACACTCAGATAGCTTGCAAGTGGAGGTTGAAGATACTGGAAGCGGGATTCCGCCTGAAGTCTTACCCAGGATCTTTGAGCCATTCTTTACGACGAAGCCGATCGGGGAGGGGAGCGGGTTGGGACTAGATATTGTTAAAAAAATTATTGATAAACATAATGGAAAAATTTCTGTAGAAAGTAAACCGGGGCAGACTTGTTTTACAGTAGAGTTACCGATTAGCTCTAACTCGTTCTAATTGACCTTCATTCCAAAATTGCACGATGGCAACCAAAGCAATTCTCTGTGTCGATGATGAAGAAACGATTTTGGAAAGCCTTAGGGAACAGCTTAAGCGATCGTTTGGACAACGCTATATCTACGAAGCGGCCAACAGCGCAGAAGAAGCAATGGAAGTCATAGATGAACTTCTAGGAGACTCGGTGGAGGTCTTGATTATTGTGTCGGATTGGCTGATGCCGGGGATTCGGGGCGATGAATTATTGGTTCAGGTGCATCAACGCTACCCTCAAATTGTGACGGTGATATTGAAAGGACAAGCGGATAATGCGGCGATCGATCGCGCCCGCAAAGAGGCCAACCTCTACTGCTGTCTCCAAAAACCTTGGACCGAAGAAAATCTGGTAAATACAATTGTTGCGGGGCTAGAGGGCGATCGGTTTCCTTCCACCCCTCTTTCCACTTGCGATGCCTGAAAAACCCTATATTCATTCAATTCAGAGTAAAATTTAGAGAAATAACTCGTCGAACTACTCGTTGAAATCTCCCATGGCCGACCCTGCACTTAGTCCCCTATCTCTCAGCAACCTAGCCATTATCTGCGTCGATGATGAAGCCGCCATTTTGGACAGCCTCAAAGATCAGCTTAAGCGACAGTATCCTAGATGCACCATTGAGATGGCCGAAAGTGGTGAAGAGGCGCTCGAACTTCTTGCCGAATTACATCTTGAAAATTCGCCCGTTGCATTGGTAATTTCTGATCAGATTATGCCGGGAATGAAGGGCGACCAGCTTCTCACGGAAATTCATCAGAAGTACCCGAATGTTTTAAAAATTTTGCTCACCGGACAGGCGAGTCCCGAAGCGGTGGTTAATGCAGTCAATCAAGCGAATCTCTATCGCTATATCGCCAAGCCTTGGGAAGAAGCGGACTTGAGCTTGACCGTTGCAGAAGCCCTGCGCCGCTATCAGCAAGATATCAAGCTTGCGGAACAGAATGAGACTCTCCGCCAGGTCAACGCTAGTCTAGAACAAAAAGTCACCGATCGCACGGCTGAACTCCAACAGGCCAAGGACGTCGCCGAAAGCGCCAATCGAGCGAAGAGTGCCTTTCTCGCTAACATGAGCCACGAGTTGCGAACGCCGCTCAGTGCCATCCTTGGCTTTAGTGAACTGCTTGCTTACGACGATAATTTGACGACGAAGCAAGTTGATTCTTTGCGGATGATCAATCAAAGCGGAAATCATTTGCTGAACTTGATTAATGACGTGCTTGAAATGTCAAAAATCGAATCGGGAAAGCATTACATCGATCGATCGGATTTTGATCTTCGTAGCGTTCTCAATGATGTTCATGCCATGCTCAACATTAAGGCCATAAGCAAAAAACTCAGCTTTAACTTAATCATTTCCCCAGACGTTCCTCGCTACGTCAACACCGACGAACGAAAGTTACGCCAAATTGTCATTAATTTACTGGGAAATGCGATCAAGTTTACGACGATCGGCCAAGTGAATTTGCGGGTGATGTCCTATGACTCGATCGATATGCGTAAGGGCATTTGTATTGCGGTCGAAGACACAGGACCCGGCATTGCGGCCCACGAGATGAGTCAAGTGTTTGAGGCGTTTGTGCAGACGGAGGTGGGGCGAAACTCTCAGAAAGGGACGGGACTGGGGCTGTCGATTAGTTGTCAATTGGCGCGGTTGTTGGGAGGCGATATTACGGTGGAAAGTGTGGTGAATAGTGGTTCTTGTTTTCGGCTGATTGTTCCGATAAATCTGGCCGATGGGTCCCTCTCCAGTGGGTTGGGTGGCTCCGTCGAAATCCCTCGCCATCCCCTCAAGCTGTCTCCTGGTCAGCCGATTCAACGGATTTTAGTGGCCGACGACACGCCCGAAAATCGATCGGTCTTGGTTCAACTTCTAACGCCGCTAGGGTTTGAGGTTCGAGAGGCGGACTATGGGCGAACGGCGATTGCAATTTGGAAGCAGTGGAAACCCCATTTGATTTTGATGGATTTACGGATGCCGGAGGTCGATGGCCTTACAGCGATGCGCTACATTCGCCAGCACACGGGGTCTATTGAGGATCTAAACGCGGGATCCAACCCAAAATTAGGCCAGCCAACAAAGATGATCGCGCTGTCAGCCAGTATTATTACCGCTGAAGATGAAACAATGTTGCGACAGGCGGGCTTTGATGCCTGTTTATTAAAGCCTTGCCGAGGTCATCAACTCCTTGATACGATCGCCATGCAATTGGACGTGCGATTTGATTATCCTGATACGCCGACTGAACACCGAGCACCAAGCGCAGCGGAAGCGTTCGATCTTGCGGTTCATCTTCAAGCCCTGCCTGCTGAATGGCGATCGCAGTTCCAGTCTGCCGCCTCTGAGCTAAATTTCGATCCATGTTTGGTCCTGATTGAGCAATTGCCTCCAGAACGCGCTCAGTTAGCGCAGGCTTTGCGGGAGTTAGTGAATGAGTTTCGGTTTGATACTCTTTTGGAGCTGATTGGAGAGATGTCCTAATCTAGATTCTGATGCAGTTCAGGCATACTCAAATCTAGCAACGCCATCTTAGTCCTTGAGGGTCCTGCTAAAATCGAAAAACCCGACTCTATTTTTGAAATGTTGAGAAGAGGGTAAACCTTGTATCCATAGATTTAAGTCTATCAATCTAGAGCTATGCATAAGACGAACTGATGAATACAGTCATTTATCACAACTGAACGTGACGCAACATTTTCACCAAAACGGTCATAATAGAGCGAGAGCAAAGACAAGTTTGATCTAGTGGAGGTCGCCCAATATGGTTTTATCTGTGAGTTCGGTCAGAACATCTGCGCCGAAAAAGCGTCTGACGATTCAATCTTCAGAGATTGCACCAGATACCACGGTCATCCGATCGCTCGACTGGGACCGCGATCGCTTTGACATTGAGTTTGCCCTTACCAACGGGACGACCTACAACTCTTTTCTGATTCGGGGTGACAAGACAGCCCTAGTCGATACCTCCCACGCAAAATTTCACGACCTCTACTTCAAGACCTTGACGGAACTTATCGATCCCAAAGACATTGATTATTTGGTGATCAGCCATACTGAACCTGATCACAGTGGACTTGTCAAAGATTTGCTGGCGTTGAATCCTGAAATTATTGTGGTGGCGGCAAAAGTTGCACTGCAATTCCTGGATGATTTTGTGCATCAAGATTACAAGCGCAAAATGGTGAAGAGTGGCGAAACGTTGG
>JAYVVL010000309.1:0-3566 GCA_043787035.1 Synechococcales cyanobacterium
TACCACTGGATCCGCTGAAAGCTCTAACGTCATTAGGTTTCAGCCGCGATACAAAATCGGTATCAATAAAAAAATTATCGGGAAATGCGGTCCAGACAAAGTTAGTTATCCTGGTGTGTGGAAGACTCAGGAGCTGACTCTTGAGCAACTAGCCGCCCATATTGGTGCCGGACACCCTTGGATGCCTGCCACTCTGGACGCAAATACGAGGCGCTGGCAGGTTAACGCAAACTACACGGCGGTCTTGGGCGCTGACATCGACAAGGGCATGACGATCGCCCAAGCGTTGGAACACCCTTTCATCACAGCACATTGCGGATTACTCATTGAATCTGCCAGCTCAAGCACAGAACTCAACAAGTTCCGGTTGGTATTCCCCCTAGTCGAACCTCTGACCAATTGGAAGGATATTGCACTAGCTAACCGATACCTCATTAAGCAACTCGCGATAGCCGATGACGCCTGTAAAGATGCAAGCCGATTCTTCTTCGGTGCCCCAGGACGTACTCACCAGCTACTCAATGACGAGGCGGCTCTACCCAGTGACTTTTTACAGCAGGCGATCGCGTGGCGAGATGCAGACGAAGCGATCGCCAAAGCCAAGCGCGACGAACGACAAAACTATCTTTCAAGTGTGGCCACTACGGGCGATCTGAGCCTTGTTAAACAGGCTCTAGATGCAATCCCCGCATACACCCCCGGCAATGGAACTTACAACGATCTGATCACGATGTGTGCAGGTGTTGTATCTGAATTGGGGACTGACGGGGAACGGCTGTTAGAGGCGTGGGACGGTTTCGGAAATGAGACCACGAAAAAAGTACGGGGTTTAGCGAATTCTACCAACGGAGCGAAAGCGGCTGGGCTGGGGACTTTGTTCTGGTTAGCGAAATCACATGGGTTCAAATTCCTTGAATTGACCCGTGAACAGAAACGGAATTTTGCGAAGGCAAAACAGGGCGAACGTGATGAAATTCGTAAAGCGGGTGGTACCGTCGTGCCGTTCGTTCGTCCTGAGATCATCGATCGGTTAGCAAACCGCGTAAAACGCACGCCTGATCTCAACATTGGCTCGCAGGAATTTAAGGAACGCGCCCATGAGTTCCCTAGAACGGGACTCGTCGCGTTCGTTGGTGGAAAAGGGACCGGGAAATCTGAAGCAATCAATATCCTGAAGGGCGATCGCTCATGGCTGTCTGTGACCCACCGACGATCCATCGGACGAGACCAAGCCGCTGGATGGGGCGGGGTTTTCCTAAAGGACGGCGATCGCTTTGGGTCTCAACCGTTGACCTCGGATGGGTCTCCCGCGAGCGGTACATCAGTTTGCGTCCCCTCACTCCTCAGTGCGGGGCGACTGAACGGGGAGGTTTTCATTATTGATGAAACGACAGCAGTTTTAGAATTCACCCTAGGGTCAAAACTTTGTAACAAGGACGGATCCAGACCACTCCTAACTGCTGAACTGCATGATCGGATCCGAGATGCAAAACTGGTCGTTTTGGCGGATGCCGATTTGACGGAAGAGGCGATTGCACACATTGAGGCGATTCGAGGGGAACGGGCGTATTTGGTCCGTTCGGAACGTCAGCCGCTAGGCTATGCCGTCCACAACATGACCGAGAACAAGCCCGGAGCAGCGATCGGCGAATTCATCCGGCAGGCACAGGAAGTCCCAGCCGGAAAAATGATCTACCTAAACTCAGACTCGAAAACGCTGGTTGACGCGCTGGAAACGGTGCTCACAGGGTACGGGATTAAATCGATCACTATCACACAGGACAACAGCGGAGAGGACTTACAGCGGTCATTAATCGGGGGTCAGGGTCGAAATCTGCCCGAGTTTGCAATGATGGGGATTAAGGTTATTCTCTCGTCGCCGTCCATTACTCAGGGGTTCAGTCTGACCCAAAATACCGATCGCATCGTCAGCCGTTGGGGCATCTACTTGGGCAACTCAATCTCCGCTCAGGACATTGCTCAGGCACCCGATCGGATTCGTTCGGATGCGCCTCTGTATCTCTGGGTAGCAGTACGCGGGAGAGCGTACAGCCGTCTAGGGAGAGCGACAAATCAGAAACAGTTTCTCAAAGATTTTGAATCTGTCAGTACCAAGTCAGCACGTCTAGTTAAACATTCCCTGTCGGCGATAACAGCGGCGGCGGTGGATGCAATGGACTATCAGAGCCGGAATTTGTTGATGCTGGCATCGATCGAGGTTTCCCGGAATCTCGGAATGACGGCACTCCGAGATTCCGTGCTCGCACACCTCCGACTAGAGGGGAAACGCATTGAGGAATACGACCCGGCAATCGATAGTAAAGAGGCGGCGGCATGGGGGAAAACGATCGCGACGGCGACGGCGGCGCTGAAAGAAGCACACGGCGTCGCAGTCGAGGAAGCGCCCGATCGAACGGACGACGAAATCAAGGCGCTGGAGAAAGAAGCCGAGAAAAAAGCGTTGGACCCAGAGGAGCGACTATCGATCGAGAAATACTACCTCGGCATTTTCTATCGGCTCCAGTCGGTGATTGCGCTCGATGTCATGCTCGATCGTGACGGTCGGACCCGCACGGAAGTGCGAAATTTGGAGCGGGTGTTAGACGTAGCCAAAAGCACGGCTCACACCGCCGAATCAATCGATCGGAACGCATCCACTCCACAGGATTGGAGCAAAGCTGCGTTGCAATCGTGGGTCATCGACAAAAGCGGCGCAGGGGATTTAATCCGGGGGATTTGGAGCGGTGAGATTACAACACTTACCACTAAACTAGTGGATCCGATCCATAAATACATCAAAAAACACCCCAACCAATTTGAAAAAGGCTTCGGGTGGGGTGGGGCGAAAAACATCGGCGGCGTGAAGGCGATCGGGGTCATCCTCGACTGGGTAGGCATTGATCGGACCAGTTCTAAAAAACGGGTATCTGGCAAGTTAACTCGGATCTACGTTGTAGACGCTCAGAAGCTCAAATGGCTTAAAAACCTTGTGGGGCGTAGGTCTCATGGTGAGGCACATGTCGATACTAATATGATTAACACGACATGTGCCTCACCTCAAAATAGTGTGGTCGATCTCGCCGAATGGCTTGATTTCATCAAATCTGAACGGCAAAAATCGCATACTACCGACTCGCTTCGACTGCTTAGCGAAGATTTGAGCTACGTTCCCTCTCAAGTCTGGGAGGCGATCGCATCGTGACCCCGATCGCAACGCTGAAAACTGATCCAACGCCAGAACTAATCACCAAAATCCTCACCCGTGCGGCGGCGGATGGTGCGGATGGTGTCGTGATTCACTTGCCCCAGACCTCTGAAGATGAAATATCGCTTCTCTATTTCCCGATCGATCGACTTACTCAAACCAAAGCCATCTCACAGAGTTGTCTTTCGGATTAACCGCTCGCCTAACCTCGAAATCTGCCACCAAATCCAACGCCACCAAATCAGTGGGCCATTCCCCAGCATCGATCGCCGTTGCGAGATGTCGCCTAAATGTCCCGATAGATTTTGAATAGCCGCTCGCCTGTAACTTCTGATGGGCTTCGGTGGTTCCCCTCAAGCCG
>JAYVVL010000310.1:0-9928 GCA_043787035.1 Synechococcales cyanobacterium
TGGACGTCGATCGTTTGGAGTAGTGGGTCTCTAGTAGTATCTATGCCTCAATGATGGAACGGCACCGTCAGCAGTGGCAACAACCCCGCCAAAACGATCGCACTCATCTGCCAGCCGGGAATCGGCAGCAACGGCTCCGCATCCAAAATTGCATTAATTCGTTCCTCAAAGCGATCGCATGGCATTTCAGGATTCAACGTCGCGGCCCAATCCTGATGCTCCATGGGCGATCGCACCAACATGACCAAGGCTTCAGCCAATAGCAGCGGATCGGTCTTCTGCACGGCAACGCGATCGGCCCGCAGTTCTCGCAACATCAGCAACTCCTGCCACAGCGCATCGGTCTTCGGCAACCAGCCCGTCAACCGCCGCAACCCTCCAAAACAGAAAAACCAAAACGTATCATGGTACTGCGCGTGCGCCTGTTCATGGGCAATCACCGCCTTGAGATGATCCGCATCAAGCTGGGTCAGCAGTCCCCGACTCATCACAATTTCCGGATTCCACAAGCCCACCTGCGCAATAAATGGCACATCTAATGGCAAAAACCGCGCCCGCAGCCCTAGCGCATCCCACGTCTGCATAGGGTACTGCTGCAACTGACGAATCGACGCCCTCGCACTCGTTACCAACCTAAACCCGATCGCAATAGCCCCAATCAAAAAACCCGCACTCGCCCCATAGGTTCCGATGCCCTCAAGGCGACTGATCCCCATCCCCTGCGGTCCCATCCACAACAGCGCCATCGCACTCGTCAGCAACAACAACGGCGGCAGCACAAATGAAAACATCGCCGCAATCCACCGTTGATTCCAGCTTCCGCGATCGCTCTTCCCCGAATGATCGCTCAGCGACCAGTGCCACAGCATCCGAAGCACCACTGCACTCGACCCCGCAAACGTAAACAAAAGTCCATGCATGGGTCAATTCCCCCGCGTCGCTCGAAGGTCCTTCAGCCGTTGAGCGATCGCATCTAGTTTATCGAGGTTCGTTTGGTCCATCTCATCCGCAAAGGCCGCCACGAGGTCCGGGTTGCTCACGTCTAAAAACTGATGGAGTTGGTCATAAGCATAGATTGCATTAGCCTGTTCCCGGCTCAACCTCGTCGTCCACACATGAACTTTACTACTCGCTTCGCACATTAGCCAACCCTTTGCCGTCAGCCGTTTCAGGACGGTGGTCACGCTGGTGTAGGCTAGTTCGCGATCGGGATTACTCAAAATTCGCTGATGCACGTCCTTAACCGTCACCGTGGTCAAATCCCAAATAATACTGAGAATCTCAGACTCAAGTGGGCCAAGAGAAAGCTGCTTGGGACGATAGTTGGGGAAGGTAGGCATAAACCACATAAGAACGGTAAGACAAGGTATTTGGGTATCAAGACCAAAAGCCTACCCACACTCTCTCAAATCCAACGCTTTTCTGCAACCATAACGATCGCTAAGTGCTAATTGATTATGCTCTGATACTTCGCAATCACCTGAGGTGCAATAGCGGGCCAACTGTAGTAAGTGTTGGCATGGATGGCTGCATTATGGCCCCGAAGAATCCGATCGTTAATGCTACTCAGGGCAGCTCTCAACGCCGTCTCAATACTCTCAACCTGACACTGACACACCCAGCCCGAGTTTGAGTTTGTAATGTCTGAGTGAATGTGAACCTGATCGGAAATGATAACGGGAACACCCACAGCCATTGCTTCAGCTACCGCAATGCCAAAGTTCTCATAGTAAGATGGCAATACAAATAGATCGGCGCAACGCAATAGATCAGTTTTTAACGCTCCTGTAACAAACCCTGTAATCGTACAGCAATCGTCTAAGACCGATCGCTGAATCCGGCGTTCTATCTTCATTGCGTACTCAGGATCCTGCGGATTGGCTCCGGCAATCACTACATGAAAATCCACGCCACGAGCCAACCGTTCTAATGCTGGAATCAAGAGATCCAGACCCTTCTTCGGTTCAAGACGCGACATGAACAGCACAACAGGTTTGCCCGCTGGAATGTGGTATCGCGATCGCACTTCTTCTCTCGTTTGTGATCCTTCCGGTAGCATCACCCCCAACGGAATCACCCAATCATTTGTCACCACCCCAAATCGCTCGGAGACTTTTGCTTCTTGGTCACTGGTGAAATGAACAGCCGCCGCGCCGATGAGATTGGGTTTCTCCAGTACCGTTGCATAAAGGGTCTTAATGAGTCGTTTCTTCGCCAAATCAGCCGGATCAAGGGTGCCTAGAGGTCGCAAGACGTAGGGTAATTTCTGCAATCGTGCGATCGTTGCTGAAATCGAACTCACGGGTGAAAACAGCGCGTGGATATGGACAATATCGTAAGTCTTAGCGTTGGCCCAGAGCCACCCGAACAACCCGACTGAAAACTTATAGCGCTTAAACGGCGTGCAGCGAAAGTACACAATCTCATAGCCGTCCTGCTGAACCGCAACGCCCAACAACACGTCCAACGGTGCTTGACCTCGATCGCCATTGGAGTCCGTGGTGAGAATTGTTACCTGATGACCGAGTGCCGCCTGCGCCTTGGCTAGCCCCACGACCATTTGGCTAGGACCCCCGTAGACCAGCGACACCGATGGAATAATGTGAAGGATTTTCATGAGAGGCGGGATTAGTCAGTGTTCTTCACTAGGTTTCCGCATTTATTCGCAGAACCAACACTCTAATTCCTCATCACATTCTCAACGCAGAAATAATTAAGATAACGATCGAGTATTTTTTGACGCGTTGGGTGAACTAAAATGCGCCGATGACGGATTTATGGGATGCGTTGGGATCATGATTTTGTTGGATACGCATACATGGCTCTGGATATTGCAGGAGCCGCGCCAGTAGTCTTGCCCCGGAGCCATTTCACCGTGAGGAGAGGCGATCGGATTGTGGTGGCGATTGCTCGGCGATATGATGTTCTGCTGGTAAGCTGTGATGAGAAAATTTTGGCGTATCCCCGTGTCAGGGCTGTTTGGTAAAGCGATCGACGTTTTCTATCGTAAACCGTGGGAAAGGGCGATCGGTGTTAAAGGAGGGGCGATCGCCCTTCATTAGCAAATAAGTCACCGCTTGTTGCGAGAAACTGTAGCAGAATTCTGCTGTATGGGGTTAAAATTATGCTTGCATGAATTAATAACGAGTATTAGGTCATATGGTCCAAAGAAAACCGCTACAGAAAATCTTGTTTGGCAGTCCTGGTACAGGAAAGAGTTATAAGATCCGATCGATCGCTACTGAACAACTCGGCATTAAGTTTGACAGGAAAACTAAGATGCTTACCGATACGGTCAAAACGGTTTTCCATCCTGAGTATACATATGCTGATTTCATGGGAAAATTAATGCCCCAAAGCCAGGGGCACAGCATTTTATATAAATTTTACCCAGGACATTTTTTACAAGCACTAGGTAATGCTTATCGTGGTTTGGATAATCATGATGAAAAACAGTATTTACTAGTTATTGATGAGCTAAATCGAGGTAATGCTTCTGCTATTTTTGGCCCAATTTTTCAGTTGCTAGATAGAGACGACGATAACTGGTCCTCATATGAGATAAATTTATCCGACCTAGAGTTAATGGCATTATTCAGTGTTATTGGATACCAGCCTAAGTTAGTAGGCGAAACAATTCATCTAACCCAAAAAAATGGGGCGACTTTACCTTTAGATAAATTCTTTAATCACGAGGAAAAAGAACTTCATGAAAATCACGACCATGATTGCTTTCATAATTGCAGACGACTTATAGGATTATTGAGAAACGGCAAAGTCAGCATTCCTCCAAATCTTTCTATTCTCGCAACTATAAATACTTCAGATGAATCAATTTACTACCTTGACAGTGCTTTTAAAAGGCGATGGGATTGGGAATATGTAGAATCTCCTGGCATTCTTTCGTATCCTCCTCATAGTCTTAAAAATGTAATCCTTATTAATCATTCTGGAGATGAAGATGATGAGAAAGAGGAACTACAATGGTCTAGATGTATTCGAGGTATAAATTATTTCATCTGTTCTAATTCTCAAAGTATTCGTAAGATTGAAGATAAACAGATTGGTTGGTGGTTTATAAAACCTGAAAATAATGAAATTCTGTCGCAACAAATAAGAGATAAATTAATGTTTTATCTTTGGGACAGTGTATTTGCTAAAGATCGACGTCCTCTTGAACAAGTAATTTCAAAGAGAAATAGTAATAATGATAAGAAATTAGTCACATTTGCTGATCTTCTATTTCATTCGACCTGGCTAATGAAATATTTTCATGACTTAGCCCCTATTCAACATACATCGGATTTAGATGACATGCCATTATAATTACTAAAGTATGTTTATATTTAATGAGTTAGTTTGCAAAACTTATGACTATTACTCCTTCGTTGGAATTAAAAAGGAAGGTAATAGGCTAATATTCTGTTTGCCCAAAGGATTTGAAGAAAATGAGTTTCAATCTTTCGTCCTTAAGAAAGATTTGTACTTTATGCTTTACAAAGTCTTGCGTCAGTTCAAACATCTCTGCCTAGAAAAAGGATATTTTAAATCTTTAAGTTCACTTTTGACTAGAGATCGTGACGGAATTCTTCAAGGAGAGGCGGGTGCTCAATCAGCTTCTAGTTTAGATGAATCTATTATATTTTATTCAAAATTGGATGGAATAGGGTCACTGTTAGACACTTACGATGAACTTAAAATTCTTGCTCTTACATATCGGTTAGGACATTCCGATCGCGTCGATGTGAGTCAAATCTATAAATATCTACATAAAGGTATTTTCCTTCAAAATGGAACAATTTATGTAGACTCAATGATACTCCCCCGTCAAGAATCTCAGTTTCAATCCACAGATATAGTGGCGATGTACTGCTATTTAGTTCAAGAGGTTAAACTTCAATTAGGAGATGAGATAAACCCGGAGGTGCGTGCTTTAGCAGAGAATTTTCAGCAACGTTATTTAGGCATTGAAGATAGTTTATTTGTGGAACAGAGCTATCAATTGGTTGTTGATAGCCTTAAAGATGCACTTGAGATAATTGACCAAAGAACAGCAATTAAAGACTCAGATTATTGTGATTTTTATGATGCGATTGAGCAGTTCCTATATGGGAATTGGCAAAAGGCTGATGATGGGGAGATTTGGGGAATTAGCAATTTTCATACTGTTTGGGAATCTGCCTGTCTAACTTATATTGTAGAAAATGTCCCAGCAGAGCATGTCGCATTTCTCGATCGTCAATTTATTTCACAGGACATTCTTGCAAGGTTAGATTCAACAATGAAACTAGTTAATCTATCAAATATATTTACTCTTAAGAGAGTTAATTTAAAGCCAGATATTGTTATTTCCCCATCTATGGAAATAGAAGAGAAATATGATTCACAATATTCTATATGGTCTGATAATTGGGATGATTATGGATACAAAACTTCATTTAAGAGTTCCTTTTTTAAGGATGGTTATACAAAAATAGCTTACATAGATCAGCCTTCACAATCTCATACCATGAAAAAATTAGAGGATATATATAAAGAAGAATGTGGAATATTATGCATAAATTTTCGATTACCAAAAGAGTATTACTCATATTGGTCTTATGCTACTTTTAAGAAATCAGTTCCCGAAAAATCTTTTTCTATCCAGTTGAGAACTATGAAACATTTTAATCATGTTTTTTACGTGGCAATCGAGAGTGGTTACGTAACGTTTGATGCGTTTGAAAAGCAGCTACTACCTCAATTAAATATCAATGTCATAGATAATGAATTGTGTGGGACTGGTGTTTTTTTCGAGTCTCTTTTTCGTGAAATAATATATGATAAATTGAAAAAAGAATTTGACCTATTTCTGGAGTCATTATTTAAGTTTGAGATAATTGACATTAAGTATTTGAGATTGAGCTATTTGCAAGATTCAGTAAATATAGGAGAACTGAAAGAGCGGAGTATCCGGAAGCAATTTGTCTATGAATATCTTTTGTATCAGCACCTGAAATCTTCCACAGCAGACGATTCTTCCAGTTCCAAAATTTCAAGTTCATTTTGGATTCCATCAACTCAAAATGAAGATCTATCGGATGGTCCAATATATCTAGATGGATACTTGAAGCTCGTCACTGTTGATGTCGAATCTATATTAGAACATTATGTGAATTAATTATTCGATGTCTTGACTTCCGCTCCGTTCAAACACGAGCAGGAAATTTAGTAAACCGATCGGGCGTCCTCCGATTCAGAATCGATCGCTGAATGGGCTTAACTGTCGAGAGCGCGAAAAGCTGTTCTCCCGTTTCTTCATTGACCTGAGCAGGAACGTTTTTAATTACAAAAATTTGACCGTTGAGTTCGATCGGTACGCTACGACTTTAGTTTGGCGTTTGATCGATCGATGGGCAATCCCAACGATCGATCGCAAACCGAAACAAAATCGCTATGATTGGAATGCCCCTAATATCCTTTCTGAACCCCATGACGATTTCTCGCCATACAGACATCACACCCCACATCCCGATCGAGCGTCTCGCATACCTCGATCGGCAAGAGGCGCTCTTTGACATCACCAAACCACAACTTTTGATCACCTATCCCGGCGAATTTGTCGCATTCGAGAATGGCATCGTCCTGGACCACGATACCAACGAACAAGCCCTCGCCCATCGGATTTTTGCCCAACGCCCTGACCAAGACCTGCTCATCCGCCAAGTGCTCGAACAAGAACCCAGAATCATGGTTCGTGGCACTCGATTTACCTAGCGCCTCCATCCCATGCAGTATCCCTATCAATCCCTGGAACCCGGCATTCCTCAGGCTCCAATTATTCTCGTACAACTCACACGTCCTGACTGGCAAACCCCATTCCCCAGCACCACAATTGACGCCTTTCTCGACACAGGCTCCGATTGCACACTGGTCCCACTTGCAGTCATCTCCACCCTGCAATTGCAAGTCAGCCGTTCCACCGCCATTATTCAAGGCATCGGCGGTGAAGCGGATCAGAGTATCGCGGCCTATCTCAATCTAACGATCGGCGACACAACCATCAGAGCGGTAAAAGTTTACGGCTACAGCGGCGAACTCCTCGACAACCAGATTATCCTGGGCCGTAACGTCCTCAACCAATGCTGCATCGAATTCGACGGTATTCATCAGAAGGTTACATTCAAAGCTGTAATCCCTTAGAACTGACCACGACCTCAAACCCAATACACGATTGTGTCAGCGATTAGTAAACCGATCGGGCGTCCTCCGATTCAGAATCGATCGCTGAACGGACTCAACCGTCGAAGGCGCGAAAAGTTGTTCACCCGTTTCTTCATTGACCCAAGCAGGAACGTTTTCAATTACGAAAATTTGACCGTTAAGTTCAACAGTTTGAATTTGGAATGGGTGTCCTCAACGACACCGATCGGACTTTTGAGTTAATCTAAAGACATTCTTGTGCAGGATTCGACCATGACTGCAACCCTAACGCCTCCCAGCACTGACCTTATTCATCTTTCAGGGATTAGCTGGCAGACCTACGAACGACTGCTAACCGAACTGAGCGATCGAAGGCTGCGACTGACTTATAGCCGAGGTTCGCTAGAAATTATGTCTCCGTCACCTGAGCATGAATTTGGTAAAGAGATGTTGGGGCGGTTTGTGGAAACATCGAAGACCAGTGGATATTTAGAAACTGTTCGATCGTTTAGATCCTGGATTCGGGAACAGCTTGGGTTTATCTAACAACAAAACCGAGCCAACGCCTGAACGCTAACCCGGTTTAAAATTCAATGATGAGACCCATCCGAACTATTTTCTCGGAGCCATCATCATCATCATGTTGCGGCCTTCTTTCTTCGGCCACTGATGCACTTCAGCAATCTCTTTAAGATCCTCAGCCATCCGTTTGAGCAAGACCTCAGCTAGATCACTATGCTGAATCTCTCGTCCACGGAACATGATTGTCGCCTTGACCTTATCGCCGTCCTTAAGAAAGCGTTCCGCCTGCGACAGACGCACATCGTAATCGTGCTTCTCAATCTTGTAACGCATTTTGACTTCTTTCGTCTCAACGTTATGCTGATTTTTCTTCGCAGCTTTTGCTTTCTTCTCTTGCTCGAACTTATGCTTCCCGTGGTCAATAATTTTACAGACCGGCGGATCCGCCTTATCGCTAACGAGCACTAAATCAAGCTCTTTACCGTCCGCTATCTCTTGGGCTTCACGGGAAGTCATAATCCCCAACTGCTCACCTTCAGCACCTACTACCCGAACTGTCGGGTAGCGGATACGTTCGTTGATCATGGGTAGATCGCGATTAAATCGTCTGGGTTCTCTTTCCGACACAGGCACCGTTTTGTGAATGGAACAATTTTGAAAGCCTTGAATCAACGGCGATCGAGGGATCAAGACCCAACGAAAGCGGGTATTTCTACCTCAAGTGCGTTTTAACAAGAGCTATATTCTACCCCTCATTCTACTGTCTCATTCATATCCTTGTGAAAATAATGCACAGAATGCAACAATTGTAGGATGCAGCACCTCACCTATCCGCACCCTCACTCGTCCCACCACTGGATTTGGCGCGGTCAATCGATCGCGTATACCTATCATCCTGCGCAAACGGACCTTCTCACAGATCGACCCCCATTGCTCCTCATCCACGGGTTTGGGGCATCAGTCAGACATTGGCGCAATAATGTAGAAGCACTGAGCCAAGATCAGGCTGTTTACGCGATTGATCTGCTTGGCTTCGGGTCCTCCCAAAAAACCTCCACCGTCTATGGCACTGCGCTGTGGGTCGAACAAGTCTGTGACTTCATTGAGCAAGTGGTGGGTCGATCGATGGTCGTGGTGGGAAACTCGCTGGGATCGGTGGTGGGATTGGGGCTAGCGGCCAAGCATCCGGAGTGGGTGAGGGCCATCGCATGGCTCAATTTACCTGACTTCTCAGCGATCGGGTTGTCTCCTAGAATTAGCGCCTTTACGGTTCCGATCGGCGCTATTGTCAAGCGTCTGATTACATTCCCGCCCTTTTTTGTACCCTTTTTTCGTCTAGTTCGACAGCCGGGAATTATTCGGTATTGGGTGAAAGGAGCCTATACCGATCGATCGCGCATTGATGCGGAACTCATTGATTTACTGTCCTCTCCTGCCTACGAACCCGGAGCTGCCCGTGCGCTTGCTACCATGGTCCAGAGTCAGCGTGCGCTGCCGCCAGAATATACGGCACGGGGAGCAATGAAGGGTTTCACGCTGCCGATGTTGATGATTTGGGGTGAAAAAGATCAGTTCGTCCCGCCCAAAATCGCCAAAAAATTTGTTGAGTTCAATCCCGCACTCACGCTGGTGTATCTCCCAAACGTGGGTCATTGTCCCCATGATGAATGCCCTGATGTCGTGAATACGCGGGTGTTAGACTGGCTGAAGGGTCTTTAATTCTCAATTCCCTGTTCCTCGATCGAAACGCGCTCCCAGAGTCCGAACCCTGACGCAGGTTCGAGTCCTAGCACCGTTATTACAATTGCGCGGTTCGATCGTTCACAGACGTCGCAGCACAGACGCAGATGTTCTGGTGTTTCAGCAGTTCGTAAAAAGCGATAGTTTTGGCCTTCGTGATTTAAGACCAACTGACGATGAAGGGTTCCGGGTAGAACCTGACGATCGCTTTCATAGGTTCCGGGCAAAAGCTGAACGATCGGTTGTGTTGTAGTCCAGTTTGTGAGGTCAGGGCTTGTAAGATCAGAATTGGGTGACCGGGTCCAACGGTGATATCAATGCGTACTATTTGCAGGGAGAAGTGGCGCGATCGCTGCTTGATTTGGACCTTGCTGCTACCGTCTACACCGCAGCTTCCAACCCAACTAGGAAGGCTACTCGTCCCTAAAACGCAAGTAATTCGTTTTTACGTCTATCTCCAACCATTCCGTAGAGGCGACAAGTG
>JAYVVL010000311.1:0-9918 GCA_043787035.1 Synechococcales cyanobacterium
GGTTGTTGTTGCCAAATCGATCGAAGGGGATCGCTGATTTGGAGTGGACTATGGGTGAGAGTGAAGGTGCCGATCGTGCGATCGACTGTCGCCCAGAGGGTGCTATTTTTAACGACCGGGATCAGGCTGGTCCAAGGGAAGGGCAGAGAGGTGATGGTTTGGAGTTTGGTCAAAAGGTTTAGGAGTTCGGTGCGATCGATCGGTTCAATCAGGTAGCTGTTGGTGGGGTTGGGCGGGTGTTGGAAGAGTTGATGGGTGAGGTGGACCCGTAGATCTCGAATGAGGCCAATATGTTCAGGATAGTTGAGGGCAAGGTGATCCCAATGTTGGGGTTGGAGTTGGACACTGAGGATGGTTCGGACTTGGGTTTCGAGATTATCTACGCCGTCGATGAGTGTGAGGATTTTTTCTGGAAACTGTCCCCGGTGTTCAAGACGATCGCGCAGCCAGTGTTCGGGGGTTGCGAGGAGGATTCCGATCGGAAGTTGGCGCGGAGAGACGGATTTAATCCAGTAGGGATCAGCGATTTGAATGGGTTTTGAGACTTGGAGCCACTGTTGAAGTCTTGGAAATTCGACGGTGAGGAGATGGGTTTGGATATGGATGGGGGTAATAAGGAGGACGGGTTCGGGCCAGAGCAGAATGGGGAGGAGATAGCTCAATCGGTAGGGAGCGTCGTAGCCTGCGGTGGTTCCGGTTTGGATCAAGGCGCTGCGACCGAGGCGAAGCGCGCGCGCGATTAGACGGGCCATGGTGAGATGGTGCGCCCACATAGATTCGGGTTGTTCTCGGAGGAGGGTGCGGAGATATTGGTGGACTTCGACTTCGATCATGGGAAGAGGGTCACGAGGGTTAGGGCAGATGGTGGTGGAATGGGGGTTTGGGGAGATGATGCGTTGTTGGGAGGATGCAATGATGCGTTGCTTCGCTTAACGGATCCTCCGTAGGAGTGGGGTAGACGAATGGGATTGGATGGATTTTTGATGGGTTAACGTCGGCGTCCGGAGGTCCTAGCGCGTCCGCTACCGAATCCGCCGGAGCGTTGTCGATCGGGGGTGCGTTCGGTGCGGGTGGATTGGTTGCCGGATTTGAGATCGCTGGAGCCGACGCCGGAACCGGTCGATCGATCGCGGTTGGTCATGTCTCTAGGATTGCTGATCCCCGAGTTGTTTCGGTTTTGACCGCTCGGATTTTGGCCGTTGGCTCGGAAGGTGGTGCGGTTGCGTTCGACGGCGGGAGCCTGTTGATAACGCTGTTGGTATTGACCGACGGCGTCGCGATAGTTATTGCCATAGCCGCCGTAGCCATTCATGGGAACGCCAGCCTGGTACATGGGGGGGACGTAATGCTGAGGCCGGAAAAGCATTCCGCCAATAGCTTGGCCAGCTACGTTACCTGCGAGGGATCCAGCAAATGGACCCCAAAAGTTCGACTCTTGCCGAACGACGACGCTTTCGGTTCGCCCAGTGCTAGGGTTAGTCCGTTCTTCGACCACGTTGTGAGTGTATTCCAGCTTGAAGTCTTCAGTGAGGTAGAGGACGGGTTTCTGGTTTTCGACTTTGAGATAGCTTTTTTTACCCTCTTTAATTTGATCGTCGGTCAGGCGAGCCATTTGCAGATCATTACTACGAAAGTTTGCGCTCGGTGCATTGAGTAGCAGCAGATTGTATTCACCGTCAGTATCGTCGAAACTGGCTTGCTGAACCCCGTATTCTCCGTCTGCAATTTTTTGTTGATTTCGGATAGCTGGCGCTTTGGCTGAGTTGCCGGAGGCACTACGCTGTTCTCCGGGAGGAGTGTTAGGCGGTTGGACGCTGTTTTCATTTTGACCACAGCTCGCTAGAACGATCGAGGGGATCAAGGCGGAAATCAGAATCAGAGAACGGGTGAACTTTTGCAACATGGTGGTAAGTAAATTTAGAATTGTGAATTTTAAAGAGTGAATTTAGTGCTGTCAATGTTGAAACGATTTACAGCGGAATGAGTTCGGGAAATTGCTGAAGGACATGATCGTCGGTGAGAACGTAGCCGATTTGGTCTGGAGAGAAGTTAAGCTGAATGGACCGAAATCGGTTTTGGGATTGGAGGGTGCAAAGCTGGCTTAGGGCTTGTTTGAGGGCAGAGATGTCTGCAAGATCGGCTTCGAGCTGTGGGACTTCTCCTTCACAAGCGATCGAGATCATGACCACCAAGTTAGATGTTATGGGGATTTTGAGGGCTTCGGAGTCGCCTGGGAAATCGCGTTCGTCGCCCGCATCGCTGAGATAGCGACTGGTGGAATCGGTGAAGAGTTCGTTGAGGTATTCGCTGGCTTCTTCCTCAGACCAGAGGACTTCACCTTCGTTACTAGCCGCGATCCAACTGCTCTCACGTTGCAGTAAACTTTCACAGATTTCAACTAAAGACTGCCCAAGAACGTATAGATCCCCGTCGCTGTCGATCGCACTTTGTGCTGCACGGTTCATCACGCCTAAGAGGGTTGGTACTTCCGGGCCTTTGAGATGAATCAAAATTCGGCTAACAATAAAACGGGTTTTGCCTGTAAGTTTGTTAAGGCGATCGTTCCAAGCGTTCATAGTGAAATTGTATAAGGCGGTTATCTTTCAGTGTAAAGGGGTTTTTATAAAACTGCCGATCGAGTTTTCTCGACCTAAAAGTCATGAAAAAGGAGGGGAATTCCCCTCCTCAATCAATCCTTAAATTTTATGTCACGCGTTCAAAAACATAACCATCAATGAAGATTAGAGAACTCTAGTCATCGTCATCATCCAAGTCAAGGGATGAACTATCGTCAATCAGCTCATCGTCATCAACAACAGGGGAAAACCCGCTGGCCAGCTCTTCCACGGGAGCCGGAGTGCTGCCGAAGCTCTCAAAACTAAAGCTTGGGCGATCCTCCATGCTGTCGAGTCCGTAAGCACGAGCCGTCCGATCGTCTACGATTTCAGACAGGTCCATCAGGTCGTCATCTAAAACGTCGTAGGTCAGATCGACATCGGGGGTTCCCGTCTCTTCGTAGGCATTGAACCCAGTTCCTGCGGGAATCAAACGTCCAATGATGACATTCTCCTTAAGGCCACGCAGCCAGTCGGACTTGCCTTCGATCGCGGCTTCGGTCAAGACACGAGTGGTCTCTTGGAAAGAGGCCGCCGAGATGAAGCTGTCGGTGTTGAGCGAGGCTTTAGTAATCCCCAATAGCACAGGCGTGTATTTCGCCGGAGCGCCGCCCGTAATGGACATCGCTTCATTGACCTGCTCAATTTGGTACATTTCGACGAGTTCGCCCGGTAGCATCGTAGTGTCTCCACCATCATCGACGCGCACCTTGGAGGTCATCTGACGCACCACAACTTCGATATGTTTGTCCGAAATTTCGACGCCTTGGGATTGATAAACCCCTTGAACTTCGTTCACAAGCAAAGACTGAACTACTCGAAGACTCGCGAGCGCTGCTTCGTAGGTTCCAAGATGTTCGTTGTTGGCAATAAAAAGGGTTTCGAGCAAATCGTGGGGATTGGCTGGACCATCGGTCAGACGGCTCCCTGCGGCCACGCGATCGCCGTCAATCACAATAGACTGTTGGCCTAGGCCAACAGGGTACTCGGTGATTAGTCCATCGTCGTCGATGACTTTGATTTCAACCGACTCATCGTCGCCATAAACTACTTGGGCGATGCCACTTTGTTTGGCCAAGACCCCGGCTTCCTTGGGCTTCCGGGCTTCGAGAAGTTCTTCAATCCGGGGGAGACCTTGAATAATATCCCCAGTCTTCGTACGTTCAAAGATCAAGATGACCAGATTATCGCCCCGTTGGACCAGATCCCCCGTGTCTACTTGAAGCACGGCACCCGGTGAAACTCGGTAAGGACGTGCAAGGCGAAGTTTGATTTGATCATCGTTGACGGCTAGCACTTGACCCGATTCTTCAACCGTGCCGTGAGCTACTAACAGATCGCCTTCCTTTGCCTTCGCCTTGGAAGTGATCGTCACCGTATCGACGTCTCGAACCATAAGAATACGGCGAACGGCTTCACTGCCCTTGCGAACTCCTTGCACAACGCCTGACTCTTTACAAAGAATCTTCGTTCGAGCGACCACTGCACCAGGGTCAATTTTGTCCCCATCCTTGACCAAAACGTCCGTATCCGTACTCCCTTGGGTGGTGTCTGCGGCAATATCCCGGCGGATAACAAGGGTTTCAAGAATAACGAGTTGCAGTCGCATCGTATCTTCAGTGTCGCCCGGAAGCAGTTCAATGTCCGCAGCAATGGAGGCATCCTTGTCTACTTCTAGAACAAGCTGAGTCCGTAATAAATCAATCCCTTCGATCGATCGAACGCGTTCTCCATCCTTAAAGGCTGTGCGTTGGAGTGCGCGGAGACGAATCCCGCTCCCCGATCCAGGTCCCGATGCAGACTGCTTCGGTGCGGGTGGCTCGTCAGGAACTTCAAATTCTTCGACGGGACGCAACAGCATGGCTGGGCCTTCGGGCGTTTCTACAAACTCCGCATAGCGCAACTCAGTGGCAACCAAACCGGGCATGATTTCCTGACCAGGACTCACCAATGCAGCTTCACGGGTGACTAGACCATCCAAGCTGTCCACCATGTGAAGCTCACCGGGCTTGATCACGATTTCACGCAGAATGTCATTTTTCTGGGTGACTTCAACGATGCCACTGCTTTGACAGAAGACTTCCTTAACTACTTCTGTCCCAGCTTCGACAAATTGGCCATCTTCAACCATCAGCAAGGAAATATCCTTGTTGACTTCATGGGATTCCTCAGGGATCCAGAGGACGGTGCCGCCTTTAAGGATTTCGTACCCCTGTTTAGCTTTGCCGCGTTTTCCTACTTCTAGGCCAGAGAACTTGATGATGCCACCCGTACTGGTGCGGTAGCGATCGTCAATGAGTTCGGCAACGACTTGTCCAGCAGTGACTTGGCTCCCCGGTGCCGCTTTGAGTGAGAAGGTCTGCCCAATTTTAGTTTCCATGCGGTATTGATCCCCACCTTGATGGGTTTCGACCTTGCGCACGGTAGCGTCATCCAACATCACGGATGAGGTGATGATTTGAATTTCCCGGCCCCCTTTGCCTTCGCTTTGCTCAGATAACCGGACCGTACCGCCGTTTTCCGTAATAAGTTTGCTTTCGGCGATAACGCTATCTTTTTCCAGATGATCGCCGTTCTTGACGCTAGGTTCAGCGCCCGGTGGAAGGTTGTAGACATCTCCAGAGAGGATCCAGATTAGTCCCCCCCGCTGAGCGATGCGAGTCGTGTTGCCCTGTCTATCTTTCTTCTCTTCCGGAACGACATCTGCGAAGAGAACTTCGCCAGCCAAGTGGGACGATACGTCCATGGACGCTTTTTCAGTGGTCTTGCGCGATCGGCCTGATAGGGGAACTTCGGTGAGAATTTCGCCTTTCTTGACGACTTGGCCGTCTTGAACCATCAGGGTGGTTCCTTGGGTGAAGGTAATGGTTTGAGTTCCTTCTGGACCTTCAACGGTGATTTTATTGTTGGTATCAGTAGACTCGACGGTGCAGACGTCCTCTCCATGGCGAGTCCGGATAGGTCTAGTTTTTAACTTTTTGCCAAACTTGACCGTTCCAGCCGCACTCGCTTTGTCTTGACGAGCCACTTCCCCAGTGAAGACTCCGCCCGTGTGGAAGGTCCGCATGGTGAGCTGGGTTCCCGGTTCGCCAATGGACTGAGCAGCGATGATCCCGACTGCTTCGCCAACATCAACCAGATGGCCATGCGCCAGACTCCAGCCGTAGCAGAGTTGACAAACCGATCGCGTTGCTTGACAGGTAAGGGGCGACCGGACAATCACTTCCGTGACTTTCGCTTTACCAATGCGATCGGCCATCGCCTGAGGAATGGCTTGGTTCCGCGCGATAATTACTTCCCCTGTTTCGGGATGAATCACGTCTTGACCGACAATGCGGCCTAGAAGGCGATTTTGAATCGGAATGAGGACTTGATCGTCATCCATCATGGCGTGGACCGGGACGCCGCGTTCGGTGCCGCAGTCGTATTCACGGACGATCATGTCCTGGGAAACGTCTACAAGACGACGAGTAAGGTATCCGGAATCCGCTGTTCTTAAAGCGGTGTCTACAAGACCCTTACGAGCACCATAGGATGAGATGATATACTCCGTAACGGTCAGACCTTCTCGGAAGTTGGTTTTAATAGGCAAGTCAATGATTTCCCCTTGAGGGTTAGACATCAAGCCGCGCATCCCAACGAGCTGACGGACCTGGGAAATGTTTCCCCGCGCTCCGGAAAACGCCATCATGTAAACGGAGTTGAGGGGATCATTAGATTTGAAGTGTTTGACAACTTCGTCTTTAAGTTCTTCTGAAGTCCCGTTCCAGGTGTCAATGACCTTCTGGAATCGTTCAACTTCAGTAATTTCACCGCGCGTATATTTTTCTTCGGTAATGCGAATCGTTTCCTCGGCGGCGGCTAGAAGGGCTTTCTTCGTAGGTGGAATCTGCAAGTCATCGACGGAAATCGAGACGCCAGCACGGGTTGCATATTTAAACCCCATATCCTTAACAGCATCGGCCATCTGGGCTGTTCGTGCGGTCCCGTATTCGCGAAATGACCAAGCTACCAAATTTTGAAGCTGCTTCTTGTTTATGACTTTGTTGCGAAAGAGTTGAGTGTGCTTTTGTTCTGCCATGGGTGCCCACCGGAAATTATGGTTGTTCGATCGGTTTTTTATGAAAGAATTAGACCGAGCCTAAGCTCGGCCCTAGGATTTGGCCCTAGTCTCCCAAAACGTCGATAATGGTTTTGTTGTAAATCACGCGGCCTGCAGTGGTCTTGATGTATTGAGAGATCAGATCGCCTGATGCATCGTGGCGAGTGCGACGGTAGTTGTATATTTTGGTCACCGTGCCTTCATCCGTTGAACTTTCTTCAATCAGTTCTTCATCAAAGTCAGATTCAATGTCGCCATCAAATCGAACCCAGATGTAGGCATGAATCTCAACTTCCTTCTGCTCGTAGGCGATGATGGCATCATCTAAGTTTGCAAAATAGCGTCCAGCGCCTTTTATAGCCACAGGATTTTCAGCAGTAAGATAGTAGCAACCCAAGACCATATCTTGGCTAGGGGTGATAATTGGAGTGCCTGTGGCTGGAGACAGAATGTTGTTTGAAGCCAACATTAGTAGTCGGGCTTCAGCTTGCGCTTCAATGGACAGCGGCACATGAACCGCCATCTGATCCCCATCAAAATCGGCGTTAAAGGCCGGACAGACTAGGGGATGCAATTTGATGGCACGACCGTCAACAAGGACAGGCTCAAAAGCTTGAATCCCAAGTCGGTGCAAAGTGGGTGCTCGGTTTAGCATGACGGGGTGCCCTTCAATCACCTCTTCAAGCACATCCCAAATCTGGGGATCATTTCGCTGAATCAGTTTCTTGGCGGCTTTGATGTTGTTGACCAAGCCCTGGCGGATTAAGCGATGAATGACAAAAGGCTGAAATAGCTCGATCGCCATTTCCTTTGGCAGGCCACACTGGTGGATCTTTAGGTTAGGTCCGACGACAATAACCGATCGGCCAGAGTAGTCAACCCGTTTACCCAGAAGGTTTTGGCGGAAGCGACCTTGTTTCCCTTCGATGATGTCGGAGAGGGATTTGAGTGGACGATTGTTTGCGCCAACGACCGTTCGACCGCGACGACCGTTGTCGATTAGCGCATCAACGGCTTCTTGGAGCATCCGCTTCTCATTTCGGACAATGATTTCCGGGGCAAGAATTTCTTGCAGACGGGCCAAACGGTTGTTGCGGTTGATGACTCGGCGATACAAATCATTCAAGTCTGACGTCGCAAATCGTCCGCCGTCCAATTGGACCATGGGACGCAGATCGGGCGGAATGACGGGGATAACGTCAAGAACCATCCAGTCAGGTTTAGATCCCGTTGCGATGAAATTGTCAATCACCCGGAGGCGCTTAATGTACTTCGCTCGTTTTTGGCCTTTGGAAACGGCAATTTCTTCGCGGAGACGTTCGGCTTCTTCATCTAGAGTGATGTCTTGGAGGAGGCGTTGAAGTGCTTCTGCACCGATCCCCACTTCGACCCCTTCCATTTTGGAATCTTCACTGTAGAGTTCGTCCTCAATTTCAATCCATTGGTCTTCGGTCAAGAGTTGCTTATAAGTCAACCCTTCCGCGTTGCCAGCATTCAAGACCACATAAGCATTGAAGTAAACAATTTGCTCAACATCTCGCAACGGCATGTCCAGTAGAATCGCCATATAGCTCGGGATTCCCTTGAGATACCAAACGTGAGCTACGGGAGCCGCAAGCTTGATGTAGCCCATGCGGTGACGACGGACCCGCGATTCGGTGACTTCTACGCCGCATCGTTCACACACGATTCCCCGGTGACGAACGCGCTTATATTTTCCGCAGTGACATTCCCAATCCTTGGCTGGTCCAAAAATTCGCTCACAAAATAAGCCGTCCATTTCAGGCTTCAAGGTGCGGTAGTTAATGGTTTCGGGCTTGGTCACTTCACCGACGACTTGACCGTTCGGAAGGCTTCTTTCTCCCCACTGACGAATCCGCTCTGGGGATGCCAAACCAATTTTAACGTAGTCGAATCGCTGTTCAATCTTGGGCATCGCGTGCTGCTTCCTGAAATGCTTTGGGCTTGAGTGGTGCTGCTGAAATCTTGAGTCGATGGGCGGTTGACTAATAGATCTTGGAAGGAGATCCAAACTCCATTAGTCATTAACTCCACTTCATTGATTTAGTCTTCGTCTTCGTCCATCGATCGACCACTGGCGATCGATTCATACACTGGACGCGACGGCGCTTTTTTAGAGCTGACGTCGGCCATCAAATCAACTTCAACATCGCGACTACTGCCGTCTTCGCGGGTTTCAACCTTGTGAACGGCCACGTCTAGGCAAAGCGATTGCAACTCTCGCATCAGAACCTTGAAGGATTCAGGAGTTCCCGGTCTAGGAATGGCCTTCCCTTTGACGATCGCGTTGAGTGCTTCATTTCGCCCCTGCATATCGTCCGACTTGACCGTGAGTAGTTCTTGGAGAATGTAGGCGCACCCGAAGGCTTCGAGTGCCCAAACTTCCATTTCCCCAAATCGCTGACCACCCTGTTGCGCTTTACCGCCCAATGGCTGCTGCGTTACCAGGGAGTAGGGACCCGTTGAACGAGCATGAATTTTGTCATCCACCAAGTGGACCAGCTTCAGCATATAAGCCTTGCCAACAGTCACAGCCCGATCGAACGGCTCTCCCGTCCGTCCGTCGAAGACTTGGATTTTGCCGGGGTTGTCCTCAGCGTAAATCCATTCCCCTTCTCCGGTGTGATCGATCGTGTATTCACGCGCTTCATAGAGCTTGTGATGAACTGTCTCACGAGATTTTTCTTCACCGTGCATTTCGTCAAAGGGCACGATTTTAAACCGTACTTTGAGCTTGTCTGCGGCCCAGCCAAGAAGGCATTCGTACACTTGACCCACGTTCATCCGGCTCGGTACCCCTAGCGGGTTGAGCACGATGTCCATCGGTGTGCCATCCGGAAGGTAAGGCATATCCTCAATAGGCAAAATTCGGGAAACAATTCCTTTGTTTCCGTGACGACCCGCCATTTTGTCGCCGACCTGAATTTTCCGCTTTTGAGCCACATAAACCCGAACGACCATGTTGGCACCGGGCGGCAATTCATCGCCTTGCTCTCGGGTGAAGAGGCGAACATCAACGATGCGACCTTTTTCACCGTTGGGCACTCGCAGAGAGTTGTCTCGAACGTCTCGGGCTTTTTCCCCAAAAATGGCCCGGAGCAATTTTTCTTCTGGCGGCTGATCGGATTCACCTTTGGGGGTGACTTTGCCCACGAGAATATCGCTGGACATAACCCAAGC
>JAYVVL010000312.1:0-3549 GCA_043787035.1 Synechococcales cyanobacterium
AACCCTTGCACATTGCCGCTATCTCGAAGTTTGCGCAACTGCACGCCAGCCTGGGTAAACGTCACCAACAACAGCCATATAAAACACGACAGCCCAACTAACCCTGTCTCCACCGCAATTTCGAGCAGCACCGAATAAGAACTCAGCGCCGTAAAGCCAATGCGTGAATAGGTTGGATACATTTTCTTAAACGCATCATCTCCTGGCCCAATGCCTAACACCGGACGTGCCTTAATCATCTGAATCACCGACTGCCACACATTAATCCGGTAATTGTTACTGCTGTCGCCTCGACCCACAAACATCGTCAACACCCGATTTCGCACGGACGGCACCAGCACCAAACTCACAACCAAAAGGCCAATCAATCCACTAGCGATCGCCGGCAACACCCACTTCCGTCGATACCAATCTAACCAAAACCCAACCATCATCACCAGCGTCCCAAACATCAGCACCAAACCAATCCCCGCGCCCCGACTCCCCGTGAAAATAATGCAAGCCACATTACACCCCAGCATGACAACTGCCAAGGTTTTGCGAATCGGTCCAGGCCAAACAAAAATGGCCATTAGACTATAGGACACCGCAGGAATCAAATAGCTCGACAGCAAATTTGGATTGCCTAAAAAGCTGTAAGCCCGCGTAAAATTTCCAGCTTCCGAACCCGGATCAGACCAGGTGGCCAACGGCGGAACGCCTGCATAGTACTGCCATATCCCGTAATAGCTCACCGGAAGCGCCGTTAGCAAACACACGCTCACCAAAGCCGATCGCCACTTCTCTACCCGCAGCACCCGCGCCATCACCACAAATAGCAACAGATACAGCGTTAGCTTGCCCAGCCCAATCAGCGCCGAGGTCTTCACCGGCGACACCCCTGCCGCCACCGTCGAAATCCCCCAGTACAGCATCACCACCAAATGAATCGGCGTCAGTCCCCAACCAACGGTTTCCCCCTTGTCCTCAGCCAGCGTCAACAGCCCCCAAAAACCAATACAGGCAACGAGCAACACACTAATCAACGTCGTCGAGACATAAGGTGCCATGCCAAACAACACTGCCAAAAAACCCAGTGCGATCGCATCTCCATAAGCAAAGAGCACACTCCCCGATCGCCACCCCTGCAATACGCCGACCGTGCGCGCGACATAGCTTGCCGATCGCCACTGATAGAGCGGTAAAGACTGGAGGGTGAAGCGTTCCCACAGAGACGGATTTGAGGGGTGATTCATAGGAAAACTAAAAACTGTACGTCAAACTGCGGCAATTATCTACCAAAAACGCGCCGATAAACCAATGCCCATAAAAAAGGAGCAATCGCATTTCTGCCATTCCTCCTCTGCACTCACAGTATAAAACTCTATCGCCCTTGCTCAAAACTTATGCAGGTTCGAGTTCGGTCGTGCCTTTGCGCTTCCGGCGGGTCAGCAAGTTGAAGAGCTGAATGCCGATCGCTTTGACTAGGTTGCCTTCGAGTTCTTGGAACATGTCCATGTTGTGCTTAAAGGCGTCATTCGCCTCTTGGACAATTGCATCGCCTTTTTCGTCCGACACCGCTAGACCATTTAAGGTGCTGCGATACATGGTTTTGAACTCTTTTTCATCCGGAATCTGCGCAAACTCGTAGAAGTGGGTGCCTTCGCCTTCATTCAAGTTCATTGCATTCACGGCAATTTTCTTGAGGATTTGTCCACCGGACAGATCGCCAATGTATCGCGTGTAGAGATGCGCAATGAGCAACTCAGGATCATCTATTGCAATCTTCTTGATCTGCGCAACATAGGCTTGAGTCGCTTTGGATGGCGACACTTCGTTCTTCCAATTTGTCCCATAATAAAACTCCAAGTCCTGCTCTAAACTGACCTTGCGATCGAGTTCGGGGAAGTACATCTGGCTCATCACGGGATGATTTTTGAGCTGGTGCATTGCCTCTTCCATGGCCGAATACACAAAATACAAATTGGCCACAAGCTTACGATAAGACTGCTTTTCGACTGTTCCACGCAGGAAACAGGCAATGAAACCTGTGTTTTCTGCCATCGTATGCGCTTTCTTGGTGCCTTCGCGGAGTTTTAATGCTAAGTCGCTCATCTTAATAATTTCCCAACACTACTTTTACAACGATGGATTGGCTAAGTGCGATCGTGCGTAAAAACGCTTCTGTAAACTTAAACTGATTTAGGTCGGTTTTCTATTACAAATTCTTAATTGTGTGATTTCCGTTACATTTTGCATCTGAACGGGTTTCTGGAGGCGGTGTAAATTTTGTTTGTGGAATGCAGTCGGCGATCGGATGATTAGCGACGAAATGCGCTTCCGGCTCCATCGCGTTGGATGTCGTAAATTACTTTTTCGACACACCACTTTTCAGTTTTGTCGGGATATTTGAGCCGTGCGCCTTGGATCAATCGGCGGGCGAGGGCACGATCGCCTTTGACGGCTTGGAGCAGATGAGCCGGAACGCTTCCTCCGTGATCACGGCGTTTGTCCTGGCGTGCGCTGATGGGACGGCGATCGCGCCACCACCCGTAGGCGAGACATCCAACAGCAATTAATAAGCACAGCGGCAGCACAATACTCATGGGTCTGATTTCCTGAGATACAGTTCGAGAGGATCTCTACTATTGTAGATTTGACCCTGGAAAAGTAGACGCAGGGATTATGCTGAATTTCTCTCATAGTTTTTTCATCTTCCCCGCAATGCGATGGCATTGCTCTAAGGTATGGGAAATTAATGGGGAATGATTATGTCCAATGAGTTTACTTCGGGATTTACAGCGAGTCTGTTACTGATTACGATTTCGGAGTTAGGCGATAAGACTTTTTTCATCTCGCTTTGTTTAGCGATGCGGTTCCCCCGGCGTTGGGTATTTGTAGGGGCGACGGCTGCATTAGCGTTGATGACAGTGTTATCGGTGATGATGGGGCAGATGTTGACGCTATTGCCTAAAGCGATAGTGCATTACAGTACGATTGCGATATTTTTGGTGTTTGGGGTGAAGCTGTTGTATGACGCGAGTCGGATGAAGAATAGTACCCTGGCTAATGTGGAGCAAGAAGCTTGTGATGTAATTTCAGAACGAGAATCTGCGATGAAAACAGGCTGGGCGGTCATGTCGCAGTCCTTTGTCATGACATTTTTGGCCGAGTGGGGCGATCGGACTCAGATTGCGACGGCGAATTTGGCAGCGGTGCATAGTCCGCTGAGCGTGGTTGCCGGCGGGGTGCTGGGCCATGCGATTTGTGCGGCGATCGCGGTGTATGCCGGAAGACCGATTGCTTCGCGTTTATCTGAAAAGGGGGTTACGGCGATCGGGGGAGTGTTGTTTTTAGTGTTTGCGTTGGTGAATGCTTTTGAAGGGCCAGGATAGCCCTAAAAATTGATTTGGAGACAGAAAGTACGATCGCCGCTCAACGTAACCAAGAGAAAATTGCGATCGAAATAACAAGCTTTATTACAGACTCCGATATCAGCGAATTTCATGCCGCGCTCGGACAATATCTGAACGATATCCAAGCCCTTGAAGACAAAGAACCTGATCGAAC
>JAYVVL010000313.1:0-3548 GCA_043787035.1 Synechococcales cyanobacterium
AAAACCTTGGGTTGCATTCTGAAGCGCCACTAGTAAGGGAATGATGGTACAGATTTGTAGCACAGGTTTAATACTAGCGACTAACGCCCGATCGTCCCCGACAAATGCTGTAACGATTGTATTCCCGATGGGTGTACCACTCATCACGAACAATGCAAAAGAACAAACCAAGCCCACAGTCAACGTAAACTTCAAAAGCCGGGTATCAGACACTTGGTGACGGTATTTGATAATGATTTGTTGAACCATTCGAGTTGAGTTAGAAATCACTGTAATCACTCCCCAAGCTGCCGTCCAAGCCGCTAGTGCTAATGCTGAATCCTGCGATCGAGCCAAAATCCCCACCAGCAGCATTCGTCCACCCCACACCACCATCATCGAATTGGCCAATGGGATATAAAACTTGATAACTTCGGGCAAATTTTTAGGCAAGGCTTTTAGTTTAGGATCCGTCGGCGGTGCGGGCAAATCGGTGACGCGATATCGACGAGCCGCGATCGTTACCACCACCGCCTCGACAATAGCCCCACTCACCATCGCCAAACCTGCCAGCAGTCCCCCCGCAGCCTTCTGCCAAAACCCCACTCCCATAATCAATGCGATCGTCCCCAACCGCCAAAGACTCGCCGTTGCAATTGCCTTCGATCGTCCGTCATAGATCAGCAACCCTTGAAAATATCGCCGCCAAGCGATCGCAAAGGCCCAAGGTCCCATCAGGAGTAAAACCTGCCGCGCGATCGGCGACAAGGCAGGCGGAATTCCCAAAGCTCGATCGCCCACTACAGAAAAGACGATCGGCACGGCTAATAAAAAGAGCAATCCACTTAATCCCGACCCTGCTAATAATACAAAGCGCCAAAGCGCCCTGCGTGAGTCGGGGTTTGGGGCAAGAGCATTGGAGGCATGGAGAATCATAATGATCGGACTTTCAAAAAAGATCGCGATTGACCGCGCAATGCCGACGGCTGCAATTGTGTTTCTCGCATCGGGCAAATGAGCCAAGGTCGTCGTCTGTAACGGGTCCCCGCAGGCCATCGTGACATCGCTCAACGACAGCGGTAAAAATTCACGCCAAAGGTCTAGTAACGTGATGGACTTTGAGGATTCAGAAGATTTCATGGCGGATTATGCAGGGACAAGTGATGGTAGCACAACGCTTTGAAGCGATCGAAGATGGTCCGTCAGACGATCGCCTTCGAGTAACTCAATTCCCTGCTCCATTAGCCATTGGGGATTATAAACCGTCTCCATATATCGATCGCCCCGGTCAGGATTTAACAGCAGCATGGTTTGCGATTTCAATCCCAACCGAGTTTGCACCTGCGCATCGGCAATCGCCCCAGCGACAATCGCCCCCGTCGAAGCCCCCAAGAGCAAACCCTCCTGTCTACCCAAGGCATGACAAACGGAAAATGCTAGCCGATCGGACACACTGTAAGCGGCATCCACCATATCTATTGAAAAATTAGGCGGCACAAATGACAATCCTAGACCCGTCATCTTATAAGCATGACGCGGTGTTCCTAAAATGGCACTCCCCGCCACATCCACCGCAATAATCCGAGTCTTGGGATAGCGCGACCGAAAAAACTTAGCAATGCCGCCGATCTGTCCAGCGGTGCTGATACCGACTACGATCGCATCGGGCGCACCGCCAAACGCTGATTCAATTTCTCTGGACGTGTAAAGCGCGTGAGCTTCGGGATTATCCAGGTTTTTGTGTTGACAAACGTACCAGGAATTAAGCATTTTATCGGCTAATTCCTGCGCTTTGTCCATCCGGGCCACCTGCATAGAGCCTTGACGATCGGCAGCACTCAAGGGGACTTCCACCAATTCTGCGCCATAAGCAATCAGCATCCGGCGTACAGTGATAGACGTTTTTGCATCAATCACAATGATGACACGATAGCCTTTTGCCGCCCCGATCATCGCAAGTCCAATGCCAAAGTTACCGGAACTCGATTCAATAATGGTCCCACCAGGCCGAAGAATGCCGCGCTGTTCTGCATTTTGAATTAAATAGGCTGCATTTTTTTCTTTAATGCTCCCGCCAGGATTACAGGATTCGAGCTTTAGATAGAGGTGATGGTGATGGCAAATAGGGTCGATGTGATTGAGACGGACGATCGGTACGACGCCCAAGGCTTGGGTGATATTTGAGAAAAGCGGCGACGTGAAATGAGCCATAGTAATCAACAGCCGTTATTTGAACAAGCAATTTGTAGTTAAGTTCCATTTTTTGCGCTTACGATGAAATCAACATGAAACGATCGGCGTATTGCCCTCTTTTTCGTTGGGTTGGGGGCACAGCGTGCCATGCCCTTACGGTCTCTGGAACCCGGATCCATCAAGGGATTTCACTTTAATTTCATCTTGAGATGAGAAACTTTTATAGACTATCTAATCAGCAGTTACATGAGTCCTCTTAGTTGGAACTATCATCATGACATCTCATCGTTTTAGAAATCTCCTGTGCGTAAACGTTGGAACGATCGCCTTTACCACATGGATTGCGGCCTGTAGTCCGATCGCCAAAACTCCCACCTCTATGTCATCTGCGACACCTGCCACAACTGAAATGAATCATGGCAAAATGAATTCCGCTATGAATCACAGCATGGATCTAGGACCTGCCGATGAGAACTATGATTTACGTTTTATTGATGCGATGATTTTCCATCATGAAGGAGCTGTCGTGATGGCAAAAGATGCCTTGCAAAAGTCAAAGCGCCCTGAACTGAAAAAACTTGCCACCGAAATCATCAGCGCCCAGACCCAAGAAGTCGCTCAAATGAAAGCGTGGCGAACCGATTGGTATCCTAAATCACCTAATACTCCAATGGCTTGGCAGAGTACTATGAATCACATGATGGATATGTCACCAAAACAAATCAGCGCCATGAGAATGGATCTAGACTTAGGTGCTGCGGATGCGGGGTATGAATTGCGATTTATTAAAGCCATGATTCCACACCATGAAGCGGCGATCGTCATGGCAAACGACCTCTCGTCAAAAACACAGCGCCCAGAACTAAAAAAATTAGCTAAGGCTATTATCATCTCTCAACAAGCAGAAATCGATCAAATGAAACAATGGTCAAAGGATTATGAGACTTCTTCTACTAGAAGATGAACCAGATTTGGCGATCGCCATTCAGAAAACCCTACGATCGCATCACTATGTTGTAGATTGGGTGAGTGATGGAACCCTCGCCTGGGAATCCCTCCAAAGGGGCGATCTGTATCAAATGGCGATTTTGGATTGGATGGTGCCAGGGTTATTGGGATTAGAGATTTGTCAACGCTTACGACAACAACAAAACGCAATTCCTGTATTGATGTTGACAGCCCGCGATCGAATGGACGATCGGGTGACGGGACTTGATGCTGGGGCCGATGATTACCTAGTCAAACCCTTTGGGATGGAAGAACTGCTAGCGCGAATTCGCGCATTGCTGCGACGGCCTAGCCAACTGCAAACCCTAGAACTAAGCCTTGCAGGAATCACACTGAATTATCAAACATTTTCAGTCATTAAATCAGAA
>JAYVVL010000314.1:0-9870 GCA_043787035.1 Synechococcales cyanobacterium
TAATACGCCCTGAACGCCTCACCCTACTCCCAACACAGCAAGTACTCTCTATTATCAGAACCTAAGGGATCTAAACGCAAGTCAGAGCACAATAGATCGCCCCAAATGTAACGGGTCTGTAATACCTTGAGTTCAATTTGGGGCAACTTATGACAACCGAATCTATGCCGTACCCATCTTGGTAATAATCCGTTGGACAATATCCAGTCCGGTAAACGCCTGCCACCCAAACAGCCCAACGATTACCGTATTCAAGCTAATGTGCATGATTCGCGCCCATTCCGCCCCCTTCTGCATGTAAGGCGTCAGCGAAGCCGAAACTGCAATCGTTCCTGCCATCGCCAAACCCACAAAAAGGTGCGGACCCACAAACAATTTGCCATTGTTCCAATAGGTCACGCCCATCCCCGCTATTGTCCCTAGCACCATCAATGACAATGCCAGCGCTCCGACTTTGTGGTGCGTGTCCTTAAACTTACCCGCGATGAGCTTCTTCTTCTCCTCGCCCACTGCCGATCGAGTCTTGCGCCATTGCAGCCCTGTGTACATCGCATATAGCGTCAACCCAAACAAAATCCACATCGTCGCTGGGTGTGCAAATTGGCTATAAACCTTGATAGGATCCGACATTATGACCTCAGATTTTGTTATTTTTTAGGCTAGGACTTTTCATAAAAGTTAGCACAGACTGCGATGATAGAGAGTGTGGGCTAGCTAACACAGCTATTCAACTTATTCACCGACTGATTTACTCATTGACTGACCCACTGATTCATCAACCGATTCACCCTTGAGAGATTAACCGCCATGGATTCTAACGCTTCCACGAATCTTGCTCCGTTACTCAGTCGTCGCCGTTGGTTAGCCGGACTCGGTGCCCTAGGACTCAGTACGATCGCCTTCTCCAAGGGTGCGATCGCCGATGAACTCAAAGCTCTTCCCAACGCAAAAACCGTAAAGCCCCCTTTTGATCCCACGGCACCCTATGTGACGTTGCCCCGATTAGGCTATGACTACAGCGCACTCGCTCCCTTCATCGACGAAAAAACGATGAAAATCCACCACGACCTGCACCACGGAGCCTACGTCAAAAACCTCAACGCGGCTCTCGAACTGCATCCTAAGTACAAAGAAAAGCCGATCGAAGACTTATTTCGTATTTTAAATAAAATCCCTGAAGACATCCGCTCCACCGTTCGCAACAACGGCGGTGGACACTACAACCACAGCCTCTTCTGGGAAAGCATGGGTCCAAACGGCGGCGGCGAACCCAGTGGGAAGTTAGCCGAGGCGATCGTCCGTGACTTCGGCAGTTTTGCAGACTTCAAGACCCAGTTCCAGGACGCTGGAATGAAACGCTTCGGCAGCGGCTGGGTGTGGCTCGCCATCACCCGCAGAGGCAACCTTGCCATTAGCAGCACGCCCAACCAAGACAACCCCTGCATGGCCAGCGACAAGCCTATCCTGGGGAACGACCTATGGGAACATGCCTACTACCTCACTTATCAAAACCGTCGCGCCGAATACCTCAACCAATGGTGGAACGTGGTGAACTGGACGGTCGTAGGCGATCGCTACACTACGGCGATCGCATAAGGGACGAGAGGGTTTCCAAAGCAATCTTTCCGGCCTCCTCTCCCAAACTTGGGAGAGGGCCAATCGGGATTTTATTGCGGTCCTAATTAAAACGATCAACGTCACCGATTCTCCAGTTCGGGTCCGTTACGGTCGTAAAGTAGTCATAATCTTGACCCTCTTTAGGACTAACCGGGTTGCTCTTAAACCGAGCGCCATCAAAGTACCACACCGCATTTTTTCCTGTCGCATAATTGCGCCAGATGATGTCATTTTTGCCATCATTATTCAGGTCAGTTGCAGCTTCGATACGCCAGTTCAGATCGTTTAGGGGAAGGAAGAACTCGTAGTCCACTCCCGCCACGGCTGGCGCACTCTTTGATGTTAAGTTGGTGTCTTTGATGTACCAAATTACGTTCTCACCCGTGGCGTAATTTCGCCAGATGAGATCCGATCGACCATCTCCATTCATGTCTGCAACGGCTTCAATTTTCCAAAACCGATCGGGGACTGAAAGAAGATTACGATAATCTTGCCCTTCGATTAATCCTGAGGCTGTGCTGCTGCCACCGAGAAAGTTTTTTCCATCCATAAACCAAATAACATTTTGACCCGTGGCTAAGTTGCGCCAGACAAGATCTGCTTTCTGGTCTCCATTGAAGTCGCCGACGCCTTCAATAGTCCAGTTTCGGTCGTCAATGGTTAGGATTGAGTCATAATCACGTCCCCTGATCAGCGTGCCACCCCCACCTACAAAATCTTTACCGTTGAGATACCAGATAGCATTTTCTCCAGTGCGCGCATTTCGCCACACGAGGTCTGTTTTCTTGTCCCCATTGAAGTCGCCATACCCAACGATCGCCCAATCAGGGTCAGAGACCGACAAGAGTGAGTCGTAATCAATCCCTCTTCTCGGACTATAGTTAGCACTGCCATCCGACCCGGCGAACGCCGTTCCCTTAAGGTACCAAATAACATTTTCGCCCGTTGCGCTATTTCGCCATACGAGATCCGCATAGCCATCACCATTGAAGTCAGGTGCATTGGCACTCAGGTTAGTCATTTTAGGGGTGACCACGATCGACAAGGTTTTGCGCGTAGAGGCTGCAAGACTGTCAGTGGCGGTGAAGGTCAGGGTATCAGTTCCGGAGAAGGTGAGATCGCTCTGGTATTTGAGACCTGTGATGCTGGATAGGGTGGTGGAAAGCTGGTTGCCTGTGGCCGTAATCGTCACCGATCGGGTGCCATTGCCAACAATATCAGCAGCGGTGAGTCCTCCGGCAATATCGGTCCTTAAGGTGATTACCCCGCCAGTGGCGCTCAACGTGGTGGTGAGGGCCGTGGTAATTCCATCAAGATCGTTCACAAAACCACCCGGTAGGAAGAGTGGACTGGCGGCGGCGATCGTTTGAGCGGACAGTACAGCGGGCGAAGTCGTGACGGCAAGCTTATTGAGTTGGACCGATGCCTGAGCGGTAGGCGTGTTGTCCCCGAGGAAGACTAAGTTGGCGATGTTATAGGGATTCGGGGGATTGACTGGGAATCCACCGATCGTCTGGGGCATAGGAATGAAGGCGCTATAGTCTCTGAGACGACCGCTGAGCACTAGGGTGCCATTGGCAAAGAGTTGATAGTTATCACCTTTAACCGCGAGGTCATACTGGGTGTCTGCGGTGGTGTTGAGCGTCGTGAATTCAGCTTGGGTGAATAGCGTCCGTGTATTTCCAGCAGCCGTTCCATCGGGTTCTGACGAGGGCGTCGCTTGAAGGCTTCCATCTTCTTGTGCCCAGATGCGATCGGTCCAGAACCCTAACTCAATTCCGCGTTTGTCACTGCTTAAGGCAATGACGCTGAACCCAGCGCGATCGGCTTTTCCATCGCCGTTGCGATCGTTGGCGTTGGCACTGGTACTGTGGGATTCAGACAAAACCTTCGCATTGAAGCTCAGCAGATACCCAGCGTTGCGATCGAGGACGGGAAATTTGGGATTCGTAAGACTGCTAGGAGCACCTAGTTTCTCAGCGAAGGTGTAGTTAATGTAACCCGCATAGACGGAACCATCGGTTGTGAGAGTGGTGTTGCCTGCTGTGGCCGTTTGGGTAGCGGTTCCAGCGACGAGTGCCGATTCACGGTAGGCAAGCCAAGGCGCACTGGTGATCGAGAGTCCATCGGCTCCGGCACTTGTAGGAAGACGATTGGTGCTGCCGTCGTAGAGAACCTGGGTGATGCCAATAGACGGTGCATCGTTCACGGATGTGACAAGGATAGTTCTCGTGGGGGTATTGCTGCCGATTCCGCTGGCGTTGATGAAACTGACTTCAACAGATCGTGAACTGTTCGCAAGATTGTCCGCTGTGCTGCTGTAGGCAATGTGTTGGAGAACGGCCTGGGCGGCGGTGGCGGTGGCGGTGGCACTATCAAAGGTGATGACTAAGCTCTCTGCGCCAATGCCTCCAAGATACGTCCCGATGCGATCGCCGTTGTACTTAATGATCCGACCATCTAAAGTGATGTTCGCGTCCGTCAGAATAGAAAGGCGATCGCCCAATGCGCCCCCTGCGGCCAACCGGACCGTCAGCGCAGACCCGTTCAAAGTTGAAGACGGGTCTACAATTGTGGCACCTGAGGCGATCAGAACAGGACTGGCTTTTTCGGTGTAGTTCACGCCGGAATTTGTCATGGTCAACGTTGAAGACGCAGTTTGATCGAACTTGAGGACCACTCCATCTGAAGTCCCACTGATCCCCTGATTTGCGATCGTCTTCGTCCCCGCCGTCAGCAGATTGCTAACAAATTCTCCCGTAATGTAGGCGTAGCCTAGTTTATCGGCAGCAATGCCATAACCAAAGTCAGAACTCTCTCCACCGAAGCTTCTGGCCCACGCCGTACTTCCATCGATCGAGTTGAGCTTGACGGAAAACCCATCGGTGAACGTCGGATCGCCGGACTTCGTTAGCGTGGTATTGCCAAAGGTGGCCTTGGTGCTGTTAAAGGCTCCGGTGAGGTAGACATTTTCGCTGCCATCTACGCTGATGGCATACCCAGCATCCGCATCAGTTCCCCCAAAGTTCTTGGCCCAAGCGACGCTGCCATCATTGCTATTTAACTTAACCGCCAGAACATCAATACTTTGGCTGGTGAGGTTGATGTTGCCAAAGGCGACATTGCTGTTGGCAAAAAATCCGGTGAGGTACGCATTGCCATTGCTATCCGTAGCAATCCCTTGTCCGCCATCGAATCCCGCTCCGCCGAAGCTCTTGGCCCAGATGGTGTTGCCGTCGTTGCTATTGAGTTTCAGCGCAAACACGTCAGAGCCTCCGTTGCTCGTGAGGGTGGCGGTGCCAAAGTTTACGGTTTGTTGGAAATCGCCCGTGAGATAGACCCCACCGTTTCGATCGACACTAATCCCAAATGCTGAGTCATTACTGCTGCCCCCAAAGTTTTTGGCCCAAGCCACATTGCCGATTGTGTCTAATTTGACTGCAAAAATATCATTTAATCCCTTGTTGGTCAGCGTTGTTGATCCAAAGGTGACGCTAGGACTTGCAAATGTCCCGGTGATGTAGGAATTGCCGTCTGCATCAGCGCTGATGCCATAGCCTATATCAATGCCCGATCCGCCAAAGCTCTTGGCCCAACTAACACTGCCGTCTGTGCCACTCAGTTTTAAGGCAAAAATATCGGAGATGCCCTGATTTTGAAGCATCGTGGAGCCAAACAAGACATTTGGGTTAGCGGTGCTGCTGCCGAGGGGCCGATTGTCTTGAAAGTACCCGGTGACGTAGACATTGCCACTTGCATCGACGCTAATTCCTTGACCCACATCTAAATTTACGCCCCCGAAATTCTTGCTCCAACGGACGGTGCCACTCGTATCAAGTTTGGTTACAAATACATCCCCAACTACATCGGTACTTGTCAAACTTGTGCTGCCAAAGGAGGCCGTTCCGTTAAATTTTCCGGTGACATAAGTGTTGCCATCGCCATCCACGGCGATCGCATTACCCGTCTCACTCCCCGACCCGCCTAAGCCTTTCACCCACAGCGGCGTGTTGAAGGGTGATGATGGGGGCGTTGTAGCGAGCGGGCTAGAGGAAGAATAAGACATCGGGGCGGGGTCCTTAAAGGTAGTTAGGAATAAGCTTAGAAAATCAGGTGTATCAATTTGGAGTGCAAACCAGACGCAAGAAGCCGATAGAAACCGCGTTAGAGCCAGCTTCTATTTCTAAATAGTTAACTGTTTATACTTAGATTACTGTGGACTTTTAATGTTGGCTACTTAAAAGTCGTTCAGAACTCACGGTTTACCGTAAATTTACGCAATCATCACGGGGCGTTCATTGGCGATAAGGCTGCAATAAAGTTTGAAAGGGTATTCCGGATGGATTCACGCGACTAAAGCGCTAAAGCAATTCACTGCGAATCCGCCACAGAATGGTGTTGGGTTCAATTTGATCGAGGATTTCCTGAATAATGGTGTTTGAGCCTTGATTGCCCCAGCTACAGCCGCGTTCAAGGTAAACTTGCGCTGCCCGTCCGACTGCGTAGGCTCCATATCCCGCGACCCCTGCTTGCACGGCGGCGACACTTGCATAGGCTCCGAGTCCGGGTGCTTCGTTCACAGCGGCGATCGCACTGACGACTTTTCCAGCACTTAGTATGATGTTGCTACAGATTTCACCCAGCAATAGTCCTATTGAACTCGCTGCGATCGTGGTCAGTAAGGTTCCGGCTTCGTACCGCGTTAGAGAAAACCCGTATAAATTTGATAATTCTCGAATCATCACCACATCCGAAATCGTTCCCCCAATCCAATCTAGTCCTGGGATGGGATTTGCAGCAACGGCGATCGCTTTATAGCGTACAAACTTCCAAATTAGCGCTTCAGCTTCGATACTTCTAGCATTCACAATCTGTTCAACCATGCGTGCTTCCGCCGATCGCGCTTGTGTTAACGCATTCAAGGCCAAGAGCGATCGTCCTTCTTGGTCTAATATTGTTAAAATCTTTGCTTTCAATTCATCAATTTCCGGCGACAACCGCTCCCACTCAAAGCTTTGAGTCCCGTCGGGCCGTTCAACTCGCACCTGAATGGGGGTTGGATTAGCGGCAATTAGCACAATTTCATTGCGAGACAACATCTGCCGCAACGCATTTCCTTCCCCGACGTAGCTCTCTAAGCGGGCTAAATTTTCGTAGATTTCTGTGCGACTTCGATCGGGATAGAGATCAATTTTATTGAAGACCAAAATCAGCGGCTTCTGCGCCGATCGTAATTCACACAGCGCCTTAAATTCAGTCTGGGTCATATCGCCCGATATCACAAACAAAATCAAATCCGCTTGCCGTGCCACCTCTCTCGCCATTTCGGCCCGCGCCGCGCCGCCGATTTCGTCGAGTCCGGGGGTGTCGATGAGTTCGATTTGGGTGCTGGTAATCGAAGTGGGTGCAATGGCGCTGGTCTCCACTGGCGAGGTCTCGAACTCAGTACCGGGCGTCCACTTAATCACCCTTGGCTTCTGCGTTACACCATTAATGGGTCCGGTTTCCAGCAAATCTTCCCCAACTAGTGCATTGATCACCGCCGATTTTCCGCGACTGACTAGCCCAAAGACTGCTAACCGAACGATGCTGCGATCGAGCTTGTCTAGAGTCCCTTTAAGCGCCGTAAGTTCGGCATCTAGGTGAGCTTCGAGCGGGGGATTGGGCATTCGTTTCTTGGCCGATCGCAGATGTTGGGAGTAGCTGACGATGAGGTTTCGTAGACTACCACGGGCGCGGCTGACATGAAATTCGGTGCGATCGGAGGAAGTCACGGGAAGCACGGGGGGTTGGGGTTAGCAGGAGAGATCCGCCGGGGAGAAGATATGCAAGTTTAACGCTTGACTCAGTTCCTCGCAAACTTTAATGCCGCGCACACTATTGCCATTTTGATCAAGGGGCGGAGAATAGACAGCGATTCCCATTCGATTCGGGATAACAGCCATGATTCCGCCTGATACACCGCTTTTTGCAGGAATTCCCACTTTGTAGGCCCATTCCCCGGCAAAGTTGTACATGCCACAGGTGTACATGATGCTGAGTAAATCGCGAACGTATTGGGAGTCAATAGCCTGAAGCGTTGTGATTGGATTAATGCCTTGGTGGGCAATGGTCGCGGCCATGACCCCAAGATCTCGGCAAGTAACCAAAATGGAACACTGTTGGAAATATAAATCCAATGCATCATCAACTTGCCCATCGACCATATTGAAATGTCGCATGAGGTAGGCTAGAGCACGGTTTCGATCGCCCGTGGTGCGTTCAGATAAAAAAGTGGGAACGTCGATGAAGGGTTTGTGACCGATGTAGCGATCGAATTTGCATAGAATGCGGTTCAGGCGATCGGACAGATTATCGCCTTTGATCAAGCTTGTGGTGGCGATCGCTCCGGCGTTGACCATGGGATTGTCGGGGCGTTTGGAGTTTTCATCAAGGCGGATGATGGAGTTGAACGGATCGCCCGTGGGTTCGACGCCGACTTTGGAAAGCAGCACGTCTCGGCCTCGGTCCTCTAATGCCATGCCGTAGGTGAAGACTTTGGAGATGGATTGAATCGTAAAGCGCTGATCAAAGTCTCCCGCCGTAAAGACCTGACCATCGACGGTCACAATGCAGATGCTGAAATGATTGCGATCGGCCTTGGCGAGTTCGGGGATGTAGCTCGCCAGCTTGCCGCCGTCGCAGGGCAAATACTTGACATAAAGGTTGTCTAGGAGGGGTTGTAGGGGGCAGTTAAGCATCGTGTTAAGGGCGCAGACAGGGGATTCCATTTGAAGGTTCAGAAAGGGTGGTTAGATAAGGCCCTTACTTGATAGCCATTCGCGATTGAATAATTTAGATTGGTAGCGACTGCCGCCATCGCAAAGGACGGTAACAATAGTATGTCCGGGTCCCATTTTCTTTGCAATTTCCACTGCCGCCGCAACGTTAATACCCACGGAACCACCCATGAAAAGACCATCCTTTTCGAGAAGCTGAAAAACAAGGCGAACCGCATCACGATCGTGAATCTGAAGCGCATCATCAACGGGGACATTTTCCATATTGGCCGTGACACGACTATTGCCAATGCCTTCAGTGATGGAATTGCCTTCTAATGTAATGTTTCCAGTCTTGAAATAGCTGTACAACCCGCTGCCCATAGGATCAGCAAGCACACATTGAATGTTAGGATTTTTGGATTTTAAATACATGGCGACCCCAGCATAGGTCCCGCCTGTTCCGGTTGAACAGGTCCAAGCGTCTACTTTGCCGCCTGTTTGTGCCCAGATTTCGGGACCCGTGGTTTCGTAGTGGGAAAGGCGGTTGGCAAGGTTATCAAATTGGTTGGCCCATACGGCATTTTCGAGTTCAGCCGCAACTCGGCCCGAGAGACGAACATAGTTGTTGGGGTCTTTGTAGGGCACGGCAGGAACGGTGCGGACTTCGGCTCCTAGGGTGCGGAGAAGATCGATTTTTTCTTGCGATTGAGTTTCAGGAATGATGATGATGCATTTGTAGCCCTTGGCATTGCAGAGGTGGACAAGTCCAATTCCAGTGTTGCCAGCAGTGCCTTCGACGACGGTGCCGCCCGGTTTTAGCAAGCCCTTTGCTTCGGCGTCTTCAATGATGTACAGGGCTGCGCGATCTTTGACCGATCCACCTGGATTTAAGAATTCAGCTTTCCCGAGAATCTCGCACCCTGTTTCATCGCTTACGCTATTGAGTCGAATTAGCGGAGTATTACCAATCGATCCTACGAAACCTGATTTGATGTCGATCGATGGGGCGTTTGGCTGGGGTTTCATTGATGAGGCAAGTTGAGTGTCCATGGCGGGAAATCCGTTTGGAAGGGGTATTAGTCTACTTTACAGGCGATCGGCATTCTCCAGCCTGTCCCGAAGGCTCGATCGGTCACTTTTAGACCGGGGGCGGACTGGCGGCGCTTGAATTCAGCGATTTTGACGAGGCGAAGGACTTTGGATACGATAATAGGATCATGGCCAGCCGCGAGAATTTGGGCTTGAGATTCGTGGTTTTGGATGTAGCGATGGAGGATGTCGTCCAAGATTGCATAGTCCGGAAGCGAGTCTTGATCAAGCTGCCCTGGCTTGAGTTCGGCGCTGGGTGGCTTGGTGATAATGTTGGTAGGGATGATTTCTTTTTCACGATTGATCCATTCGCAAAGTGCAAATATTTTAGTCTTTGGGACGTCTGCGATCGCGGCGAGTCCACCGTTCATATCGCCATATAAGGTGCAATAGCCGACAGCAA
>JAYVVL010000315.1:0-3534 GCA_043787035.1 Synechococcales cyanobacterium
ATTCTTACAAGTGGTGCCCATTTCTCTGCGGCATATCAACACATCAGAAGTAAGCTTCCTGCTGCCGAAATTATGGGACTTTTTTGGGCAAAAGCTCAAAAGGCTACTGATTTCAATGTTTCTGGCGAGGAGACAGTTTTACCCGAGGGTCTCATTGATTTTTGACAATCAGCCTAACCACCTGAAGATTCTTGCCACACCCAAAACACAAACACACCCAGAATTAATATCGCCACGAGTAGACCAAAAACTGGGTCTGACGCTGAAAGGTATTCTGCTGAATCAAGAGAGGCTGGGTAATCTGATGGATCCATAACTGGCGACCTAATTTTTAATAGAGTTCCCCTACCTAGCGCTGAATTGCTATTGCCAAAATAGTTCACGGAAGAGATACAGCCGTGGGAGTAGGTCTATGAACTATGAACTATTTTTGAGCAACCCTTCTGTGGGAGGATGCGAACCCAATCCGAATTTATCTCTTTAACCTCTTGAGATCGCTCAAGACAAGGAGTCACCCTTGGTACGTCTCTTCTGTTCAGCGAACAAACAGCGGCCACCGACCTTGCTACGCAATTATTGTTGAGCGCCTCGATCGAATAATAGTATAATTACATGATCTTAAGTTATAATAGTATATAAGTACTATTTTCATGCAGACACCATAAACAACTATTTTTTGGGGGAATATGTTAATGCAGCTTGATATGGCCTTCGCGTCCGACGCTAGTGACACCATTGACGAACCCAGTGATCGCCCCAACCTGATCAGTGCGGTTGAAGAAATTGTTGCGTATGAAGCTCTTTGGTATCATTATCCTACCGTCGCCAAGTTGGCCAATATTTTCCGTAAATACAGTCATCAGCTTTCATCCGTAGTTGCGAGAAATGAAGGCATTACTGCTGAGGAGCTTAAACAAACTGAGTCTAAGATTCGGGCTTTGATGCCATTCCATTGTTTTGGGGCACTTTTCTATAGAGATTTTGAGTACCCCGAGCGCTTAAGAGACGCTACCCATCCTGTAGAAGTTTTATACTACAGGGGTGCGATTGACTTGCTATCTTCAAGGTCCGTGTCTGTGGTCGGAGCGCGTAAAGCGACGCTAGAAGGAAGACAAAGAGCTAGAAAGATAGCGAAAATCCTAGTGGAAAACAACATAACAGTGATGTCGGGATTGGCGGAAGGCATTGATACAGCGGCTCACCAAGCGGCTCTAGAAATGGGTGGAAGAACTATTGCTGTTACAGGAACTCCCTTAAATTGCGTGTATCCCAAAGCAAATGAAGAATTGCAGGCAAAAATTGCAAGAGAGCATCTTGTCATTAGTCAAGTTCCTTTCTACCAGTACTCGCAACAAGATTACCGCCGCAATCGAGGCTTCTTCCCAGAGCGCAATAAAACAATGTCTGCTCTAAGTGAAGCGACAATCATTGTTGAGGCATCTGACACTAGCGGAAGTTTGATTCAAGCTCGGGCTGCGATCGAGCAAGGACGGAAATTATTTATTTTGAAATCGTGTTTTGAAAGAGGTTTAGACTGGCCGCTCAAGTTTTTAAAAAAGGGTGCCATAAAGCTGAATGAAAGTTCAGATTTACTTCAACACTTTGATATTGAAAAGTAATATTTTAATTAAGTAATCCTGTATGTGTACATGGAAGATAACAGGCGAAGACGACCGTCTTGATTATTGTCCTGATCATGCTCAAAAGACGTTGATATATGCCCGTACCTATACTATTGGTGAAAATTACAAGCATTCAGGGACAAATCAATTAATCTTTAATCTGAAAAGGCGCACAACTGCGAGTCAGGGCGCACTCTATCACAAGAAAGAAGCGATACGTCAATTCGCAGATGAAGCATCTGTTTTCTTGAGTAGGCACGAGAAATCTCGGCAGCTTTGTTTGGTTCCCATGCCATCTTCAAAAATAGCTTCTCATCCTGAGTATGATGATCGAATTGAACAAGTTGCTGAACGTGTGTCTCTCCGCCTCAGATCTCGTGCGACACATTTACTAATGCTAGAAGCAATTACCAATCGTCAACCCAGCCATTTGGGGGGTTCTCGTAATGAAGTTGGTGCATCAATGAAAATTAATGATGCCGCTATTGAAAAATATGATCCATCATCGGTAATAGTGATTATCGATGATGTTCTTACAAGTGGTGCCCACTTCTCTGCGGCATTCAAACACATCAGAAGTAGACTCCCTAACGCCGAAATCGTTGGCCTTTTTTGGGCAAAAGCTCAAGATCCCAACTTTACCACCCCTAGTGAAGGAACATTTTTATCCGAAGATCTTATTGATTTTTGATGCCAGGTCAACCATCTGTAGATTCTTGCCACAACCAAAAAACGAACACGCCCAAAATCAACACCGCCATGAGTGGCCCAAAAGATGGGTCCGACGCTGAGAAATATTCTGCGGAATCAAAGGCGTTCGGGTAATCTGATGGATCCATGCTGGCCGACCTATTTTTTGCTAGAGTTCCCTAAACCTGCACTACGAGCGCTATTGCCCCAACAGTTCACGGAGGGAATACAGCCGTTCAGGAATCACGCGAACGGGTCAAAACAGCCATTAAGAATGCAGGGTTTCTGTTTCCGATGAAGCGGATTGTGATTAATTTGACCCCTGCGGATTTGAAAAAAGAAGGCCCGATTTTTGATTTGCCGATCGCAGTAGGAGTACTTGCCTCTTCAGAACAAGTTCCAGTTGAAGGATTAGACGAGTATTTGTTTATTGGCGAGTTGTCCTTAGATGGGAGTCTGCGCGCGGTGTCGGGGGTCTTGGCGATCGCTGCTGCCGCGCAACGAATGGGGATTAAACGCTTGGTGATTCCGGCGGATAATGTGCGGGAAGCGGCAGTGGTGAAGGGGTTGAATGTGTATGGATTTGGGCAGCTTTCAGAGGTTGTAGAATTTCTGAATGCGCCGGAGTCGGTGTTGCCCGCGCAGATCGATGGAATGGCAGAACTTGCCCAAGCCCGCGTCGTCGAATTTGATTTAAAAGACGTGAAAGGACAAGCTCACGCACGCAGAGCATTGGAAATTGCAGCCGCTGGAGGACATAACTTAATCTTCGTTGGGCCACCGGGAAGCGGAAAGACGATGTTAGCTCGGCGATTGCCCTCAATTATACCAAACATGTCGTTTGAGGAAGCGCTGGAGGTGACGCAGATTCATTCGGTTGCAGGATTGCTGCGGGATAAAGGATCGATCGTTGGGACACGGCCCTTTAGAAGTCCGCACCATTCGGCCTCTGGGCCTGCACTCGTCGGTGGGGGAAGCTTTCCGAGACCGGGAGAGATTTCATTGGCGCACCGAGGAATCCTTTTTCTCGATGAACTCACCGAATTTAAACGCGATGTTTTGGAGTTTTTGCGGCAGCCGCTGGAGGATGGTCATGTGACGATTTCTAGAGCGCGTCAGTCGGTGTCCTTTCCGGCGCAGTTTACATTAATTGCGAGTACAAATCCTTGTCCCTGTGGCTACTTCGGCGATCCCGTTCAGCCTTGCACTTGTTCGCCCAATG
>JAYVVL010000316.1:0-3526 GCA_043787035.1 Synechococcales cyanobacterium
TGGAAGTTTTTGACCGATCTATTAAGCCGGAGACATTCTCAAGTTGTCGTGACAATACCCAAAGATGGATCACCCCCACTCTTATTAGTAAATATTCAAAGAGGGGGTGATCCACCAGGAATAGAGCCTGTAGTAAGTTCATTGATCGCAGCCCATAATCCTTCAGAATTTAAATATGAGGAAAGGCAATGGCAAAATTCAGCCGCTTAAAGATAGAGAAGATCCCATCTCAATGGAAATGGAAGGGCAACGTTAAAGGCTTGCGAGAGACCGAAAACAGCCTCTTGTGGAGAATTAATCTTTCTTGTACCAGATTGATTCGGTTCCTGGTACAAGAAAGTAAAAACGTAATCTGGACGATCGCCCTAAGATCCCGCACGGTCTTGTACCAGGAAACACTCAAACCTAGTACAAGAAATAAGCTGATCTGGATTGGAGGTGGACATAATGTCGCAACCTCCTGATCCACATCGCCTTCTCCAACAAGCGAAGCGTCTTACAACACTAGATTTAAATCACTTGGTAGAAAGTCTTGTGGCAGAGATTGAAGCGCGAAAGACGTCGCCCTCTGACGAGGAGGGTTCTCTTGTGGATTCCGCAGGGTGGAGATCGGAGTATCGTAAATGTGGGAAACCGACGTGTCGTTGTGCGACTAGTGAGCATCGTCATGGTCCCTATTTGTATCGATCGGTGTGGGTAGATGGGGCGGTAAAGAAAGAGTATCAGCGTCGATCGAAGCGAAAGGCTCAGGATCTATCAGTCTGAGATATAAGATTCTAAGATTGGCAGCCAACTTCTTGTACTAGTTCTCTAATGCTCCTGGCACAAGAACTTGACGATTCTTACCTCCTTATTCCTGAACGATCTCTCCATTAGAGGTTGTTTTAAGTTCTTATGGAAAGTGAAGTTTGGCGATCGATGAATGGAGATTAGATACTTCTTGTACCAGGCATTAAGATTTCCTGGTACAAGAAGTGCAGCATATTTAATACAGATCTTGTGGACCAATTAAACTCGGTTACGACCTAAACTATGGCGCTTGCTCAATGGTCTAGGCGAGAATCAATCAAAGATCAAATCAATTTCAAACTTGAATTGAGGTAGATAAACAGTATCCCAATTTTGGCGAAGATGATCGACCATAAGCCGTCCGACGAGTTGGGACATCCGTGCTCGTTCAACAATGCTGGCGATTTTGAGGAGACAGGTGTTACGGCGATTAAGGAGGATGTAGTTGGTGATGCGTCGATTTCCTTCGACGTCGGGGAGCATGGCGATCGGAGAGGGTTTGAATATGGGACGGTCAGATGTGTAGCGGGGCAGTGCTTTTTCGTCTTGTTCAATCAATATTTTGAGATACTCTTGTTCGCGGATACTTCGAGCGCGGGCATCAAGTCGGAGAGCCTCAACATAGTAGACTTTTTCTCTTATGAAATATTCGTTGATAACCTGTGAAATAAAGGCTTTTTCAGTACTGCCTGTCAGGTCCAGAATGCGCTGAATTTTTTCGCTAGATTCATCAGTTATGTAGAGATAGTGAAGATTGAACTTGGCAGCCATAGGAAGAAGAAGCCTAAATGTTGCCCAACATGGCCGCACAGTCCGTAGACATTTGATGGGCAGACAATTGGTGAGTGAGAGAAAATAGATAATTTTAGCCTATCAAAAAAATACCTCATTTCGTACAAAGAGTGGCTAAATAAAACGAAATATTATATAGTTTAAAAGATTGAGTAGTATTTAAACTAAATTGTTATTAATACTCTCAAACAGTTCTAAATAGTTTTAAATGGTCGTGAAGGGATATGGTTCAACTGATTGATATACCAACCCGTAAATTGGGGTTGCCCAAGACATGGGGAGAAGTCTCTCACCAAATAGGGACATCAGAGCAAACGTTGACAAAGTGTCGTAAAGCTTTGGATCGGTTTGATGAGCCGATTAGTGCTGAGTTTGTGGAGGATGTTCGTCGGATGGTGAGGTTCTGCGAAATGCGGAATGCGGGCGGTGGGGGCAAGTGTACACGCCAGGAATATCTACGGATTCAGAGTGAAGAAGGGCAAGTAGCCCTTGAGCACCGTTTAAAACGATTAGGAATTTTGTCGAGTTCCTCAGAAGGAGACGAGCACGATGTCATCTAAAGGTTTTCAGGCGTTGAGTCTACAGCAGATCTATCAGAAATCCGGCATTTACCCGGAGGATGCGCGATCGATCGCCCAGGCATTGAGTCTAGGGAATGAGCCATTCAAACCCTTGGATGTCGAAAAGATTGCGCAGTTTGCCCAGCAAGCAAGAGAGGCCGGGTTGACGTTGAAACAGGCGATCGCGCAGTATCTCCAGTCCAAAGCTATGAATCCACCGGAAGCGCCTGTAAATGCTTCGCTTCCGGTTCATTTGCAATCGTTACTGATCCAATCCGCCGACCGTGCGCAACAGGAACTTGAAACCTTAGACCGCACGATTTACGAACAGGTGGAACTGCCCGCTGCGCAAGCCGCCGTTCAACGGGTGTTGGCCTCTGATGTCAACATCGAGCATCTGATGGTGAAACTGTTGCAGGAAGAAATGAAGACGAAACCAGGACGTATAGGAGGACTGGTGTTGCAAGCGGTGGGTCACTTTCGGACGCCGACCTTGCAAGGGACCGAAACCCGATACCGTCTCCCCTCATTCGATGGCTAAACCTAGATCCGTCTCGTCCCTCAATGTATTTATAGGAGAAAAGCCCAGCATGAATCCATTTATTGATCGTGCCTTAGAGAACCCGACCGGAACAGCGATTGCCCTTCTGAGCAGTGTTGCGGTCGTTACCGGGTTGGGCCTCGGCGTCCATCGCGGTGCCTTCAACCCCGACCCGCTTCAACAACAACTGGAAGCCAAACAACAAAACCATGCCTTGCAAAAACAATCGATCGCCCTGGCTAACGATCGCTTCGATGCAGGCTGCGAAGGCGTCTTCTATTTAAAACCGGGTAGCAGTACCTACCAACCGCTGACTGAAAACGTCGGCGTCCTCTCCGGCGAATACTGGCAACGCTGGAACAAAGCCAAACTTAAACCGAAACCCAATCCCACCGACTTTCTCCCTGCTGGAACCACGGTCTGTGATGCCTACGGAAACGTTGGAATCCTGATCCCAGACTCAAAAAAGGGACATGCTGTGGTCTCTGACCTGCTGAACACGCCGGATCGAAACCGTATCACTGCCATGATGCGCCGTTATCCAACTGCAAACCGCCCACAAGTCGGGAGCTAACGATGTCCACTTTTAACCGTTTCAAAAACCTTAGAAATACCCGCTTCGTTCGTGATGCAGCGGATAACCGGATTATAAAATCCGTCCTCTGGATTCTCTTTCTAGGTCTTCTCACGGGCCTGATTACGATCGCCATCATCAACATCAAACCCTACGCCATCCTCTTGGCAAGTGTTGGTCGCCAAACGGCTTGGGTCTTTGGAATTCCCCTGCTCGGACCCCTTCTAGAAAATCTTTCCATCGGAGCCTCGACGATCGGAGCCATCCTGA
>JAYVVL010000317.1:0-24308 GCA_043787035.1 Synechococcales cyanobacterium
GCTGAAGAGTTGGGACGACAAAAGGTCAACAATTTGACGAAGACGGGAGCTAGTGCGATCGCGTCTGCAAATATTGGGTGCTATGTGCAAATTTCTAAGCATCTAGAACTTCAAGGAAAAGCAGTTCCTGTGCTGCATCCGATGCAATATTTAGACTTTTCAATTCGTGGAATGTCGCTTGAAGAGGGGTTGAAGACGTTGAATTAGGGGTGGTTTAACTTAAGGTTTGAAAGGACCACAAGCGATGGGACTAGCTTTGTGAAGCGAGATTCTATTTGCTTTCAAATTTTTCAACAGTCTCCAACGCTGTTATTTGATCTACTTCCTAGTGAGCCAGAAAATGCAGATCGATATCGGTTTGCGTCAGTGGCAGTGAAGGAACCGAAGTTTGAAATCGACGGGGTGTTTTTGCCACCGGAGGATCATCCGGGGGTGGTGTATTACGCGGAAGTGCAGTTTCAACGGGACGATCGGTTGTATGAGCGAATCGTGAGTGAGTCATCGAATCACTTTTATCGCAATCGAGATCAGTTTACAGATTGGCAAGCGGTGGTGATTTACCCATCGCGGAGCATGGAGCAAAAGAATGTCTATCCTTATCGGGCATTGTTGAACAGCGATCAGTTTCACCGCATCTATCTCAATGAGTTGGGTGATATTCGAGAATTGCCGCTGGGATTGGCATTGATGCGATTGACGATCGAAACCTCGAAGAACGCTCCGGAGGCTGCACGATATTTATTAGCGCGATCAAATAATGAGATTCGTGATCCACAGGCAAATCGCGCCATAATAGCAATGCTGACAACAATTATGGTCTACAGGTTTGACAAATTAAGCCGATCGGAGGTAGAGGAGATGTTAGGAACCAGTTTAGAGAAAACTCGAGTGTATCAAGAGGCGAAGGCTGAGGGTCAGATCATTGGTGAAGCACGCGGTGAGATTATTGGTGAAGCACGCGGTGAGGTGAGGGGACAACGATCGCTCCTTCAAGTCCAACTCGATCGTAAGTTTGGCAAACTACCGAGTCGAACCAAAAAGTCGATCGCGTCATTAGAGCTTGTGAAGTTAGAAGCATTGGCGATCGCGTTGTTAGATTTTGCGACGATCGATGATCTTGTGTCTTGGTTAAAGGATTCGTAGGTCGATCGCATTTTATCGAAGGCTCGATCGTTCATCAACTTCTTAGAATGGGAATCGGCCTTTGCAAAAATAATTATATTTCGATCGATCGCACTACCTAAAATTATGATGAATTCTCAAGCAGATCTAGGGTATCTATTACCTGAATTAAAAAATCTCTGGGCAGATCCGATCATAGAGTCTGCAAAATTATTAATGCTATGGCGCTTGCAGTTGCGTGGAAAAGGTCAATGACATAGTTTCTTAATAGGTTTCAATTGCGATCGAGGAGCATTTTCAAAGGAAAATCAAATATGATTTCGTCTTAGTAATTGCGATCGTGTAGACGATCGCAAATGTGCCAAATTACCGAGCCAAACCCAAAAAACGATCGCCTCTATCGCTCTCGCTGCTGCTGTAAAAGCGATTGCAACTCTGCCAATTCCTGTTCTGCCGCATCCGCTCGTTGGCGTTATTGTTCAGCTCGTTGATGCTCTTGTTCAGTGCGGTGACGTTCGATAACCACTTGTTCTTGACCGATTAACAAGAGATTTCCGTCCAAATCCCACCACCGCAACCACAGCATTTCTTGATGTTGATGAATACCATTCCAAAATCCAATTTCTACCTGCATGGGGTCGATCGGATAGTGCCCGCGATCGTTTGGCTGCATCTTCTGGTAACTCCCGTTCATCAGGTGATATACCTCTAGTTTTCCTGTAAGAATTTCATAGATTCCATAATATCGGGACCCGCATCACCCGTTCATAGACCCAAAACTTTCCTTTAAAGGGCGTGATGTCTCGCTCCTCTGCCCTAGTTCTAGGCGTAAATAATTGGGTCATGGGCGATCGCCTAGCTGGGGAAGTTAGCAGGAAGATTTCAGTGGGGAAATTAGACGTGCTGCTATTTTAATACTTTCTTGCAGAAGATCGGAATGCTCTTCGAGGCGATCGCAACCCCGACGTTCTAGTTCAGCCAAAACAGGCTGCAATTTCGATCGGGCGTAGCTGCCGTAGCCAATTCCGGCAAAGTGATACATTGGGGATTGGTGTGGGAGAAGCTGGAGCGATCGGAGCTTTTCAACCGTATGGTGATTGGTTCCCCCCGCAAGTTGTACAAATCCGGGTAGATTGTGATGGAGAACTTTTTGCCCGAGTTGAATACAAGCTCTTGTGGCCCCATCCCCAATATCGCCACTCATGGGTCGTCCATCCGTTTGCCACAGATTCGCGCCTTGAAAGGGCTTAATAATCAAATGAAGTGTTGTCAAATAATCCAACATCTGTTCTCCGTCCGGGCAGCTTATCGCCAGCAGTTTGAGTCTATTGCTCCAGGGTTTAATCACATTCCAAAGTCTTGTAAAATCTGTAACCCGTCCGACTTGAGTATGAATTTCGATCGCATCAATGCCCATTTTCATCACCATGGGAACAATGATTTCTGGCGTGTAGACGTAAGGCCGTGCATGAATGGTTTGAATGGGGCAAATGGGTAAACATCGCCCACAGCCATAACAGAGTTCATCGATTACACCCGTGGGTTTGGCTATGAATTGGATGGCGTTAGCAGGGCAGACCTTTTCGCAGGGGCGATCGCAATTTGGCGAGCAGGTTGTGGGGTCAAATTCTGCTTTGCGAAAGTGGGGATCTTCACCGTCATTCAGGCTCACCATAAGCCAAGGCCGGGGGTTGCCTAATGCTTCGACAATATCGAGGACGTCCTGTACCGCATGGATAATGGCAGGGTCAGCGGCGATGTCAATGCAATCCGCTCCAGCGAGTGCAAAGGCGATCGTGCAGTTCCGAACGGTGGGAATATGCTGAAAACTAGCACCACAGATCAACTTAAACCAAGTGCCAGCCTGGAGAGAGGTCAAAGGAGAATTGCTGTGAAGTGACGTATGAGAAGTCATGGAATTATGGATCCGCTAAAATACTCGGGCGATGTTAATGCGCCTCACTTCTTCTGATCGCGATCGATTTTCTGCCGCCAGCCTTCGACAAGACGCGCTTTCTGCTTCTTCTCATACAGGTATAAGAATGTCATCAATGCCACTACGCCCGATTGCAGGGCAAAGTTAGGGAGGGCGGTGTCGAGATTCCGTCCGGCGATGATTTGGGCGAGGAAGACGAGTCCGCCAACGAATCCGGAGGCCCCAAATGCAGCGTAGATGAACTGTCGGAAGCCTTTATAGGGGGCCATGGCTTCGGCGCGGAGGATCGCGTACTTCTCGGGGTCGTTTTTGCGGAGGTCTTCGGCGGTGCGAGGAAGGGGCATAGGAAAGGGCGATCGCGTCTTGTGAATAGGGATAAAATTTAGTATGGTGTATTTTTTGATTCTCTGCTATATTTGTTAGTGACTTTTGCCGATGTAGCTCAGTGGTAGAGCACCTAACTCGTAATTAGGGGGTCGTCAGTTCAAATCTGATCATCGGCTTATTAATCCGATATTTACTTGCAGTCGTCGAGATACCTAACAGGCCATGTTGATCGGTTTCGTTTATTGCAGCGATCGCTCACAAATACCAAAGACGAAGCGTAATCGCACTATGAGTAATTCCATATCATTACCGCGATCGGTTCATTTTATCAATCAAGTCTTGGAGTTCAGACTGCGATTTGCTTTTTGGGTTGAGCTGAATCAGAGAATTTGGATCAGTCGCTGGATTGGTTGAATCTTTCTCTCGTAAGCCGTCGAAGAGCGATCGTTCATCGTGGCCCAATTGATTGTATTCATCGACCTTCTTTTTGTAGCTGACTACGATATCATTGTAGCTACCAATTTGCACTTGGTGTTCTCGAATCTGGGCATTATGAACTTCAACCGCATCATTAAAGCGGCTTCTTTGGTTTTCAAACTCAGCAATTAAACCCGTGCTCGGGTCGCCATTTGCGAGGCCATTTTCCGCATTCCTTCGAGTTTGATTTAGGGCAGAAGATTGCTCTTCCAACCGTTTAGAGCTTGATTTTGACTGGTTATCGGTGCTATCAAGTTCTGCCCGACGTGCTTTTAAATCTATTTCTAGTCGATCGATTTCTGGCTTTAATACTTCCGCCCGTTGATCAATAACTCGTAGTGTCAATCCTGCTTTGACGGCAAAGGAAACAGTCTGCTGTCTATTGGTAAAGTACTTCTCATAATGTTTTTCTAACTCCGGCTCACCTAAGTTTAGAATTTCTGTTCCTAGGTGCGAATGTAATTCATTAATATATCGTTCTCGATTGTCTGCTTTATACTGGTTTAACACCTTTAATAACCGTTCATCCTTAACCATTTTGACCGCTGATTCTAAGAGTGGCGTCAATCGATCGCGCTCAGATTGGCTAAACCTATCGTAAGCAGCATGGAGCATTTCGTGCGCGGCGGTCACTTCCATCATGCCTTGAAGTCGAGGCTCCGTCACCACCTGAATTGCAATTTTCCCGACGTAGCCTTTGCGACTGTAGCAGCCCATCATGACGCCTTTAACGGGAACCTTACTGCACGTACTCAGAAACTCGCGGCGCTTTTCTATGGTGGGATCTTGGCGGTAAAATAAACGCTGGGCCGATCGGGTCATGGTGGTCGCGGTCGCAAGTCGTTCAATAGCGGGAGAGGAAGCTTGGGGTTTAACGTTCAGCCAATCTAGAAGCGCATCGGGAGGATTACTCCCAAGACAGAGGGTTACGAAAAACGCACCCACGAAAAGCCACTGAAAAAAACGACTGGACCGAACCATGATTTTCCTCTACCAAAAAAGCAACCTATTAGAAATACGATCGCCCATATCGTAATTTTACGGGTTTTTCAAGATGATGATGGTTCAAATATAGTTCAGCTAAATTATTTTCACAGCGTTGAAAAATAAACCGCAGCCGTCCGAGAAGCATCTCTAGATCGCCGATCGAGAATGCTGATGTTTCATACGCTTCCCATTGCGACGTCAGTCTGTAAAATTGCCATGTGCTCCCATTCGTCACAATCCCGAGGATTTCAAGTTTTGGGGCTAATTTTTGCGTTTCTACATTTGCATTAACCTGTTGATTTTCCCATTGGCAGGCTTGTATCTCCACCAGACATTGGGCTAATCCCTGCTCGAAATCATCTTTTTTCGCTTCTATAATGCAAAGGAATGGGGCTTCTAAATAGCCTTTTCGTTCGGTAACTAGGTAGTCGGCTATGCCGATCGTTGTGTCACTTTGAAGATTTGCACCTTTCCAAACTTTCAACCGATCGAATCCTTCCAAGGCTTCTTCACACACTGCATCAATCAAGAGTTTTTTGGATTCTTCGCAGGTTTCCAGATCAAAGTGCCGTTTGAGTCGGAGGAGACGTTCTTGAAAGAAATCACTTACGGGATGAGCTTCGGCAGTTAATGTCCATGACAATAGGTTTTCGATCGCAAGCTGTTTGAATGCTTCTTTCTTTGTAAAACTAGAGAAGTTTCTTTTCTTAACTTTTCTAGTCTTTGCAGATCCTTTTACGGTTGTCATAGGATGTTCCTGAGAAACGGATGAGGAATCCGATCGCCTTATCATTAGCTTCAATCCTACCGCAAATCCCATTAGCGTTGATGAATCCTCTGCCTCAGCAGAAGCCTCCCGGAACGGGAATCGACTACTCCACCCACAAAAAAACGATCGCATCTCCCCTTGAGAAATACGATCGTCTTACCATTTGATTTGACCTAGGTTAGAACGCGAAAACCCATCTATTTTGAGATGAACTGTTGAGCTTCTTTACCAGGGTTGTAGCCGTAGCCAAACATAGACTTATCGCTGTCATCCAAAATCTTTGGAGTGACTAGAATCACTACTTCACGACGTTCTTTAGTTCGAGAGGTATTGCGGAATAGCGCACCCAAAATCGGTAAGTCTCCAAGAATAGGAGTCTTTGTTACAGTTGAGCGATCGGCTTCTTGAATTACCCCGGTAATCACTAGAGTCTGACCATCACGTATTCGGACCAAGCCCGTGCTCGTATCACGCCGTTGAAGAAGAGTAATTTCATTACTATTATTACCTACAGCAATCCGCTTGGTGTTCTTAGGCGCTGAAATCCTAGAGCCAACTTCTAGTGACACAAAACCATTGTCATCAATACGACGCAAATCAATATTGAGTGTCAATCCGGCATCTGACTTTTCAACTTCAACATTAGTTGTTGTAGTATTGCCAGATGATGTTTGAGTAAACTTAAAGTTTGTAATCACCTCCTCAACAACTTTTACTCCAGAACTTTGTCCTTCTTGAATGATTAAAGTAGGATCAGTCAACACCTTTGCATTGTTACTCGTAATTGCTGCGCCTAATGCCAAGTTCCAATTGAACCCTCTGAACAGTTGTGTTTGGCTCACCCTAGCGCCTAGATTGCCACCGCCCGTTCCCCCAGGATCAGTATCACTTGTGGATACACTCCCATTTCCGTCGCCTACGCCGCTGCTCACCAGAACGTTATCAACACCGAAGGAGAAACTTGTATTTGCCCTGTCGAGACCATTCAAGTCAATGTCGATTACTTTCACCGTGACTGCTGCTTGACGTTTACGGACATCAAGCTGAGTTAGGAAGCCTGTTGCGATTTCAACTTTCTTCGGGGTTCCTGTTAGGGTAACGCTGTTAGTTCGGCTGTCTCCAGAGACGGATAGGCCCCGGAGCAGGAGTGGACCCACACCTTCACTGGCACGCAACGCCAAAATGGTCGGCGTACGGGTTTCAATCGTTCGAGCCGCTGCGCCTTCACCTACGGTCTGGACTTGGACCTGCGTGAATGGAAGCTGCGTTTCAGCGCCTTGAGTCGTCAGGAAATTCGATGCAGATTCAGTCGAAGCTTGGTTCAGACGAATTGTACGAGAAATCACATTCCGCGCATCATCCGGCAACCGGGTCCCCACAAAAATTGTGCGACCATTGCGATTGGCTTCTAGCGCTGAACAAGCTCCGCCGCCTGCCGCCCCACCTGCACCGCCTGCCGCCCCACCTGCACCGCCCGCAGGCACACAAGCAATCCGAAGCACGTAATTAAAAACGTCCTGAACCGATTCATTTTCGATATCTAGTGAGATGGTTGGCCCACCCGAAGCCGCACCTGCACCAGGAGCCGCACCTGCACCACCGGGAGCTTCGCTATATGCCAAGTTCATACCCGCCGCACGAGCAAGAAGCGATAGCACTTCCCGCACCGGAGCATCTCGCAATACCAACCGAGGAATCCGCTCATTCGTCCCGAGATCAATACTGCTCGGCGTCACATCCAACTGCGAAATTGCCATGTCCCCCACGGGAGGCGCAGACGCACGCGGCATCAACGGCGGCGCAATCCCAGACGGTGGCTGGGGAGCCGTGCGAGGTCCGATCGGGCTGGGAATAAAGGGCACGATCGGTGTTCCATTAGTCCCATTATTGGGCGTTGCCGGAGCCGCTTGGGCCACTGGACTCATGGGCGGCATCATCGTGGCCTGAGCTAATCTGCCCGTTCCACCCGAACCCACCACATTCAGCACCACCCCCTGACTATCTTTGCGCACCAGTTGGCCCTTAGGCGGCGCACCGTTCCCCACCACTGTCACCTGAACGCCATCCTTGCCTGCTGGAAGAACGGCGATCGACGCAATTCCAGGAGCCGGGTTATCTTTGCGGTAGGGCTGATTGTTCGCCAGCTTGGTATTGAACACCAACGCTGTCCAAGTATTCCCCCGGTTGGTGTTAAACACTTGGGGTGGCTTGCTCCCAGCCTGGGTTTGGAGCACAATATCCATCCCTTGCGCCGCTGGATTCAGCCGGACAGCCGTCACTTGAGTGGCCGTATCAGCAGCCGATGCGGGAGGAAGGGCAGTTGCTACCAACGTAATCGTGGTGGCCATTGCTCCACTCATGCGTAAAAAATCTTTCACGGGGACGCTCCTAGGAAATCAAAGAATCAAAAACAAAACAGTCAACACTAACGGGATTACACGATCGTGATTTTATAAACCGCAGTTTAATAACCGCAATCTCATAACATGCGATCACTTAGCCGCAGGACTCGGCGATGGACTCGCTCCTGGTGTTGCACCCGGACTCACCGTGGGAGTCGGTACAATTAACTTCTGCTCTTCTGCTGTCAACGGAAGCAGTGCATCCATCTTGAACGACGTCGTCACTACCGTATCCGGCTGACAGGTTTTCAAGACCAATGGAATCTCTGGGTTCTTGGGATCAAACTCATACAGAACGGTTGGCTCCGTTTTTGAAATCTGTTCGCCCCCATACTTCACGTCCACATTGCGAAGAATCAACAGCGGTTGCAGCAGCTCAATCCGACGAATAATCGACTGTGCCTGATTGAAGTTCCCCTCAATCTCAACGTTGAACGTCTGACGTTTCAGTTTATTATTCAGCTCAGCACCAAGCGATCCATCGGTCAACACACCCGGAACCGTTGTTGCCGTTGCAGGCGTTGCAGCAGCAGGGCTGACTTCAGGTGTAAACTTCCGAAGTTTCGCCTCAGCGATGAGCGGCCCAATTTGCTCCTCGTATTGCTGACCAGTTGCAATACTCGTGAATTGCTCCTTAATCCAACTTGGACAAGTCGCAAGCTTTGCTTCCTTCGCACTACGAAGACCCACGTTGTTTTTGTCAATCAATTGATTAAGGTCTAACAGCACCGTATCCATATTTTTCTTTTGAGCAAACAGAGAGTAGACCTGTTGGCGCTGCTGTTCCACTTGGGTCAGCTTTACCTTGGCTTCCCTGAGCTGCTTTTCGATGTTTTTTTGATCATCAAGCTGCTTCTGCTTCTCGGTGACCTTTGCTCGGAGGTCTTCGGTTTCGACCCGCAGAGGCTCCACTAATTGCGTCCACGCAAAGGCCGCTGCGGCTAGCCCAAGAAGCCCGAGGCCAATCCCAGATACCATGGGCGTAAAGGTAATCCCAAACGCACTAGGATAATTTGGTCCGCTATCAAAATCCCCACCTGGCGGATTGTAATCTCCACTCATGCTCATGGTTTTACCCCCTTATTCTTAAGCGCTTCAAACCGATTTAGAAGACCTACGGTGCCCTTGCGTTCAAGTTCCTTCAACAACTCCGCAGATGAAACGTCTGTGAGCTGAGTTTGAATTGAAAACCCAATTCGACCCGGCAACTTAATCGGTTTCGAGGCCGTTGTGGCATTTGGATTTGCAACGGGAAGCGATACGGATTGCAAGGATTTGCGAGGTTCCCGATCGGCGCTCACAATCTTGGTTTCATCCGGATTTAAGAAGCTCGACTTTTTCAAGACCAGCAAGAAGTCATTCACCTGATCAAAGTTATTTGCCGCGCCTTTGATCGTGAGATTTCGCGTATAGACTGCATCAGGTCCTGCCGCTGCGGCGGGCGCTCCACCGACTATTCCTGCCGCTTGAGTGATGCCCAAAATTTGGACCTCATTGGGCAACCGATCGCGAATGTCCTGAGAAATCGCTGACCAAGGCTTGATTTTAGTAAAGACTGATGCCAATGCCTTGACTTCATTCTCTGTGCTCGCGACTTTTTTATTGGCAGCAGCTAGCTCATTGCGCTTCGCTTCTAGCGTGCCTAGCCTGGTATCGAGTTCGGCTTGCCTCTCAGTCAACGTACCCTTCTGCATCGTGAAATACAAAAAGGCTGCACCCGTGATGCCCAGCAGTCCGACCAATGCTGCAATTCCAGCGTACAGCGGAGTCTTACTCTCATTCCCGGATGAAAAGCCCCATCCCCGAGACGATCGCCCCCCTGCCCCTGTAAGCGGAGGTCTACCGCCGCCGCCCGGTTTGAGATCGGGTCGATCGTTTAAGAAATTAATATCTAAGTTGTACATGGGTTATGCCTCCCGTAAGCCCAAACCTAAAACCACAGCCAAACCGGGTCTAAGGCTTTCCGGCAGGTCAATGGTTGTGTCCAGCGAAAGTGCTGCCACTGGGTCAATCAAACTACACGGTAAGCTCAGACGCTGGGTGAAAAACTCATCCAACTGTCCGATCGCTGCCCCCGGACCTGCTAGCAAAAGCTGCGCAACTTCAAGGTTCTCTCCCTGATTGGTGTAGAAATCTATTGATCGTCGCAGCTCGTCCGCCAGCTCACCTAAAATACGTAGCATCGCAGACGTTCCCGGATTAGCCCTACCCGGACGACCGCCCGCATCTAAATTGACCGGAATCGTCATGCCTTGCAGCAGGTCAATACTTCTAGATGGCGGCAGATTCATGGCACGCGACAGCGCACTCTGCACCTGGAACGTCCCGATCGGCACCGTCCGCGAAAACTGCGGCACCCCGTCCACCGTAATGGAAATCTCAGTACTCTCAAATTCAATATTGACAATAGCCACCGCTTCCTGGGGCGCAAACTGCCGAAGCTGTTCGCGAATCGTCCGAATCAACGAGAAACTACTAATTTCCAAGACGTCCAAACTCAAACCTGCCTGTCGGAAGGTCTGATAATAGGCATCCGTCACCTCTTTCCGCGTTGCGACGAGCAGCACTTGAACCTTTTCAATGCCATCTTCATCCACGAACAATCCAAGCTTTTGATAATCCACATCCGCTTCTTCCCGAGGGAACGGCAAATATAGACCCGCTTCCTGATTCAGAACCATATCGCGCAGTTCACGATCGTCTAGTTCTGCTGGAACCGGAATGATCCGTGTAACCGTGTCACGTCCGCCCTGAACTGCCGTCGCCGCTTGTTTTGCTTTGATTTTGTTGTCGGCAAGTGCAGATTGGATTAACTCCGCCATTGCGGAGCGATCGACGATTTGTCCTTCCTGAAAGACGCCTTCAGGCACGGGAACGGTCACATAGTTAATGAGCCGAACCTTAGTACCCTTGCGGGACAGTTGAACAATATTGATCCGATCGGAAGCTAGCTCAATGCCAACTCCCTTAGAACCTTTTGAGAATAAATCTTTTAAACCGTTAACCACAGCACTGCTAACCCAAGATGAATGAGGTTAAAACCAACAAAACAAGCATGGCTTTCAACCCAGTCCAAGGACCAAATTAAGAGCGACGCTACTGAATGGTACACAAAGTATTCCAAAGTGGATAAATGATTTATCTCAAATCAGGATCAGTAGACCCGACTTTCTTTGGCAGCGACATCTCTGGGGTATCCCTGAGACCTCTTCATACGTTGAGACCTAAAACATCTTTCTTATTTTTTATTAAAGAGCGTTTGATAGATTAAGGCGATCTAGTCCAACGGTTAATCCAAAAACGGTTCAACAAATGGGCTTCAATCGACTTAGCAAACCATACAGATGATCTAAAGTAGAAGTAGACGCCTAAAAATAGAAGTCCATGTGCGATGGTACACAGAATTTTAAGAAATGAACGCTTTTTTTCGCAGATTTCTCACGGATTTCCGTCCCAGGCACCCTTAACCCTGCCAAAACCATGCCAGAACACCCGATTTCCCTCGCCCAGCATTACCACGATCGGACTAAGTATGATCCGGAGACCCTTCGCACAAAAGCCCAGCAGTCCCTGGATTGGAGCCGTCAGCCCAGCCCCTTTAAAGACTACAAAATCGGGACGTCCATTGAGCTGCGATCGTATATTGAGCAGCAGTCCAGCGTTGTGCCAGACCCCGACTCAAATCCAGATGCAAATCCAGACCCATCTCTCCAATTTTGGCAAAGGCTCTCACGGTTTCTGTACTATAGCTACGGCATAACGGGCGTAATTCCCACCGCAGACGAACCTCACTATTTACGATCGTCCCCTTCTGCGGGAGGACTCTACCCCGCCGAGCTGTATCTTATCTCTCGTGGCACGCCCCTTTTGAGTGCCGGACTCTACAACTACCAAGCCCAATCCCATAGCCTGATGCGTTTTTGGGATAATGAAGTGTGGACGGCCCTGAAATCGGGTTGCTTCTGGCATCCAGCACTCGAAGCCACCCAGCTTGCTCTGGTGATTACGGGAGTCTTTGAACGATCGGCTTGGCGCTATCAAGACCGGGCGTACCGTCGGATTTTCCTCGACAGCGGTCATCTGTTGGGCAACTTAGAACTCGCCGGGTCAATCAATGACTTTCGGCCCCACACCATCAGCGGTTTCTGCGACCGGGCCATGAACAATTTGCTCTACCTCGACGATCGGCTAGAGTCCACTCTCGCCGTACTGCCCATCGCCGATCTTCAGCAGCTAAACCAGCATCTCTCCCGCCACCAGAGTGCCCTTCCCAGCGCCATCACCCGCAGCTATTCCACCCGAATTCCCGACGGCCAACTCCTAGACTCGCTCCACCAAGCAACCCAAATTCCCATGCACGATCGTGCAGTCGTCTGGACCCAGCCTAGTCCGTTTCCCGATCGCCCCGACAAATACAATTTCCCCTTCTGTCTCAAAATCGACATGACGTCCCGTCCGATCGTCTGGGAAACTCACCTGACGGGCTTAGAGGAGACTTTACTAAAACGTCGATCGACCCGAAGCTATAGCGGCGCTGATATCACCCTGAATGAACTCAAAGCCATTTTAGACTTCACGTACCATCCGGAGCATTACATTGAGCAAAACCTAGATCCGACTCCTGACTACTGCGATCTCAACCGTGTCGAAACCTTCATCGCTGTGAGCGGGGTCACGGGTTTAGAGTCGGGCTGCTATTATTACGCGCCGCACCTTCAAGAACTCCGCCAAATTCGATTTAAAAATTTCCGCTCTGAACTGCATTTTCTTTGCCTAGGTCAGGAGTTGGGCCGTGATGCGGTGGCCGTAATCTTTCATACGGCTGATCTGACGGCAGCTATTGAGCAGTGGGGCGATCGGGCCTATCGATACCTGCATTTGGATGCGGGGCATTTGGGCCAACGGTTGAATCTGGCCGCGATTCGGTTGGGATTGGGCATCAGTGGCATTGCGGGATTCTTTGACGACGAAGTGAATCAGGTTTTGGGCATTCCTGAAGATGAGGCGGTGCTGTACATTACAACGATCGGGCGCGCTGGGCGGGAGTAACATACGTTAAAGAGTCAGGCCCGAGTTTGTAACGATCGAGTCTTAACCTTTACAATAGGATCACTAAGTTATCGGAAACCCTAAGTCCCTATGCCCGTATTGCAGGTTATCCTCATCCTCGCCCTTCTCATTTTCGTTCACGAGCTAGGACACTTCCTCGCAGCACGGCTTCAGGGCATCTACGCCAACCGTTTTTCCATCGGCTTTGGTCCGGTGGTTTGGCGCTACCAAGGGTCACAGACAGAATATGCGTTGCGTCTGCTTCCGCTCGGTGGTTTCGTAGGGTTTCCCGATGACGATCCTGATAGTGACATCGATCCCAGTGACCCTAATCTTCTGCGCAATCGTCCAGTGCTCGATCGGGCGATCGTTATTAGTGCGGGGGTGATTGCAAATCTATTGTTTGCTTATTTTGTGCTGACGACTCAGGCATTTACCGTTGGGATTCCGCATCTCAATTTCGATCCCGGTGCGGCATTGCCTCAGGTCGTCGAGGGGTCTATTGCCCAGAAAGCGGGACTTCAGAGGGGCGATGTTGTGCTCAAGGTTAATGATGTGGTGTTGCCCAGTGATGGGACGTCTGCTGAACAACTTCGCAAGGCGATCGAAGCCAGTTTTGACACAACGCTAAATTTCCAAGTTCAACGGGGGAATCAAGACCTGTCGATCGCCCTGACACCTGAACTGAAGGACGGTAAGGGACGCATTGGCATCGCATTATCGCCCAATGCTCGGGTTGACATTCAGCATCCGAGTAATCCGATCGCTGGGTTGGTTTTGGCGGGGGATGAGTTTACTCATGTGGTCAATCAGACGGTGCAAGGGTTTGGCAAGCTGGTGACGGATTTTGGAAATACGTCTAAGCAAATTGCGGGTCCGGTGGAGATCGTTCGTCAGGGGGCGCGGATTGCGAAAAATGATTGGAAGAATTTGTTTGCGTTTACGACGTTGATTAGTATTAATTTGGCGGTGATGAATATTTTGCCGCTTCCGGCATTGGATGGGGGGCAGCTTATTTTTATTATTTTGGAAGGGTTGCGGGGTAAGCCGTTGCCGAAGCGGTTTGAGGAAGGGTTTATGCAGACGGGGTTGGTGTTGTTGCTGAGTTTGGGGGTGATTTTGATTATTCGGGATACGGCGAATTGGATTCAACAATGATTTGGGGATGACGATCGGGCGGGTTGGATGATGGGTGGGGTGCGGGGATTTGAATAATGCGTTGCTTCGTTTAACGCATCCTACGTATGATGGGGCGAAATTTTTTGGGGGTGCTTTGTGAATTCTGGGGTTGATATTGCGGTTAAACCTCGCCGTCGATCGAAAAAACAACGGGCGATCGAAACGCTCGATCGACTCAAAATTCTTTATCCCGATGCGCATTGTTCTCTCAATTATGACGGGGCGCTGCAATTGATGATCGCGACGATTTTGGCGGCGCAATGTACCGATGAACGGGTGAATAAGGTGACGCCTGCATTATTCGATCGCTACCCTGATGCGATCGCGTTTGCCGAGTCGGACCTGCTGGAACTCGAAACTTATGTGAAGTCCACAGGCTTCTATCACAATAAAGCGAAAAATATTCGGGCCGCCTGTCAACGGATTATTGAGGTGTATGGCGGTGAAGTGCCGCGCACGATGGAAGACCTCACGAGTCTCCCTGGAGTGGCCCGTAAGACGGCGAACGTTGTGTCATCCAATGCCTACGGGGTGAACTGGGGTTTTACGGTCGATACCCACGTCACCCGACTCGCAAATCGCATGGGATTTACGGTTCACCAAGATGCGGTGAAAATTGAACGAGATCTGATGAAACTTCTGCCCCAGACGGAATGGGAAAATATGTCGATTCATTGGATTTATCATGGCCGGGAAGTGTGTGATGCCCGCAAGCCGCTGTGCGATCGGTGTGAGTTGGCGGACCTCTGCTCGTCGGCGGGAAAGGTGAATCGCACAAAAGAATTGGCGCGAAAAGCTAAAAAGACGCGATTGTAGGCTATGCTTGATAGCATTGTAAATTTTACAAATAGGGCAGAAAGAGCTTCATGGCTAAGAAAAGCATGATCGAGCGCGATGAAAAGCGCAAAAGAATCGTCGCGAAGTACGCAGTGAAACGCACTGAGCTGAAGGATGCATTCGCAAAGGCAACCGATCTTGATGAAAAAATCGAAATCCACCGCAAGATTCAACAACTGCCTCGCAACAGCGCTCGCGTTCGGGTGAAGAACCGTTGCTGGGTCACAGGTCGTCCCCACGGTTTCTATCGTGACTTCGGTTTGTCTCGTAACGTTCTGCGCGAAATGGCTCACCAAGGCTTGCTCCCTGGCGTGGTCAAATCAAGCTGGTAGTTTGATAATTTTTTGATAATGCGAGGGGTTTAATTTAGCTTTAAGTTAAACCTTAAGACAAAATAGGCGTCCGGATGATTCTCTTCAGTCCAGACGCCTATTTTTAATTTTTAATGGTCAAATTGCAATCCTGGCGTCATTTTTATATGAGAAGTCATCCTAAAATCAGAGATAACTAACAATTATCTCTCTAGGGACTTGTAAAATATGCGGTTGAATGTTGGGTGCCACCTTTTATTTGAAGCGATCGCCCCTTTCCCGCTCATCCTAATGCTCCGACCTCGCAGTGGATTGGGCCAGCGGGTAGTGCGAGAAGAATCGTGTTTTGACCCTGACGTTGCCATGACTCAATACAGTGACCATTATGGTAATCTGTGTCAGCGATTCATGGTACCCCAGGGGATTTTTAGAGTAGACACCACCGCGACCGTGGATACGGCAGATTCCATAGATGTCAATCCCGATGCTGAGTTTGCTTCAGTGCAGGATCTACCCGACTATACGCTTCAGTTTCTGCTGCCTAGTCGCTATTGCCAATCTGACATGCTAGGAATGCTCGCCAACGAAATTGTTGCAGACTGTGCGCCGGGATACCAGCAGGTGGAGGCCATTCGGAGTTGGATCCATACTAATATTGCGTATCACTACGACACGAGTAATGCGTCTACATCGGCCCTCGAAACGGTCCAAACTCGGACGGGGGTCTGTCGTGATTTTGTCCATTTGGGCATTGCGTTATGCCGGAGCCTGACGATTCCAGCGCGGATTGTGGCGGGCTATCTCTACCAACTCGAACCGATGGATCTCCATGCCTGGTTTGAAGCCTATGTGGGCGATCGTTGGTATACGTTCGATGCCACGCAAACAGAACCGCGCGGAAATCGCATTACAATAGCCTATGGTCGAGACGCTGCCGATGTGGCCTTAGCCACTCAGTTTGGACTGCTGACCCTAACTGAAATGAAGGTCTGGATTGAAGCAGGTTAGGGATCAGCATGAAAGTAAAGTCCCTATTGAAGAGGCCCCCTAGCCCCCAATTCTGGGGGAACCTGAATTTCTGAAGCCCCCAGAATTGGGGGTTGGGGGCCTCTTCAATAGGGTTTAACCACCGCCACAGCACCGATCGTCGATTCCTAAGCTCTCCATTACCAGTTCGCTCATGGCATTCGCGATCGCAAAATTGCCGAAAAAGCTCATAGAAAAATCGTAGGCTTCTAGCTCCGTTACCATGGCTACCACAAGCGTAATCAAGTCATTCTCCCCCTCCATCCGCTGCCGCACAAAAATTTGGGCCGCTCTGAGCGCGATGTCTTGGTTGACGTCTTCGGGGATAAATTGTTCATCCAACCACTTGATAAGGCCCGATCGCAGCCACTCGCCCTCTTGTTCGGGATGTTCAGAGGTGTGGAGGGTAATGGCCGGAATGGGATCTGCTGGGAGTGGGTGTTCAGGGTTTGACGGGTTCGACATAGCCTCGGTGCCATTTTTTAAAATCTTCACGTTCTAAAACTATATCGCTAACCTTTTCTTGGGATCGGCGATTATCATGAACCTTAAGAATTTTGTCACGGGCTTATGAACTCTCGCGTTGACATGGATGTGCGATCGATTATTGAAAACTACGCTCAGGGCTACTTCCTTATGGAAAACGATCCCAATGAAGGGCTAGGCTGGTTTGGCAGTCGGGAGCGAACGCTGATTCCTCTCGACGATCGCTTCCGTTACCCAACTTCTCTACGCCGCGTGATCAATCAAGATCGCTTCGAGGTTCGGATTAACCAAGCCTTTGAAGAAGTGGTCCATGGGTGCGCCGATCGCGAAACCACCTGGATTTCCGATGAACTCAAGGATATCTACTTCGCGCTGCACGAGGCGGGGTGGGCGCACAGTTTTGAGACGTGGCAAGGCGATCAGCTTGCGGGGGCGATTTTGGGTATTGTGATTCGCGGAGCTTTTATTGGCGAATCGATGTTTTTTCGGATTCCGGAAGGCTCAAAGGTCGCGATGGTTAAGCTAGTAGAGCATCTCCGCGCCCAAGACTTTTCCCTGTTCGACGTCCAGATGATGAACCCGCACTTAGAGCGTTTCGGCGCTTACGTGGTCCAAACCCGAGAGTATGAACGTCTCTTGAAGGCTGCGATCGCGCGTCAATGCCAATTTATGTAAGTTTATCCAGACGGACTTCGGAGGGGTATCATAAAGAGTCCACTCAGTCAGTTTACTCAGTCTGGTGGAGCAATCGACCGCTCAATCGCAATCTAGTTTAAATCATCCGGAACTTTCAGGGAATCCCTTGCGTCAAACCCCGTAAGAACACCCACAGCGTCTGAAGATTGGTTTTGTTATGAGTGATCGGTCTGCTCCTGTCTGGTCTGGGACTGAGGTATCCGTTCCGTCCATGCCTGTACAAGTCCAACAGCTTTCAAACTTCGACTTGGTTCTGCAATGTCAGACCGGGCATCGTCCCGATCGATCGGCATTTTCAGAGCTAATGCGGCGCTATCAATCCCATGTGGATAAAGTGCTCTATCACCTAGCACCCGATTGGCAAGACCGTGCTGATCTGGCCCAGGAGGTCTGGATCCGAGTTTATCGCAATCTTAACCGTCTCCAAGAACCCATCAAGTTCAAGGGCTGGCTGAGTCGCATCTCCACGAATCTCTTCTACGACGAGTTGCGGAAGCGAAAACGTAATGCCACGCCTGTTTCGCTAGATGCACCTCGGATGTTTGACGATGGCGAGATGGATTGGGACATTGCGTCTGATGCGCCCGGACCTGTTGAAGACCTCAGCACCCGTGAGTTTCATGAGCAGTTGCAAAAAGCGATCGCCGATCTACCAGAAGTGTTCCGAACGACCATTGTCCTGCGGGAAATTGAAGGATTGGCCTATGAGCAAATTGCGGAGATGACCGGGGTCTCGCTCGGAACCGTAAAATCTCGCATTGCTCGTGCTCGTCTTCGTCTCCAAGAACAATTACAGCCCTATCTCGACGAAGGGTAGTAATCCAGGATCTGGCCTTTTACTTCAGCTTTAGTTTGCCCCAACTTCTTTATCTCAACCCGGTGGTGCCTTTCCTATGCAACGCGATCGTTTTGAACTTCTCAGTGCCTATATTGACCACGAAGTGACTGCTGATGAACGCAGACAGGTGGAAGCTTGGATTGTCGAAGATGCAAGCTTTGCAACGATGCATCGCCGAATGGTTAAGTTACAACGTGGCTTTCAAGGCTTACCCACGCCTACACCTGCCGAACACGTCGATATCACCATTGCTCATGTGCTGAATGTGGTCGATCGGCCTCGTCCTAGCTGGAAAGTGTTTGCAGGTGTGGGTTCCATTGCCGCCGCTGCTGTTGCGGCGATTGCGATTTTGCCCGGTCTGCTGCTGCCGACGCCATCAGGACAATTCGCTTCACGTCCGGGAGCACCTACTGCGAATACGATGAATTCTGATCCGGGCGAATTGCCGATGCCAAGAGCTTTGACCGTCGCGGTGTCCTTGGATCAGCCTGTATTTGTCATCCCCAAAAAAGCCGTCGCTGATCAGTAACGTTCGATTCATCGATCGAGGTCCTAAAGTCGGTATGATGATTGCGTCATGCCACGGTAAGGATAAGCTAGCCCATGCGTATTTTGTTTGTTTCCGCAGAGGTTGCGCCCATTGCAAAAGTGGGTGGTATGGGTGATGTGGTCGGTGCCTTACCGAAAGTGCTTCGATCGATGGGGCATGACGTGCGTATTTTCATGCCGTACTACGGATTTCTAGATGACAAAATGGAGCTTCCCACCGAGCCTGTGTGGCAGGGAGGAGCAATGTTCAACGCTTTTTCGGTGTACGAAACAGTGTTGCCGGGGACGGATGTGCCGCTGTATTTGTTTGGGCACCCGGCCTTTGATCCGAAGCGCGTGTATTCGGGAGTGGATGAGGACTGGCGGTTTACTTTTTTCTCGAACGGGGCAGCGGAGTTTTGTTGGAACTATTGGAAGCCAGATGTGGTGCATTGCCACGATTGGCATACGGGGATGCTTCCGGTGTGGCTCCATCAGTCGCCGGATATTGCGACGGTGTTCACGATTCACAATCTGGCGTACCAGGGGCCGTCGCGAGCTAAGTTAGAGCAGATGACCTGGTGCCCGTGGTATATGCAGGGACACAATGAGATGGCCGCAGCGGTGCAATTTGCGAATTGGGTCACGACGGTTTCGCCGACCTATGCGGAACAGATTAAGACCAAAACCTATGGTGAAACCTTAGAGGGGTTGCTGTCGTTTGTGAGCGATCGGACCTCAGGCATTGTCAACGGCATCGATACAGAAATCTACGATCCGTCCAATGATCCGGTGATTGCTAAACCTTTTACCTCTGCAACATTGGGCGATCGAGTTGAGAACAAAATTGCATTGCAAACCGAAGTTGGATTAACGGTTGATAACGAAGCATTTCTAATTGGAATTGTTTCTAGGTTAGTAGAACAAAAGGGATTGGACCTGGTTCTGCAAGTCCTCGATCGATATCTGGCCTACAACGATGCGCAAATTGTCGTTCTAGGAACAGGCGATCGTAACTACGAGACCGCTCTATGGGAACTTTCTGCCCGATATCCCGGACGGATGGCCACCTATCTGCTCTACAATGATGCCCTTGCCCGACGGATTTACGCTGGAGCGGATGCCTTTCTGATGCCATCGCGGTTTGAACCTTGTGGAATTAGTCAGATGTTGTCGATGCGGTATGGCTGTGTGCCGATTGTCCGTCGAACGGGTGGCCTCGTCGATACGGTGTCGCAGCACGAGCCGGTGACTCAAACGGGGACGGGATACTGTTTCGATCGATATGAGCCGTTAGATTTATTTAGTTCATTGGTTCGGGCCGCAGAAGGGTTTCGGTTTAAGGATCAATGGCGGACGTTACAGCAGCGCGGCATGGCAGAAGATTTTAGTTGGACGAAGAGTGCGATCGAGTATGAGGCGATTTATAAGAAAGTAACGGAATAAACCCCGTAGGATTCTGTGGCCGTTAAATACGCTCAGAAAGTTTCCTGTTATCGTCTAGGGATATACGGAAATTTTCTGAATGTCTCTGCCATACAGTGTTTTTACGGAAAGCCTACAGATACTGTTCCTCTAGGGCGTTTATACGGAAGTTTTCTGACCAATAATAGTTAGCCCGCTGCGCCAAAGTCTCCGGCAGGCAATAATAAGAACTATGAACATAGAGCGTCTCCAGCAACAATTCCAATTCATTGTCGAGATAGACAAATTAAAAAGCGTTCTGAGGAGGACACATCTTGTCAACGATTCTCGCAGGGAAAATACGGCAGAGCATAGTTGGCACTTAACGGTTATGGCGATTTTGCTGGCGGAACACGCCAACGAGCAAATTGATTTGCTTCGAGTACTCAAAATGCTCATTATCCACGACATCGTTGAGATTGATACTGACGATACATTTTGCTATGACGACGCAGGAAATTTGACCAAAGCGGACAGAGAGAATAGAGCCGCCGACAGAATTTTCAACTTGTTGCCGGCAGATCAAGCAAGCGAACTGCGTAATTTATGGGCGGAGTTTGAACAGCGGAATACGAGCGAGGCTAAATTCGCAGCAGCTTTAGACAGGCTCATTCCGTTGTTGCACAATTATCATACGGAAGGAAGAAGTTGGCGCGAGCATAACATTAAAAGTACTCAAGTCATGCAGCGCAATCGTCATATCGGCGAAGGCTCAGATTCGCTTTGGGAGTTTGCCCAAAACCTCATCAATGAAGCCATCGATAGAAAACACTTGTCCGTCGGCTGAATAATAGAGGGCTAACAAGGCGCTGCACCCGACTGCTTCCGTTCCGTTCGTCCCTCGCTTCACTCCGCGGCAGGTGAGCTTGGTTGTTGCACGGATCGCTACTGGCTCAACCAACCGATCGATCGCCGAATCCATTCCTCCGCATCCGCTGTCTTCGATAGCGTCGTACTCTGGCCCACTGCCGTCAGGGCTTTCGTAATCTCGGAGTTAGTATATCCCAACGCCAATAGCGTCATTTCTACGTCCTCTTGAATCAACGCCACAGGACCCGCACTCGGGGTTGCCGTTAACCCAGACATCGATCGCCACTCGGCCAACTTCGTTTTCAACTCCAACGTAATTCGTTCGGCTGTCTTGCCGCCCACCCCTGGCGTTTTCGACAGCAACCGCGTATTGCCAGACACCACCGCACTGATCAAATCTTGAAGACTTAACGTATCGAGCAGCGCCATAGCCAACTGCGGTCCAATGCCACTCACACTAATGAGTTGCCGAAACACATCGCGCTCAGCCCCCGACGCAAACCCAAACAGCGTCACCTGATCCTCCCGCGCACTCAAATGCGTAAAGACCTGCACTGTTTCCCCCGGCGCAGGCAACTCCTGCCATTGCCGACTCGTAATCTGCACGTCATAGCCGATTCCATTGACCTCGATCGTCACCAAAACCCGGTTATTGGCTGACTTCTGACTATGGATCAAGCACCCTTTCAAATAACTTAGCATCGGCGTCCAGAAAGCAATCTCATACAGCGTTTCAACTCAACATGATTCCCCTTGGTTCAAAGCAGGGCATTCTTAAAGACATTACACGAGTTAGGGTGCAAATCAAATCACATGGAAACAAGCTATTTACGCGAACCTCTATCACCCCAACATCTCACCATCACGCCATCTCAGAGTCCCCACAGCCCCCTCGCCATCACCGCCGACTCCCAACTTCAAGACCTCCCCTTGCACCACTTTGAACTTGACGCCCAGACCCTCGGCCAAACTCTCGCCCACTGGTTTCAAGACTATCCCACCGTCCCTGGTGTTGTCCTCTTTGAAACTCAACTTGGCGTTCAGAGGCTCGATCGCCCTCGCCTCAGCGGCATGATTTCTAGGTCACACTTCCTCGAATCCCTTCTCCATCCCCACAGCAACGACCTCTTCCTCAAGCAACCGATCAAAACCCTACAGACCTATCTGCGATCGACCGTCCTCAAACTTTCGGGAAGCACCCCCATCCTGATTGCCGCCCAGCAAGCCCTCAGACGATCGCCCGAAACCATCAATGACCCCGTCTTAGTCGAACTCGAAGGAGACCAGGGAGAAAAAACTGGAGAAAAAACCTATCGGCTCCTCGACTTTCATACCCTTAATATTGCTTACTGGCAAATTCGCGGCATCGAAACCCAAATTTGGTACGAACGCACCCAAGTCCAAATGATTCGCAGCGACAAAATGGCCAGCCTCGGTCGCCTGGTCGATGGCGTCGCCCACGAAATCCTGGATCCCGTTAGCTTCATTTGGGGCAACCTCAGCCACCTCCTGAAGTATGAGCAAGACATCATGAGACTCCTCACCCAATACGAAATCGAACTCCCCAATCCTTCGGATAACCTTCTTATCCTCCGCGACGACATCGAAATCAACTACCTTCGCGAAGACATCCCCAAAATCCTCGGCAGCATCAAATCCGGAGCCGATCGCCTCACCAAACTCGCCACCGCCCTGCAAAACTTCTGCCACATCGACGAAGTGTATCCGCGCTCAATCGACATCCACGACTGCCTCGACGGCGTTATCCTGCTGCTCAAAAGCCGACTCAAAAGCGACATCTCCGTCCAAAAACGCTACGGCCATCTTCCCGCCATTCCTTGCTTCGTCGGCAAACTCACCCAAGTCTTCCTCAACCTAATCAGCGCCCTAATCGACTATCTCCTGACCCAAGCCGTCACGAATCGAGTCATCCAAGAACTCCCCCTCCCCACCCAAGAACTCACCCCCACCCACCCCACACTGACCCTAACGACTGAAATCATCTCGATCGAAGGCAGCGGAACCCGCTGGGTCTCCATTCGCATCGGACGGAACGGCGAACCTTTAGCCGTTGCCCAACAACAACAAATTCTCGAAAGTTTCTTTCAAGACAGCCTCCTCACCTCTGAAACTAGCCTCGTCACGACCTACCGCATCATCACTCTACGCCACAAAGGCTTCCTTCGTCTTCGCACCGCCGCCAACATAGCAGACTACCTCGAACCCGGTATCAGCACCGAATTCGAGATCCTCATCCCCCTCACTTAAATCCCCATTCTCACTTCCAAATTCTCAATTCCCAATTCCTAAATCACACTCCCATTCCACCGCAAACTCCCGTGCTAGGTCTCCCGGCAAAACGATCGGCTGACTGTCTAGTACCATCGTGGTCGATCGATTTTCCTCAAACCCAATACGCTCATAAAACTTCTGTTGGTTAGTCGTCATCAAGTACACGCGCTCCACCCGGTTTACATGAGGATGAGCCAAAATCGTCTGCACCATCTTACGGCCCAGCCCAGCCCCCTGATATTCCGGATCCACCACCACATCCCAAATCGTGGCCCGATAAATCCCGTCGGACGTCGCCCGTGCAAACCCAACCAAGTTTGGTCCTTCCCAGGCCGTTACGACAGGATTGCTGTGGGCTATTGCTGTTTTCATATCATCCGTCTTGCGATCGCTGGCCCAGAACGCTGCTCGGCTGAAGAGCGATCGTAATTGTTCTAACGCCACTAACTCCCCGCCCACCTGCAACTGAACATTCAGGCAATCCATAGACCTATGCACTCCACTAATTATTTGTAAGTCATAACTTAAAACAAGTTCAGGGCATTTTAGCGCACCCGTAAATATCAGATCGGGTTTCGATCGGGTTCAATGAAAACACCCCAACCAGAATCACCAGAGTCATGCTCAAAAGCTATACTCATAAGCGCTGTGAAGACCTCCACACCCCATCCACTCCCCATGAAGACCCTTCGCAAACGCAAATCTAACACCCGCCGTCAATCCGCCCCTGCGATCGTCGGCCTTACGCTACTCCTCATCCTGTTCACCGTCC
>JAYVVL010000318.1:0-9800 GCA_043787035.1 Synechococcales cyanobacterium
TGGCGGAGTTTTTGGAGGGTGACGCTGGAGCGGGGATGATCGAAGTGGCGAAGGGCTAGGGCGACTTGACGTCGTTTTCGCCAGTCGTCGGAGGTGGAAAGCTCGATTAGGGTTTCCATGACGGTGGATTTTTGGGGGCTGCTGTGGAGGCTGCCAAGGGCGTCGATGCAGGCTTCTTGGACGGGTTCATCGGTTCCGGCGAGTCCTTCGATGCAGACTTCGAGGAGTTCTATTGGACTGTCCATTTCGGTGAGGGCGGCGAGGATGCTGCGGCGGAGAAGCCAGTGATCGTCTTGGATGAAGGCTGCTGTCAGGTGGGAGAGGGAAATGCGGCCAAACAGGGAGAGGGAGTTGGAGGCTTCGGCGCGGACGCTGGGGGTGTCGTCGAATTTCATCATTTCGAGGAGGGCTTGGAAGCTCCGATCGGTGTGGTGTTTGGCGAGGGCCATGGCGATGAAGGTGCGGACGAGGAATTCGCGATCGTTAAGTTGGTCGATGAGGATGGGGACAGCGACTTCGGACGGATAATGATGGAGGGCCTGGACGGCTTTGAGGCGGGGTTGAAAATCTTCTTGCTGTAGCTTTTCTTGAATTTCGTTGAGGTCCATGGTTGCCGCCTAGTCAAGGGTGTTGTCGTGTTGTGTGTTTCTATCATGTCTCAGTTTTCGGCTCGTGCGATTGACCCAGCTCAGACGGATGCGTTGCTTGAAGTAGTGACGCAGCAGATTACGCTGCTTACGTTTGATGAGGGGGATGAGGAGATGTTGGGGAGGTTGGTGGGGGCTTTGGCTGATCCGAGAGATGGTGTTCAAGAACGTCTAGCGGCGACGTTTGGGGAGATTGGAGAGGCGGCGACGGGGATTTTGGTGCGGGGACTGCGGGAGCATCCGATCGCGATGGCAAGGCGGGGATGCGGTCGATCGTTGGCGAAAATTATGGATCCGTTTGCGGTGCCGGGATTGATTTTGGCGTTGGTGGAGGATGGGGATGTGCGGGTAAAGAGTGCGGCGGCGAGTGCGTTAGTGGCGATCGGGCCGGATGCGGTGAGTGGGTTGCTTGATGTGGTGGCGGGGATGAGAGATACGGGGGTGACGGGTCATGCGGCTTGGGCGTTGGCGCATATGGATGCGGGGGCGCTACCAATGCTGTGCGGGGCGATCGCTTCTCCGATTGGGACGGTGCGATCGGCGATCGTGACGGCGGTGGGGGCGATCGTTCGAGGAAGTGGGGATCGCAGGGGAGATCGCGGGGATCGCTTCTCTGATTGGGGCGGGGCGGTGAATTTGTTGTTGAAGGGGTTGGATGATGTGGAGGCAATAGTGAGGTTGGAGGCGGTAAATGCGATCGCGGGAATAGGTTTGGGTTCGGCAGTGTTGCGGGTGGTTGAGTTGTTGGGGGATGAGCATGAGGAGGTGAGACGATCGGCGGCGATCGCGTTGGGTAAGTTGGGGGATAGACGGGCGTTGGAGGCGTTGGAACGATCGAGGGTGAGTGATGAGGCGAGTTCGGTGAGAGTGTTGGCAGCGTTGGCGATCGCGGCGATTCTCCAGGAAAGAGGCGTTGCTAACAATTAGACTAAATTTAAAATTAATGACGCAAAAACACCGATCGCCCCTTCCACACCTCAACAAAGAGAAGTAGAAAGAGCGATCGGTGCAAGTTTTAAGTTAAGCGAGGAACATCAAACCGAGTTCAAAACTAGGAAAGGGAGTTGATCACATAGTCAAGCAATGCGCGGAATTCAACCAACGCTTGAGCTGACATGTCGCGAGGTGCGCAAGCGCGATCGCGGGTGTACTGCATTGCAGCAACATAAGGAGCGGTTGGAAGACCCAAGGAGCGATACACTTCACGCGCACCTGCAATACCCCATTCATCCAAAGGACCCGTACCGCCAACAATCAGGCTGTACTGAATCAAACGCAGGTAGTGCTTGATGTCACGAAGGCACTTGTCCTTCTTAACGGAATTTTCACCTGCTTCACCCGCTTCGTTCAAGTAAGAATACTTTTTGAAACAAGCGTCGTAGCCTTCTTTAGCAACGCCATCGATGCCAGCAGCCAACTTTTCAGCAGCTTCCAAACGCGCAGCAGCACGTTGGATAGAACCTTGTACGGACTCTAAATCAGAGGTACTTGGGAAGCGACCCGCTGCATCAGCAGCAGCGATCACTGTAGTGATTACAGATTTCATTTCTTTTCTCCAGAATGGAAGGTTTGATCAAACAGACAAGTTCAGACTTAGTAATCAAAAAGCAAAAAGCTTAGAACTAGCTAAGAGCCGAGATGACGCGATCAAAGTAGGAAGCCGCTTCAGCAGACAACGCCGAGCAATCGCCCGAAATCGTGTCCATTTTGCGATACTTCGCGGTGCCTTGATACATGACGTTGGTGTTGTTGATATGTGCAACAGACACAGCCTTCATGATTTGCACTGCGCGAGCAGCAGACTGAGTAGGCACGCCCAAAGCAGCGTAGGTTTCCTTCAGACCATTCAAGCAACGATCGTCAAGCACTGACGCATCGCCAGCCAAGAGAGCGTATGCAACATAACGCAGAACGATTTCACCATCGCGAAGGCAAGCCGCCATACGACGTGTTGGGTAGCAGTTTCCGCCAGCTTGAATCAAGCCGCCGTTTTCGCAGATCATGCCGGAAACAGCATCCGAAACAGCGCAGCTAGCATTACTTGCAATTGCGTTAACTGCATCTAGACGCTTGTTACCAGAAGCAACAAATGCTTTCAAAGCATCTAGTTCAGTTCCGCTAATGCAAGAAGTCTTGGTGTCGGCACTTACGACCGCGCGTGAAAAGGCGTCAAGCATTTCGCTCTCCTTATCAATAGGTGTTCAAAGCTTGTCGTTCAACAAGCCAATATCAACATAAAGGAGCACCCGCGCCTCTACCCCTATTAGATGAAACTAAGCAACAATCTGTAACAAAGCACACCGTTGACCGTCTTTGCTCAACAATTGCCATAGAGGTGCTGTAGCGATGGTATTGCTGTCCTAACCGTCCATAATCAATTACTTAAGGAACCCCTAATGACTGAACCCACCACTGCCAGTACTGAAGACATTACCGAAGTCATCGCAGAGCTTGAGCAATATCGCGATCGGCTTATTCAAGAGAGCACGGAGACGGCAAAAAAAGCGAAACTAACCAAATCCGCCTTAGAGACCCAACTTGCCCCTGAACTAGAAAAAATCGAAGTTGCCCTCACTCAACTCCGCCTCCAAATTCCGTAAGGGTGCAACTCCTGCGCTCCTCCGATCGACGACGGACTAGGGAGATAGAAGGTCCGCTCGAACAACAGGCATATCGCTAATGAGGGCGCGGAAAGCGCGTCCCGACGACGACGATGACATATCCCACTGACCTACGATCGCCATGTCCCAACATCCCCTCAATCCTGAAGAAACCGACGCACTCTACGAAGCTGTCCGCACCCAAATCACAGGCAAAACTTTTAGCACTGACGACCCAACCAACCTCCAAAAGATGATCGAAAGCTTGGGCGACACCCGAGGCATCACCCGTTTGCACTTTGCAGAGGCGATCGGAGCGATCGGAACTCCCGCCACCCCCTTCCTCATCGAAGCCGTCACCCACCACCCCAACGCTGTCGTCCGCCGTGCCGCTGCCAAGACACTTACCCTAATCGCGGATCCTACAGCCGTTCCAACCTTAGTGCATAGCCTGCTTACGGACCCCGATACCGTCGTCCGATCGTCCGTCATCGGAGCCTTAGCCAAAACTGGGGAAGCCTCCGTCCCGGCGCTGCTAGAAATCCTCGCATCGTCAGAGTATCCCGAAGACTCAAAAGGACTCGCTACTTGGGCACTGGCCTTCATCGGGCAAGACGCGCAGTCCCACATCATGGCGGCGATCGATTCCCCTAGCTCTGACGTCCGCACCGCCGTCATCGGAACCCTCGGCGCAATCGTCCAAGAAACCCACGACGAAACCGCGATCGCCCTTCTAATGTTGGCCCTAGACGACTCTGATAGCAGCGCCCGATCGGAAGCCACCACCGCCCTCAGCAACATCCAACATAAACCCGCCCTGCCTAAACTTATCGCACTGCTTCAGACCCATCCCGACTCTGAAACTCGCAAAGCCGCCGCCCTCGCCCTAATGAAAATCGGCGATAAAAACGCGATCGCCCATCTAGAAGTAGCCCTCGAAAATGAGTCTGAGCAAAGCATCATTCCGGTCATTCGTTTAGCGATCGGCCAGCTCCATAAAAAATCCAACGACCCAACCGAAGATTGGTAGGGTTCTGTCGCAATCCGCCCCCTAGCCCCCAATTCTGGGGGAATATGAATTTCCGAAGCCCCCAGAATTGGGAGTTGGGGGCCTCCTCACCAAGAATTCAATCAACAAATTACAACGCAAAAGGTCACAACCACAACCGATCGCACCCCACCCCTTCCACGGATTGAGAATATCTTTATTTCACAATAAAAACGATCGGTGATCTTAACTTAGAAATAAGTAGATATACCCGAGTCATTATTGATCTTTCATTCATGCGTAGTAGTTTCACGGATGAAGAAAGGAAACTGATTAATTTACACTAAGTATATGATTAGCAGTGCATCCACATAGCTATGCTCATGGTTTTGTCTCTAAGACTAAGACAATGAGAGAAAGAAATTATTAGCAATTTAGAACTCAAAAAATTACTGATTATGACAAAACGATTGTTCAATGGTTGCGCAGTTGCAATGTTTACTGCGATCAGTTTGATGATGTTCGCTAACCCAGCAAAAGCAAATGGGGAAGTCGAATGTTCTGATAACGGGGTTGATACGGCAGTTTGTGTTGATGGGTATGGTAATGCAGTCATCTCTACGATCGATGATGAAGGCAATCAAATCACGGTTGATAGTGATGGCAACTATGAAGTCGAGTTCGCGAGTTAAATCTGTTTCGTAAAGCTGAATTCTCGACATTAGCGGGAGTCAGTCTAGTTTTTAATGTCGTAATGCTAATCCTTTAATTACTGAAAATGAACTTAAACCTAACCAAGCTACTACCCGGTCTTCTATTAGCTACAACGCTAGCAAGTGTTCCGTTAATTCCCGCAGTTGCTCAGTCTGTCTCGGTGATCGCTCAAGCTAAACCCGTTCTAGATTTAAATCTCACGCCGACCCAAAAGAAGCAGCTTAAAGAGATTCAAGAAGCAACTCGTAGAGACATTCAAAAGCTATTGACTCCAGAGCAAACCACTCAATTCACTGAGGCTAGAAGCAATGGAAAGTCCTTCAGTAAGGCGCTAGCTACCGTAAAGCTAACCAGTGAGCAAAAAGAAAAAGCTTCTGCGATTAAGAAGCAGGGACATGTAAAAGAAGATGCGGTCTTGACGGATGAGCAGCGTCAGAAAATGCGTGCAGTTGGTCCGAAATCTGCCAAGTAGTCGATCGAGTTTTGTTAGAGATAACCATCCATAAAAGAGGACTATAGTGTTAGTACTATGGTCCTCTTTTTTATCGGGTAAGCGTACGTTAACTAGTCTCTCTTAGAGGCTGTTTGAAAAGTCAATCGTAGTGATAATAAGCACCCAATCCCCCTAAATCCCCCTTAAAAAGGGGGACTATGAGCCGGATCCCCCTTCAAATCCGATCGGCCTGCACCAACCTAGATATCATCGTTACCTTTGAACGCATCACCAAACCGGAAGAACCCGCGATCGCACCCGGATAAGTCCCTGATGCGGGGGCCACCTTAATCCTCGTCAAAATGGTCCATATGCAAAATCAAATGATCAAAATATGGACCCACGATCGCCCCCGTCTCTGCATCCAATCGCGCCAAACTTGATCCTTTCAAAAACTTCAACCCCGACGTCATCGCATCGATCGGCACCAACAATTCCTTATACAACGCCTCCATATGGTGCAACCCCAACTGGCTCGTATACTCGACTCGGCCTCCTGCAATCCCATAGGTAATCGATCGCAAGAAATGCCAGAAGTCCCGCCAACACGCCGCTCCCCGTTCTGCTGGAAATAACCGTCCGCCCGGTTCCATAATTCCCGGATACTGCTCCAAAACCTTCGACCGAGCCTCATCCACAATCTCCTTCGCCTGGTCTCGCAGCACCATCGCAGCCGGAACTAACCCCGTCATCTTCGGAGCCAAAACCACCACTTTCACAAAATCCTCATCCGTCAAATATCGCCTCTCATCATCCGCCGCCTGAAACAACGCAATAGACTCTGGCGGATGACTAGGACGCCAACGCGACACATCCACAATTCGCGCTTTCAAAATCAAATCCTTCACCGCATCCGACATCTCGATCGCCATTACCCCACCCTCGCCCTAAAAAATATCTTTAAAAATATCTCGCTAGTAGACTGCAAATTTCGCCTGCTTAAACCGACACAACACCGAATTCAAGGTCAACACTCGCTGCATTGCCCCAATACCATCCTTTAAAAACACCGCATAGACAGGCGATCGTAATCCCACCCACAAAGTATGAAACTCTGATGATGTCGTAATGATACAGGGCAGCCCTTGCTCGACTAGCACAGTACTTAGCTGGTAGAGCTTAGAACAATTCCCCACCCTCGCCCACACAATTTTCCCATAAAACTTATGCTGATACGTCATGGCATCGTGGATCTCACCCCCCAGGAAAAAAGGAAGCACCCTCATCTCACTCTCCAGAACCACCGGAGCTAAGTTAACCATACTCACCCCAAACCGAATCCCCAAAATTTGGAGAATTCGTCGCTTCACTTCAGACCGAGCCATTGTCAATGACGATCGATTGCCCGATACCTGACGATAAACCTCTGCCAATAACTCCAGATTTCTCACCTTTGACGTAAGTTCAAACCTTCGCGGATAAAGCTTTTTCAACAACAAATTCAGATTCACAGACTCCGACATCGACAAAGCCCGCGACTGAATCACGCTGACACTATCAACGTGTTCCTTCAACATTCGGCGAATTTCATAGTTTGCAGGGACAGATAAATACACAGTAAACCCCCAGACAAAGTAAACAAATTACAGTTGAAATAGAACATGGGCCCTAAAATCTCAAACCGCTATCCTCCCTAAATCTAAGGAATTAACCTAGGGGTAAGAGATGGTTATTAATGTGTCTTTTCATACTTCATTTTTATAGAATATGCCCTTGGTCCGGGCTGATCTCAATCACTTCTCAATCCTTAATGAATAATTTCGGTGCCAGTTTGGGTCGAAAAACTCGCGGACTTGTCTTTTTTGTAACAAAAGCCATTCTTGGAAGGACGAGACTTTTATTTGTGGTGACGCTAAATTAGATGGTGAGGATGGGATTAGGGCAACATCGGAATAATTTGGATCCGGGGGAGGAGGGTCTGACTCGTATTGACCCTGATCTGTAGGGTATAGATGCGTGGGGTTTGATACTGGGTCAATACCACTGAACTCTAGATGGGAAGAAGGGTCTGTGAACAGGGAAAGGTCAATTTTGGCCTGCTGTTCTAGCCTAAATTCTTGACGATGCTGAAGAATCTCTGCAACGATCGTAAAATGCTCCGGTTCCAGAGAATAAACGGCTTTCTGTTCACCCCGTCGTCCTTTGTGGTGAGATTTAGTGCGCAGGCCAATCTGGTGAAGAAGTTGGGCGAGGATCCAGTTGTTATCTGCCTTTTCAGGAATGGTCAGGTTGAGATAGATTTTGATTTCTTTACTATGAGCACGGGCAAGGTTAGCGATTTCTTCGCTTTCTTCTCGGGTCCACGATCGGTTTAAGCTCAGGAATCTTGAAAGACCCAATTTATCTCTGACCGCACGTTTAACTTCGTGCCCAGTCAAATCCCACGGGGTAAGGAGCGATCCCCATTGAAGCTGAGCGTCGAGTTCGGTTTGGTCGCGCTTGATGGAGACTTCGCAGCCGTAGAGCAGGGCTTCGAGCTGGCGAATTTGACCATGATGTTTGTGATAAAACAGCACTTCTTTGGCGTTGATGTCGGTTTTGCAGAAGAACGCCTGGATGGTGAGCTTTTCGAGAGCATTCTGGTCGTCTTTGGTTCGTGAATCTTGATGTTTCAAAACGTTGACTTCAAATTCGGTGAGTGGTCGAGCAGCGGCGATCGCTTCTGCATCTTGTTTGGTAATCAGTTTGCTAATGTCGCGCATGGCAGTCGCAAACTCTTGGGTGTGACCTGCGGGGACGATCGCTTCAACAGTACTGCCCTCATAGCGCAATCGAGCTTTGAGTGACGCATTAAAAGCCAAGTGAGAGGAATTTTCTTGAGCTAGGAGATCACAGTAAAGATCGATGCTGGGATCACTTCTGCGGAGGTTATCTTCACTTTCCATGGGGGCGAGTTTGTAGCCGAATTGCGATCGCAGTAGGTGCGCGTTGGCTGAGCTGCGTTGGCGGATGGCGCGCTGAATGACGCGAGGGTTTGGACTAGTGTGGAGCCGTCCTGAGTCGCCGCCTTTCTCTGCGGCCCAGATGATGCGGGGAACATTGGCTCGGACTCGGTTCAGGGCTTGGGCGGCGTCGCTGTCGGTGAGGACTCCTTTAAAAATGCCGTACACCTTGTCAAAGTGGTCTACCTCGATGCTAACTCCAGTTCCCAGGCTAGGCGTGCCCATCACCCAATCGTAGCGATGGACGTTGGCGTTGGGGTTGGTGATGAAGGCGCGTTGTTCAGCTTCGCCGGAGGTTTCGCTGTTGACGAGGAGGCCGTTGAGTTTGGGGCAGTCTTGATTAAGTTTGGCGAGGAGTTTTTTGGAACCGGCGAGGCTGTCGGTGGCGATGAAGATCCGATCGCCATTTTGCAAGTCTGTGATGAGGCGGGTGTAGGCGTCGTTGATTTGTGGGGTGTCGAGAAAGATAGCGTTGAAGCTGGGGGCAATGTGGGTGTTCTTGATTAGGGTGAGCGGGCTGGTTTTTCTCCACTGGTGGAGATAGTTGATTCCGGTGTCGTTGGCGTCGGCGTCGGCCAGGATGACCAGACGGGCGATCGCGAGGAGGTGGGTCAGATGTTCGATGAGGGCACCGCGTTTGCCGTCTTTGGCGCAGGTGTCGCCGAGGATCAGGTGGCGCAGAACTTGCATAAACTCATCAATGACCAGCACGCCATCTTTGACGTCTTCGGGTTGGATGCTGAGGATGCTGTCGATGCAGAGGCCGATGCGCTTGGCATAGCCTTCAGAACTACAGTATCGTCCCTGTACCTTGTCCAAATCGTTTTTGAAGTCTAGTTGCCATCGGTGACAGGTGTTGCGCTGTAAGGCGACTCTGTGGCCTAGTGAGACGACTTTGGGTTCTTCCTTGAGGATTTCGGCGATGAGATTCGTTTTTCCGGTGCCTTTGCCGGAGGCGATGACGATCGTGCCAGCCGTGGGCAAAGTTGGGAGGTTGGCGTGGATGAGTTCGGGGGTATCGAGCTGGAGTGTGGGGGCGATCGTGAGCTGGTTGCCTTGATGGATGCGCCAAGTCCAAGTCTCTAGGGATTCGGCTTGAGCGAAGGCGTTGTGCAGTGCTTCAGTGCCTTCTGAAGCCACGAGGTCATCAATGCCCTTAGCGTTGCCTGTCCAGGTCATAACTTTGACTGCTACGCCGCGACTTTTGAGAATTGCAGCGAGATTTCGGGTGGCGGTAGTTACGTTTTGAATGGTCGTGGGCTTAGTGTCTTTATCGAAGCAAATATAAATTGTTCGGCCTGGGGTTGCTACGCATTCCAAATCGCGAACTAATTCACGAATTGTCTCTTTAGCAATTGATGTCGTAAGGGTTGAATAACCGCCGTGAATTCCGGGTAAACCGACCGCTGCATATCC
>JAYVVL010000319.1:0-9799 GCA_043787035.1 Synechococcales cyanobacterium
CCTCGCTTGATGCCGTTTCTACGGATGTTTGCACTATTACACTCAGGGCATTTCATCGGCTAATCCTCATGACTCATACCTTAATTATGCAACGCCTGAATTCTTTCATGAGTTGAAGGAGTTCGTGGTGCATATCGGCGTAGGTGCGATCGGACCAGATTTCGGCGAGATCGGTGTCGGTGAATTATCCGAGGTGGGATTTAATGCGATCGTTGTCGAGGATTTTGTAGACGGCAGCGTTGCCCCAGTTGGGTTTGAGGATAAGGCGGTGGCGGAGGATGGGATCGTGCTGGAAGTGGAGAATGATGCCGAGGTCGTGGAGGAAGCGGCTGAGGGTTGCCATTTCGCTTTTGTCCGTGATGTCGTGGCGGCGGCAGGTGGCTTCGTAATCGGTGCAGTCGATGTAGTTACGGCTGTCGTTTTCTAGGGTGTGGCGGACGTTGAGCCATTTGTTGGGGAAGGGGATGCCGCGAGGGAGGAGCTTTTCGATTTCGTGTTGGAGGGCGAGTTTGAGTGTTTCGAGTCCTCGGTTGTCTTTGAGTTTGGTGCGATGGGTTTCACGTAGGGTTTCAAATTCGCCGCGCAGTTGGTTGGTGTTGAGATTGCAGGTTCGATCGCGAATGTCTTAAAATTGGTTGTTTAGTATTGTTGTGTCGTAAAATTGACATCAACTAATACAAGATTATATAATTTAAAGAGAGTTTATGAGCGACAACAATGAAATTGGGCAAACAGAGAAGACTAAGATATGTCATTTTTGCGGATTAGAAGGAAAGATGAACATTCTTTGGATGCACAAAATTAACGACTCATATCTTGTTGATGAGAATGAATATTTAGAAGAAGATATATGGTACTGGCATGAGAAAAGATTTGAAATTCATGAATGTAAGTCTTGCAGCGAAATTCATTTATACAAAGAAGTCTGGGATGAAAATTGTTCTGGACCTCGTGTGAAAAATGGACACCTTATAATCGATGAATATGGTTATCCTCTAGAGGATTATTTCCCTAATTCAGCAAAGATTGTTTACCCAGTCAAGGCACTAGAACTCCACTCTCCCCACCCGCTCATGCCTGATAACGTTAGGAATCTTTATGAGGAGGCAAGACAGGTATTTCCTATTTCCAGGCGTAGTTCAGCCGCTCTTCTTAGACTTGTGATTCAAGAGCTATGTATTGTCTTAGGGGGAGATGGAAAAAATCTTAACAAAGATATTAAAAAAATACTTAATCAAATGCCAGATCATATTCAACAAGCATTAGACATAGAGGGAGATGGAAAAAATCTCAACGAAGATATTAAAAAATTTCTTAATCAAATACCAGATCATACTCAACAAGCATTAGACATCATTCGTATTGTAGGAAACTCTGCTGTTCATCTCGGAGAAATCAGTATTCATGATGACAATGATATTGTGGAAATTATGTTTGATTTAGTAAATGAAATTGTTGATGAGAAAATTGCTAAACCTAAGAAAAAATCTGAAGTTCGTAGGCAATATGAGAAATTACCCGACTCAAAGAAACGTGAATTTAAAACGAGTTAATTGATTTTATAATTTATGGATCGATCGCCCTCTAGCGACAATTCCGTCAGTTCCATTCCTGACAGATCCAGTTCTTCCCAGCCCTCTTCGTAGGCTTGGTTGATGAGGGAGAGAGCAGTGGGCACAAGGACGGAAGAGAGAGGACGGGGGACGGAGGATAGAAGAGAGAAGATGGAAGATGTGTTTCTATTTTGGCAGAAATAGAGGGAAATGGGAAGATAGAAGAGAGAAGACGCAGGAGAGACGATCGGGTTATGGTGAATCGGACCTAAAGCAGTACTCGCCATGCCGACTAGCCTTATCCTCAATCCTGACTTGCTCCAAGAGGCGATCGACCTCAATACCGATATCCCGATCGAAACCCTCGTCGAAATCGCCTTGCGTGCCCATATTGACCAATACAAGCATCTTAAAACAAACTCGAATCTCAGCTTTGGTGAATCAATTACCACTTTCCGAGAAAAACACAGCATCAACCAAACAGATATTGATCCAGATGAGATTTGGGGCGATGTCCGCGATCGAAATTTTGTCGATACTGAGGTCAGCTTTGAATAAATTTGTGTTATCTACTCGACACCAATATCATTTCCGAAGCCATTCGTCCACAGCCCAACCCCAATGTGATGAAACAGTTATTGATGGTGCGATCGACGGCTGCGATTGGATCAGTTGTTTGGCATGAAGTCCTCCTGGGTTGTCACCGAATGACAGAATCCAAGCGCCGTAACATTATCGAGACGTATCTTCAGGAAGAAGTCAAAGATAGATTACCGATCTTACCCTACACTCAGGAAGCAGCGGAATGGTTTGCTGTAGAAAGAGCAAGGAACTTCAGGCAACATAGACCATCAGCGGAATACTCCGATCGACCCTTCAAAAGAACAAAACGATCGTCGTAACCGATGACTAGTGTGAACAACAACGTCAACGTCTGAGTGAACAACTTCCATCCTGATTATGAATCGCTTAATTAGACTTCACGAGGACGCAACAATCGATCTTGATGATCACGTTAACTACATCGCACAAACCGATCGCGATCGTGCCTTTTTGATCTGTGATGCTGCAAGACAGACCTTCACACCATTAGCTCAAATGCCAGGAATGGGGAGAGTTTATGAAAGTGACGATTGCGATATGATTGACGTCACCATCTTTGATTGATTTACGTATTTTCATAGACTTTATATTTTATATCCCAACGTCTCTTAGCTTTGGAATCTATTCTCATGGCTTATTTACGCTGGGGACTCCTAGACGTTTGGCTCTACAAGGTATTGGGATCAATCCCCAGTTCACGCAATTTTGCGGCGAGTCGATCGGCTTAAGCTTGGGCTTGGGCTTGAGCTTCCTAGGCTTCTTGGGTTTTCAATTGGGCGGTCAATTTTTCAGCTTGGGCAATGACCATTCCCTCTGCACCTGTCAGCAACATATTATTCTCCAGATCCCACCAGCGCATCCACGGTAGGGTCATGCCTTGATAGTGATCGGGCAATGAAGCCAGAGACATGCCTGGATTAAATCCAACGGGAATAAAGTTAGTCATCGTTGAACCTCATGAATGAAGTGCAGGGACGGGATTGGGTTCGTATCTCCAGCTTAACGCCCGGTGATTCGATAGACGATCGATCGCCATGCAAACTTCGGCAATGCCATCATTCGTTTCCAGCGCCAGGGTTCTTGGTAGAGACGATAGGTCCACTCCAGATTGCGATCGCAGAGCCATTGCGGGGCGCGGACTTTGGTACCAGCCCAAATGTCAAAACTGCCGCCAATCCCGATCCACACCGCATTTGGGCAGAGATGTCGGTGCTGGGCAATCCAGAATTCTTGGCGCGGCACCCCGAGTCCGACGTAAATCAGACGGGGCTGCAACTGAGATAAGCGATCGCAAAACTCGGGCATCTGTTCGGCTGTGACAAATCCATTCTCCACGCCTGCAATCTGCAATCCGGGATATTTGGCCTGCATCACGGTGACGGCTTGGGCGGCGACTCCAGGCGATCCGCCGTAGAAAAAAATACTGTCTTGGGTGTTCGAGGCGTGGCTGAGGAGTTGTTCGGCGAGTTCGATGCCGGGGATGCGATCGATGCTTTTTCCGTAGAGTTTGAGGTAAAGGACGATGCCTGCGCCGTCGGGGATGACGAGTTCGGCGCGGCGGATGATGTCTCCGAGTTCTGGCCTGGTGCGCCCTTGCATGGTCATTTCTGCGTTGAGGGTGACGACGTGGGTGCCTTGATGGTTTTTGAGGCGATCTTTGATGGTTTGGGGGTAGTCGGGGAGGAGGTGGACGGGGATGGTGAGAATGGGGAACTGGGAAGCCATGGGGAAAAGTGATTCTCTTTGAGAGGTTGACACCAACGTTTTCAGGCTTTATTTTAGGCGGTGTTGAGGGGTTTGGAGAATTTATGCGTCGAGGGGGCTTATCACGCCGCGTCCGCCACGGTTGAGGACGTAGGTGTAGATCAAGGTGGTTTTGACGTCTTTGTGGCGTTGAAGGCTTGATTTTGGGTAGATGCTGAGACTTTTCTTTCAACGGCTAGATAGGTTAGGAAGGCTTCGACTTCAACTTTTCCCATTTCGCGGAGATGACGTTTCTAGGGGTAAGTGAGGTAGCGTTTGATCCATTGAAGGTAGCTTTTTTCAGTGTGGTGGGAGTAATGTTTGCGCCGAATGGTATCGCTCATAACTTCTAGGAGCATTTTGGGACGATTCCCGTTCCGGGAGACGTTGCCAACGTTCATAAGAATTTACGTTTTTTCAGAGGAAACAGCTTGTGTAGTCCTATGAAATCAGGATAAGTTATGAGAAATAAGGGGAGATACACGAAATTTGTCGGGGTATCTGCCTGAATCAGGGAGATTTACGGAGTCTGTCGGGGTATCTGCCTGATTCAGGGTGTTATGCGGAAAGTGTCGGGGTATCCACCTGAACCAGGGTGATATTCAGAATGTTTCTGTATACTACATAGTTATGCGTCTAGCTGCAGTCTAGTTCACAATTTCTAGCATGAGCTTTGACTACACACTCAATTTCAATAGCGTAGATTTCAAACAGCATCCAGAGCTTTACCGCATCGGCAAGGGTGAGCAGAGAATTCTTCTTGTGCAACCCTACAAGAGTAAGATATTGCCTCACTTGAGGTTCAAAACACCTCAAGTTGCTTACAGCTCAGCCAACAAGATTTACGAGATGTTCCTCGGCTACAAAGCGAAAGAAGATTTTGTTGGGATGGATATAGCTCGTAAGTTCTTGCAGATGGGCTACACCCGATCGCGAAGGTATGCCAATCACAAATCAGGCCGAAAGTACGCCGAAGGCAGTAAAGAGATATTGCCATGAATTATTCGCGGGGTTATCCACGGTCATGCTTGGCATGATCTCGTTCTACGACGAGACAAAACATCGTTAGACAACTCGTTTTATTTAGGAAGGCTCCAATTTCATCTGATTTGGTCCGAAATTCACGAAATAATCTCTCTAGATGATTCGTTGTGCGAATGTGATGATGTAAGTCTGGATTAAACTCGTAGAACGTGAATGCTAATTCGCTAGTGTCATGAATTATTCGCGTCCCGGACTATAGGATTTTGAAACCCTCGCCTAGAGCCAGTCTTTTTTATTCTTTGAGTCACCGCGAATGATTAAGGACACTAACACATTTGCAGTCGCAAGCGTATTTCCGGCGGTGTCAGATGGCATAGGTCATTAAGCGGTTTGGGTAAGATGGTTTTATTTGTATAGATATTGACAGAAAGCATCTTTAAGCTGACCTTTTTCAGCCAAGATTCACCCAATCTAGACAATGAGACAATACTTCGTGATGAAAATATGAAGTATCCTAAGAATTGGCTCAAAGCGAAAGAGCTTGGGCGATCGCCCGTCAATTCAGAAATCCCGCGCTACACTCAAGGCTACTGAACTAGTGATTTGGGATTAGATTGGGGACGTGACTTATGAGCGGACGACATGAGAGCCTCTATGGACGCTTCTTAGCGCCTGTGGTTGAAAATTTATTAATTAATCGAGACAGTATTCGCCAACTCGATCATCAGATTGATTGGCTTAATACTATTGAGCGATTGACAAATCCCCAAGTGATTTACCCGCGCTACTACGAAACCTCGTCGTTCCATGGTATTGAAAATGGCTATCTTTGCAAGGATGCTGCCCTTTCCTACGACCCCATCATGCAGTACGCGCTGCCACCCAATGAAAGGTGGGTTCGGCAGGGATTGATTGAGTCCATCCAAGGACTTCCAGAGCGGATTTTGGACCTCGGGTGTGGGACAGGAACATTGACGGTCATGCTAAAACAGGCATTTTTGGGTGCCGAGGTGGTGGGCTGTGATCTGTCGCCTTATATGCTGACGATGGCAGAATTGAAGTCCGATGAAGCGCATGTGGAGGTGCATTGGCGACATGCACGAGCAGAGGCCACTGGGTTTCAAGATGACTCATTTGACCTGATTACCATCGCGCTGGCTTTTCATGAGATGCCGCCCGGAGTGGCGCAAGCGGTGCTGAAAGAAGCCTATCGGCTGCTGCGATCGGGGGGCGAAATTTTAATTTTGGACGGGAATCAAAAGGTTTTACGTCAAGCGCCCCTGCTGTCTGATTTGTTTGAAGAGCCGTTTATTCGGGACTACGCAGCGGGAAGTTTGGATGCATGGCTAGGTGCGGCAGGTTTTGGGGCGGTGCAGAGCCGGGATCATTGGCTGGTACATCAGATTACGCGAGGGGTGAAGGGCGTGCGCGATCGACATCCGGAGGAGAGTCTGTTTGCCGATGTTGAGGCGGTGGAAGAAGGGGAGTGGGTGATGGGGTAATGGGGAACGGCGTAACGCGTGATTGATTAGAGGGGTCTTTATCTTCTAAAGTAGTGGAAGCGTTTTACCATCCGTCTAATATGCGTTTGGCAGCGTTGACACTTCACTTCTGCTTAATTTCTATGACTCTTAAAGCCGTTCTATTTGATTTCAATGGTGTCATTATTAATGACGAACCGATTCATGAGCGTCTGCTTGAAGAGGCTCTATTGTCCGAAAACTTACGCTTCAACCCCGAAGAATTTCAGCAATATTCATTGGGACGCAGCGATCGCAGTGCCATTGTTGATTTGTGTAGCTTACGGGGAAGAGTTCTGACTGAATCGGTCATTCAAGCCATCATGAAGCGCAAGCTTCAGGCGTATCAGACCCAGATTCAGTCCATGGATGAATTACCGATTTATGAGGGCGTGCTGGAATTCATTGAAATCTTACGATCGGCGGGTTGTAAATTAGCCGTTGTTAGCGGGGCCATGCGGGCTGAGATTGAATTGGTGCTTACGAAAATGGGGGTCCGAGATTGTTTTAGTGCGATCGTAGCAGGCGATGAAATCCGTTCTAGTAAGCCTGACCCTGAGGGTTATCTCTTAGGATTCAAACAACTTCAGGAGCAGTTTCCAGAGCTGGAGTTGGCCGTAGAAAACTGTCTCATTATTGAAGATTCGTTTCCGGGAATCCAAGCCGCAAAAGCAGCCGGAATAGGCGTCGTCGGTGTTGCGAATACCTACCCGTTTCACATACTTCATCGAGTGGCAACCTGGACGGTAGATTCAGTGTTGGATTTGGACTTGGAGCGATTGTTGCCGATCGTGGCGGTCGATGTAGAGGAGACGAGTGCATCGATCGATTCAACCGTAGGATGAGCGTTAGAACCAACGATCGTGGGGCATGCTAGGTAGACCTGATAAAGCCCTCTCATCAGGCAGATCTTCTGCATGGCTGGTACTTCTTGAATGGCGACTCAACGAATTCCCTTGGACGTACTGCAAAAGGTTCGGCAATATTTCAAAACCGTTTTGGTTATTCCAGAGTCGGAAAATCGCCCGCAGACCTTAGCGCTCCTGTCCAACCCCGATTTTCTGCCAGAACCCGACTCTTTGGCGGGGCTAGGCGATTTGTTTCGGATGGGTGGACCCATCGACGAAGGCGTCCCCATGCCGAACAATTGCGGACAATGGTATGTCAGCGTGATGGATCCTGGAGTTGCATTCATGAAACTGCCTGGATTGCAGCTTCAATCGGGCTATCGGCTGGCAACTTATCTGTATCGTCAGGGGGATGATGGCATTGGAAAAACTTGGGCATTGCCCGAAAACTTGAGTGCAATAGCGAATTTAGAAAAAGTCCTTGTTTGCTCCAGTGGAATTCAAAACCCGCCGAAGCCATTGGGATGTGTCGATGATTTTAGCCTAGCGATTGACGGCGATCGGAGTCCAGGCTCGTTCTTATTTGCGTCACTCTTAAGACGAGAACTAGAAGAATTTGGATATGTCGGAAAAAGCTGCCTCTGGAGCAAGCACCAGCTCATCACCGCCGTCCCACAGCAGCTTCAGTGGCAGTGGCGCTTTGAGGGCGCAAAAGACCTATCGCCCAAAGTCCGCATCTTATCCGAAGGCCGAGCCATCGTCGAATTTTTCACCTGTCGGGTCACGCCCTCGATCGCCATTTTTCAGCATCTCGATCAATACACCACCGGAAGCTATGCCGCCCAACGCGTCGATCGACCGATCGCCATCGGCAAACGCAAACGATCAGTCCCCGCAGCATAACCCTCAATCCAAAAAAACGATCGCCCCTCCAAACCAGGAAAGCGATCGTTTTAATTCAAAAATTCATTCAACATCCGACGTAGGACGCGTTAAGCGAAGCAACGCATCATTCAAATACATCCCACCCACAGATCATCAAATTAATAATCGAAATCATTACCCATCGCACCTTGAGGCGCACCACCCTCCTTCGGCTCAGGCTTATCAACCACGATACATTCCGTAGTCAAAATCATAGCGGCGATCGAAGCCGCATTTTGAAGCGCCGATCGAGTCACCTTCGCTGGGTCAACAATCCCCGCCGCCAGCATATCAACGTACTCATTGTTCGCCGCATCGTAGCCGAAGTTGAAGTCTTTTTCTTTCACCCGTTCCGCCACAACCGCACCGTTCTGACCTGCATTTTCAGCAATTCGCTTCAGCGGAGCAACCAGTGCGCGAGACACGATTAATGCACCCGTCAGCTCCTCATCCTTCAGGTTCGCCTTAGCCCAGACTTGCAGTTCAGGAGCCAAATGCGCCAGCGTCGTACCGCCACCAGGGACAATGCCTTCTTCAACCGCAGCTTTAGTCGCATTGATCGCATCTTCAAGACGCAGTTTGCGATCTTTCATTTCAGTTTCAGTCGCCGCACCGACCTTGATGACGGCCACACCCCCCGCAAGTTTAGCAAGGCGTTCTTGCAGCTTTTCCTTGTCGTAGGATGATTCAGTTTCATCCATTTGACGACGGATTTGCTCCACGCGAGCTTTAACCTGCGCTTCATTGCCTTCAGCAACGATCGTCGTGGTGTCTTTATTAATCGTAATGCGACGCGCTTGACCCAGCATTTCAGTCTTCGTTGCGTCGAGTTTCAGACCCGCATCTTCCGTAATCAACGTTCCGCCCGTCAGCACCGCGATATCTTCAAGCATCGCCTTACGACGATCGCCAAACCCAGGAGCCTTAACAGCCGCCACATTCAACACGCCGCGCAAACGGTTGACTACTAATGTTGCAAGGGCTTCCTTTTCGATGTCTTCAGCGATGATGACCAATGGGCGACCGGACTTGGCCACTTGTTCTAGCACCGGAACCAAATCTTGCACCATGGCAATCTTCTTATCGGTGATTAGGATGTAGGGATTTTCCAATACCGCTTCCATCCGATCGGTATCAGTAGCGAAATAAGGTGAAATGTAACCCTTCTCGAACCGCATCCCTTCGGTGATTTCGAGTTCGGTAGTCATGGACTTGCCTTCTTCAAGAGAAATCACGCCCTCTTTGCCGACTTTGTTCATCGCGTCTGCGATCATTTGGCCAACTTCATCGTCGTTCCCCGCAGAGATGGATCCCACCTGCGCGATCGCTTTAGAATCTTCAACCGGACGCGCATGTTCCTTGATCCGATCGACCAAGAACGACGTTGCCTTGTCAATTCCGCGCTTCAGCAAGATTGCATTGGCCCCGGCTGCAACATTCCGCAAACCTTCCTTGACGATCGCATGAGCCAAAACGGTGGCTGTGGTTGTACCATCGCCTGCGGCATCGTTGGTTCTAGAGGCGGCCTGACGGATCAGCGCAACACCTGTGTTTTCCACGTTGTCTTCGAGTTCGATTTCCTTTGCGATCGTGACGCCATCGTTAATGATCTGAGGAGAACCAT
>JAYVVL010000320.1:0-3507 GCA_043787035.1 Synechococcales cyanobacterium
GGGACATTTGGTAACGTGGGTGGTGATTCCGCGTCCCCACGAGAATGTGGAAGCGGTGATGAGTATTCGCTACAACGACAAAGTGGAAGGGTTTCGTCGGTCGGTGGAAGGCTTCAATGTGTTGCCTGGAGCAGATAGTCAGTAGATAACCACCCGACTGGCCCGATCGGTAAATCATCTGAGTATGAAAACTGACACGCTTTTCTATGAAATTTTCTAAATGCAGCCCAGACTTTTGTTGGAGTTGCTGGGGCAAGAAGGTGATGATATTGAAGAATATGATTTTCGATCAGTCGAGATCAAACAAACAGCCAAACGAATTGATGGGTTATTGATTCCGAAGAGCGATCGATTGAGTAGCCCTGTTTATTTTAATGAAGTCCAGTTTCAAAAAGACTTTTAGATTTACCATCGCTTCTTCGCTGAAATTTTCACTTATCTGAAACAATATCCGGACACTCCAGATTGGCATGGAATTTTAATTTTCCCCAGGCGTAGCTTCCTTCCACCCCAAAAATATTGGCATCTGTATCGATCGCAATTTCAAGGCGGACAGGTTAGTTTTGTATATCTGGAGGATTTAGCCGATCGTCCAGACCGAACACTCGGCCTAGAAATCATCCAACTGATCATCCAACCCAAGAGCCGTGCTAAGGGGTTTGCCAAACAGGTCATTCAGCGTGTCCAACAGGAAGAGTCTCAGGACCTCCCCCACGCACGGCTCTTGGATTTAATTGAGACTATACTGGTGTACAAGTTTGGCAATTTAACTGTGCAGGAGTTAGGAGCAATGTTTGGACTGAGTGAATTGAAGAAGACGAGGGTTTATCAAGAGGGGCGCGATGAAACGATCGTGGCTTTGCTCCAACGGCGATTCAATATTATTGATCCAGCATTGCAGTCTACGGTACCTAAGCTAGTGGCATTACCGTTGTCGCAGGCATTGGATCTCATTTTGGAGCGATCACAAGAAGAGATTGTCGATCGCTTTTCACCCTAGCTTTTTAGGTACAGGGGCCAACATCGATCGTATCTTCCCACCTCACCCCACTTCGCCTCCACCCTATGAACATGCCCTTACCATTCAGCTAAAGTGAGAGCGTCCGATCGGTTGTAAGTAAATATGTTCAGTGACGATCGAAGCTCCTTTCAACATTGAAGCGATCGTTCTAACTCAAACCAACACATCTGCGATCGTCCTTACCTGTTGCGCTCAATGGTTAGCCACAGTCACAATGGACTGCCGAACACAAGCCACCAAGGCTGCGTCAATCGATTCCCAAATCCCCCGCCGGACCCCGCTCCGAAAATAGCTGTAAACCGTCTGCCATGCTGGAAACTCACCGGGTAAATTTTGCCACTTTTCCCCATTGTCAGCACGATCGTTGATTGCGTTGAACACCTCACGCAAATCGACCTCTCGAAGCCGTCCGACTGCTTTGTCCGCTGGTAATAAGAGCTAAATCAATTACTAAAGTTACGGCATAGTAGTGTTCGACGGTCGCAATGGCCTATAAAATTAGACCCATTTAGATCTTCGTCAAATGACGGGCCGCTTCGAGTATGATTTCTGTAGAGTTACTCTAAAAGATACTATCCGCACAGCAAATTTCCGTAATTCAAGTGCAAAATCTGCGGACGGGTTAGACAAGTCGTTCGAAGTCCTAATACTAGCTTTGTTTGCGCCATAGGACTAGCCCCAAATTCCTGATTCTTCCGTCATGACCCAAATCCCCTCTCAATCCAACCCCAGTACCAAAACGCCAATTCTCCGGCTCAAAGATGTCACCAAGACCTATCGCAACGGCACCCAGGCGTTGCGAAACCTGAATTTTGATATTTATCCCGGTGATTTTTATCTGCTCACAGGCGCGTCTGGTTCCGGCAAATCAACTCTTCTTAAACTGCTTTATGGCGAAGATCGTCCCACTGAGGGCGACATCTGGGTAGATAACATTCATCTCAATCCTCTCAAAGGCAACAAACTCGCCCATCTGCGCCGTCGTCTCGGCATCGTGTTTCAGGACTATAAGCTCCTCCCTCGCCGCACTGTTGCCGAAAACATTACCTTCGTCCTCTGGGCACAGGGCTATGGCCGCAGCGAAATCGATCGACGCCTTCCGCCGGCGCTTAAGATGGTCGGTCTCCTGCACAAAGCCGAATCATTCCCCGAAGAACTCTCAGGCGGTGAACAACAGCGCGTCAGTATTGCGAGAGCGATCGTGGCAACGCCGCCTATTTTGCTGGCCGATGAGCCGACGGGCAACTTGGACCCAGACAACTCCCGACAAATTTTAAACATCTTGAAGCAGCTCAACAAAATCGGCATTACGATCGTCATGTCTACCCATGACGAATCCTTAATCCGCGCCTCAGATCTCCCTATATTACAACTGACCAACGGCCAACTCAGCCGAGTCAATCGCTAGGGCCGGATGGCTGAGGCGTAGTCGGAAAAGAAGTTGGCACCCCATGTTGACCATTTTGGATCTTGAGTTATTCTAAATTAAAAGACTAGTTCTCTTGTTAACCGCTAGGAACTGCTATGGAATCCATCCCTTTCTCCGCCGAAACGCTAAAAGCCTTGCGCACCTCAGCCAGCGATCGCCTGATGGCCGTTCTGAGTGAATGGGGCGATCGCGACCTCGATACCTTAGACTACAAAGTCGATGAACTGGTGCGTAAACTCAACGCTAAACCTGCCCGCCCCGCCGATCGCAAACCTTACGAATCGATATATCCCGGCATCTCGATCGCAGAATCCCGCAAAAAAGCCGGACGCCTTACCCAACAAAAAATCGCAGCCCTCACCGATCTCACCCTCCAACCGATCGACAACTGGCTTGACGAAACCCTCCGAGTGGCGCTAAACAAAAGCGATCGACTTCCCTCAGAGCCGCCCTATGCCCATTTGCTTCCCTCAAACAAAGAATTATTAGTCGCCAGCCCTAATCCAAGAACCCACAGTCCAAACAGCCCAGAAATAACAGACCTTTCAGCTCTTAATCTCAGCATTGCCCAACTAACGGAAATTGCTGCTTTTGCGGATCCGGCCCGAGTTGAGTTGCTGTATCACCCAATTCTTCGGACGTTGGCCGAGTTTGACCTAACGACTCCGCTCCGGCAGGCTCACTTTTTGGCCCAGCTTTGTCATGAATCTGGGTCCTTTAACTATCTCGAAGAACTGGCTTCCGGTGAAGATTATGAATGGCGGGATGATCTAGGTAACGTTCAGGCTGGGGACGGCGTGCGGTTCAAAGGTCGAGGGCTGATTCAAATTACGGGGCGGACGAACTATCACGATTGCGGCGATGCCTTGGGGCAGGACTTGATTGCAACCCCCACCCGTCTGGCTGACCCGGATTTGGCTTGTCGCAGTGCGGGATGGTTTTGGAATACGCGGTACTTAAGTGCATTTGCCGATCGTGATGACGTGGATACCATCACCTACCGCATCAATGGCGGTTATAACGGCTACGACGAACGGGTGGAATTCTTGAATACGGC
>JAYVVL010000321.1:0-24267 GCA_043787035.1 Synechococcales cyanobacterium
TCAAGGTATGGAGGTTGATTATTAAATCTCTACAACCTCAGCCAAATCTAGGATTCAAATTTGCAGATTAAGTTATTCATACCTCATATCAGCAACGCCCAAACTTTTTCAGAGACATCTACAGTCATGATGGGAAGACCTTGGCGATCGGGGGTTCAACCAATAACATTATTCTGCTGTCGGTAGACACCTTAACCTCTCGGAGTATCGACACTGACCAAGATGCTGTACTCAACTTGTCCTTGCACCCAACTCAGAATCAGTTTCTCTCGGCTGGGGAAAAGTCTACGGTTAAACGGTGGGATATGACCGGTAAGCTGCTCCAAACCTATGGTTCCCACGATGGTGCGGTGATGGGAGTAGTCTGGCATCCCAATGGGCACGAATTTTTATCTACCACATTCAGCGGTCAAATCTTTCGCTGGAGTGAGTCTGGCCAACAACTCCAGCACTGGTCAGGACACCCGACCTCTATTTGGGATGTCGCCTATAGCCCGGATGGCAAACAGTTTGCTACGGCGGGTGCTGACGGAACCGCGCGGTTGTGGAGTCCAGACGGGCAATTGAGTCACACCCTCAAGCACGATGCGGCAGTGTGGCGAGTGGTATTTAGTTCAGACGGGTCAAGAGTGGCTACCAGCAGTGGAGATAAGACCGCTAAAATCTGGCGGTCAGACGGGACGCTGGTCACAACCCTCAAGGGACATCTGTCTGCTGTTTGGGGCGTGGCGTTTAGTCCGAAGGGCGATCTGGTGGCGACCTCTAGTGTGGATGAAACGGTTAAACTTTGGAATCTGGAAGGGAAACTGCTGACGACGCTGAAAGGGCATGGATCGGGTGTGCGAACCCTGACATTTCGCCAGGATGGTAAAGTCCTCACTTCGGTTGGAGATGACGGCAGTTTAGTGATGTGGAACATTCCCACCATTTTGAAATTACATCCTTTAGATTATGCCTGTAATTGGGTACGAGATTATCTACACACTAACGCTAAGGTTACAGAGAGCGATCGCCAACTCTGCCCGTAAGCATTAAAGTAATACCAAAAAAAGAAAGGTAATAAAAGTCAGATTGATTAGCAGGAGAATTCCAGACTTTTCCGACTTGTCTTTATGACCTGAAATTGAATATGTTTTGTTAATGTAAAACTTTCTATTTGTTGGGTAAGCAATGCTCAAGGAGGTAGACTCATGTCCGTAGTCGAAGCAACACCCAATCAATTTCCGTTTCTCGTCGGCATCCTTGCAGATGGAGTGTCTGCAAGCGACGGCATTTTAATCTCTCCAGAGTGGGTGCTGACAAGTGCCGCCAAGGTGACTGGCAACTCGTCCGTGCAGCTATCTTTCGGTGCTCACTTCAAAGACGAGTGGGACAAGGTATCCCAGATGAAATCAACCGAATTTTATCTTCATGATCAATATGCCCCGTCCTCATTCGCAAACAACCTTGCCCTCATTCGTCTCCCAAACCCGGTTTCCCTCGATGCCAAGGTTCAACCGATCACCCGCCTCAACCGCACAGAGAATTTCATTGGTCAGGCGGCTAAGAGCGTAGGGTGGGGAATACCTATTGTCAATAATCTCTCTAATGTTGTTACGCTCACACCACAAATCGTTGATGCCTCCATCGTCGAAACGCAGGTAGCCATTGCCCATTTTGGTCAGCAGTATAATCATCCGGGGCAGATTGCCGTTGACATCAGCAAGGCGACTATCCACACGTCAACCCTGATCACTCAGGGTCTAAATGGCTGGGAACTTGTGGGTCTGTTCAACTTTGGGGCGATCGCCATTGGTGGTCCTGAAATCTACAGTCGCGTCGCATATTTTGAAGACTGGATATGGCGTGGGACCGCCGTCGGTTTCGATTGACGCTTCTGCATAACAAGGACAAAGCCCCCAAGTGCTAATGCAATCTTCCGGTACACGGTAATTCTCTAACCCTTGTGTCACCTGCTTGGCTGATCGATCGAGACACGCAAATTGCCAAAAGTTTCCCGTCGTGATTGCGCCAACAATTTTCTCTTGGGGTGAATCTGTCCATTGATCGATCGCAATTAATTCTGCGGTTAACTGAGCGAGTCCACGAACCATGTCCGCATGTTTGGCTTCGACGATCACGACATTTTAAGTCTGGCTTTGGTCTGACGTCGTTAGGTAAAAATCTAGATTTCCTTGAAGCTGATCGCTGGCCTTAACCGTAAATTCCGTTCGCCACTGCGCATCGCTGTACACCACAATATCTGCGACCATTGGGGCAATCAGCGCCTCTCGACGGTTTTGTTCATTGCCTAGATTAGCGGCAGACAAAATTCGGCTCACGCGCAACTCAAGGTTCGCAAGCCATTCTATGGGTCCGGCTAATTGGGGCAATGCCAGCGATCGTCGATCAAACCCATAGCCAAACTCCCAAGCCAACACATCGGCCTCAATGCCCATGTCAAAGTAGTTGCGAAACGTGTAGCTTTTGGTGAAGTCTAAAGCTTTTTTCATCACATCTTTTTACATCACGTCTACGTTGGTTCTTTCCACCGATCGATCTTAACGCAGTCAATGTCCAACTGATCTAACGCCCGCGCCACAACAAAATCAACGAGATCGTCAATGGTTTTGGGATGGTGATACCAAGCGGGAGACGCGGGAACGATGCGTGCGCCAGCTTCGGCAAGGGTCGTTAGATTGCGAAGATGGATGAGATTGAAGGGCGTTTCGCGGGGAACGAGGACTAGCTTTCGCCCTTCTTTGAGCTGCACATCGGCGGCCCGTTGGAGCAAATCTGAACTTAGACCCGCCGCTATTTTTCCCACAGTGCTCATGCTGCATGGGATCACTAGCATCCCAACGGTCCGAAACGATCCACTCGCAATATTGGCTCCGACATTACTAAACGGATGACAGGTCAGCCTCCCGCCGATCGGGACGCCTGCTTTTTCTCGCCAGAACTTTTCCTGCTGAAGGGGATCAGCGGGCATTTTGATGTTTTCCTCTTCGAGCCAAACCATATAGGTGGCCTTCGAGGCAACCAGTTCGATCGCATAGTCAGCGGTCAAAAGATGCTTCAGCGTGCGAACGGCATAAATTAGCCCCGACGCCCCCGAAACACCTAAAATTAACGGACGAGTCATGGCAGAATTCCTAGCACAGTTAACACCCGTATTGATCTCTACCCTATTTTAATCTTCGTCAGAGTCAAAACTCTCGCCGCCGTCTTCATACTCTTCATCTTCGGACGTCGCAGAGTAGTCCTCACCCGCATGAGTTCCCCCGCTGACGGCAAGCAAATCGATTTGTTGGCGGTAATAGTCCACGCTCTTTACTTGAACCTCAATACGATCGCCTAAGCGAAACTGATTGCGATTCTTGCGTCCGACGAGGATTTGTTGGCGCGATCGAAACTCGTACCAGTCATCCTTCAGTGAGCTGACATGGACTAATCCTTCGACTAGAAGCTCCTCGATTTCGACAAACAATCCGTAGGACTGCACGCCCGTGATCACGCCGTGGAAAACTTCGCCCGTGCGCTCTCGCATCAATTCAGCTTTTTTCAAGCCTTCGAGATCGTTCTCAGCATCTTGAGCCACTTTTTCACGTTCGCTTAGATGGCTGACGACGAGGTTGAAATAGGCGTCGAGTTCCTGGCCCACCTTATCCGGAAGTACGCTCCAAGTGATCAAATCATGGGAGGCGCTATGACGAATATCCACGCTTTCCTTCGATCGCGCTGATTTACGATCGCGGCCCTCATTAAAAATCGCGTGCAGCGCCCGGTGAATCAGCAAATCCGGATATCGACGAACGGGCGACGTGAAATGCACATAGCCCTGCTCCAAGGACAAACCAAAGTGCGGCTTCACAGTGGTGCTATAAAAAGCAGGCTTCAGCGTAGACAGCAGCAGATAGGTCAACACGCGCTCGGCACCTGACGTGGCGAACTGCTGGGTGAAGTTTTGGAAATCTTGAGAGGTGACTTCTTCTTCGTTCTCCAGTTTGAGTTCCAGCCCCATGCCTGCGGCTAATTTGATCAGATCTTGAACCGCTGATAGCTCGGGCTGAGGATGAACCCGGTACACCGCCGGAATCTTCAGTGCCTGCAAATGCTGCGCGACGGTTTGGTTCGCGAGGAGCATCAACTCGACAATCATGGAGTGAATCGGTAAGCTCGATGACACAATCACGGCCCCGAGCGCTCCTTCGTCATCGTAGTGGAACTTACTGAAGGTGTAGCGATCGGCTTCTTCCGGTGTTTCAATGCCATCGGCACGGGCATAGATTTTCTCCGGAAGGTTGAGTTCAAAGGCCCCGCGCGATCGACGTTGTTCTTTGATGGCGTGACTCAAACGATTGAGATTTTCTAGCAAATCGACGATCGGCGTAAAGGGTTTTAACTCCTTGGACTTCTCTTTATCCAGAATCGCTTTTGCCTGATCGTAGCTGAGTTGATAATCAACATTGATCACTGTGGGCTGGAGTTCATATTCTAGAACGGTGCCCTCGGCGTTGAGCGTTAGCAGCACCGACACGGCTAGGCGATCTTTCCCGACCTGCAATGCACAGAGTTCTTCCGTCAGCGCATCGGGCAACATGGGAATCACCAGTTCACTAAGGTAAACCGAAATTCCTCGCTTCTGGGCGGCCCGATCGAGCGGCGTCCCGGCCTGAACATAGTGAGACACATCGGCAATATGAATCCCTAACTGCCAATTCCCACCATCAAGCTGTTCGAGAGTAATGGCGTCGTCTGCGGTGTCGCCGGGATGCGCTTTAATCGTAATGGTCATCACCCCACGCAGGTCCACGCGGCGTTTGATTTCAGTTTTGGCTATTTTGCCCGAGAGCGCACTAGCCGCTGTCATCACATGGGGCTGGAACTTCGGCGTCAAATCATGTTTGCAGCAGACAATGTCAATGTCATCTGCATCATCATCCGTCCCCAAAAGCTTGGCCACTCGTCCGGCGGGGCCACGGCTCCCGATCGGATAGCGCAGAACTTCGACATGCACCAACTGCTCTAATGAACCCTCAAGATCGAGTTCCGTCGGTTCAAGATCCACTTCAAACAAGAGTCGATCGTCTAGGGGAACGGCCCGAAAAATGCCGTCTTCTACTTTGTTAAGTCGCGCCAAAATTGAAGGATTCGATCGCTCCAAAACCAATCGCACTTCACCCTCGGGCGATCGACGGCGAGTGCCTTCTTTGGTGACATTGACAATAACGCGATCGCCATTCCAAGCGCTGTTGAGCTGACTCTCCCGAATGTAGATATCTTCCGACTCTTCCGAATCCTGAATCGCAAAACAAAAGCCCTTACTGGAGCAGCGCAGTTTCCCTTCGATCGCCGTTTCATCTTCAATGCGACGATACTTACCGCGCTCTTTTTCTACTACTCCAATTTTTTCGAGCACATCTAGGGCGATCTGGAGCTTACGAACGTCGGATTCCTTTTGGCATTCTAGCTTTTGCTCTAGCGTCTTTGGGGCGACGAGTTTTTCAGAGTCCAGGTTGACTAGCAGTTCAGCGATCGAAAATTCCATGTTGGGCGACTTGTCCTCAGTAGATTCGGGGTGGGGATGGGGAGAGAAGGCAGTGCATCATCCAACCGAAATTGAAGATTAGGTGGACGAGTCTGAGGCCATCGCAAAAAAGAATGATAGATTTGCTTTCGTGACTTAGCTATCATTGCCTGACTATGGTTCCAGTTGAAGGGAATCCTGTCAAGCAATTAGACCAAAGGCCCTCAAAATTAAGGCTTTTGGTGCCATTTTACCGTTCGCCCGTAACGATGTACCGAACCCGCTTTCCAATATTGGTCGCATGATCACCCATGCGCTCAATGTGTCGAATCGCTAGCACCGATAGGACAATTGGCTCAACAACACCGACAATGCCACTTTTCTGGGTAAATAGCGTGTAAAGACGCTCATAGTCCGCATCAATGGCGTCATCCTGTTCGTTCATGGCTGCCGCTGACTTTGCATCAAGATCAGACAGCGCCTTCAGACTCACCGCAAGCAGTGCCCGACAGCGATCGAACATGACCCTCATCTGATCAAGGTGCGGCGAATCGGGATAGGGGAACAGCCGCACCGACACGTCACCCAGGTTCTTGGCATAGTCGCCGATGCGTTCAAGATCTCGCACAAGATGCATAAGCGCACTCAGCAAACGCAAATCCTGCGATACCGGAGACTGAAGTGCAATCATGGTGACACAGTCTTCTTCAATTTGGCGATAGAGTTCATCGATTTTCCGATCTTGAAGAATGATCAAATCCGCCGCGTCCAGTTCGCGATCGAAGAGCGCCTGCCGTGCAAATTGGCAAGAGACCTCTACCAGTGCGCCCATCCGAAGGACATCGTTCTGAACCCGCTTGAGCTGGCGATCGAAGTTGATGCGAATGGGTTCCGGGTTGGAAACGGTCGGAGTTCTAAAGACCATGGTACTAAAATTGCGCTAACCGCAAGAATGATTTATCAAAGGTGACGTTGAAGGGGATTTAAATCCAAGAATAAAATCGCTGCGAGGAACTAAGCTTGCTGACTAAGGGAACTAAGTTGTTTCAGGCTTAGATTTTGAAGGCTTAGTCTATGAAAATTTCATTTATTGGCTTTCTACTATAGCAAGTGTTCCTAAAGAACTGGCGTATGCTGTGCAACTTTCCCATGACCGAAATATAATTCTTATCCCTCCGGAACCTGCCAAACCGCCACCGATCGTCAGTCTTGGGAGATTAGGCATGATGCGATCGCACAAGATCCTGCAAACTCTGCTTATGAAGATGCCACAAATGAAGCGAGATCATGTACCTTATTGGGACCTGTAGCCGATCGATCAAGACCTGTCCCTACCACTTGACAGATGAATGTTAAATTCTTGAGTCGATCGTACAATTGAACTACCACCTTATGAGATACTTACTGTTATGAACCTTGTCGCCACTTCGCCAAAGTCCACTATGTCCTCTGAAACCTTATCGTCTGATGCCCGATCCTCGGATTCAAATCTGAATTTTGACAGGCTCAATCCACTTCGCAGCGCCCGTGCGCTTCATCCCGTCCTTCAACTGCTTCGATCGCAGTACCCAACAGGATGTCTGTCAGCAGATTTAATCCAAGTGGTCCAAGACCAGTTCGTGGTCCAAGCCAAAGTCCACATTGAGGGCGTGTCTATTGTTACGGCTCTTGCAAGTGCTAGCACGGTGGAAGTTGCTGAAGACCGCGCTCGCACCCGCGCTTTAGAAGCTCTTGGCCTATCGACCACACCGTCTCTGAACCATGCGCTCAACGTGGCGATCAACACGGGTTTGAATGCGGGTTTGAGTGCAACGGTGTCGCTAGTCCCTGAACCGTTAAAGCCTGAAGCTGTTGTAGCTCAAGTTCTCACGGCTGAAGCTGTCATACCTGGAGCAGTGATTGAGACCTTAGAGCCGATCGAAGCCACCGCACCGAGCCTTTTCCAGCCAGAGGACGTGGAACCCAAGATCACTCAAACCCGCACCAAGCGCAAAACCAAAGCCGCTGCGCCCATGGTTGAGGTGTTGGACGTGCCGATCGACCTCACGCCTGAAGAACAACCCGTCGCCGCTGTCCCAGAACTCGTGCTGCCGATCGAGCCTCTTGCCTTGGAGGTTATGGACGCTCCTGGCGATGTTGAAGCTTCACTGATTGAAGTCCCAGTGCTTGAAATCCCAGTGGACGATGCGATTGAATCTGAGTCCTTTGAAGTCACCTTCGAGGGCGACAGCGGCGAGTACGAATACACCTTCGAGGAGGAACCCACCCCAGAGGCGGCTCCGGTCTTTACGATCCCGGCTGTAACACCCGTGGTGGATTTGGGGCTGGATTTGGCGGACGCGATCGCACAAATCGGCGGCGAAATCGATCGGATTGGTTGGACCAAGAAGCAAGGCAGCGGCTACCTTCAAGACACCTACGGCAAACGTACTCGCGCTGAACTGACCGAAGCCGAGCTATTTGCGTTCTTGGCGTACCTCAAGTCTTTGCCCGCTAAAGTCCAACCGGATTTGAGTGCGCTCCCCTTCTAGATTAGTATGGTTGAGGGTAGGGAGAGAGGTCTCACCGTTGTTCTTACCCTTAAAATCCCGAAACACGAATGTTAGACCCCGATATCACGCCGGAACTGTTACAGACTATTGATATTTTGGAAGGATTAGAGCACCTTTACGATGCCGCTCCGAGCGATGACATTGCAGACGTGTTGCTCAAAGCTTGGATCGGCGTCACGGAGACATTTCCAGAAGATTTTAAGTCTGCGACTTGGGAAGATGCCGGAGCAGATGGATTGCGCCGCTACATCCGCGTCAAGTCGTTTTTCTCAAATCCCCACGAAAATCCCATCAGTAAAGAAGACCTAGAAGAGTACTACGAGAATCGTCAAGAGATTGATTGGGAGAACGAAGAGGAGTGGGATGACGACTAGTACAGACATTTCTTTCGGACAAATTTCCACAATCGCTCGATTAAATTTAAATGCGGGCAATAGGAGGGTAAGTACAAAAACGTAACCCCTAGCTCTTCCGCCACTTCAAAGACGATCGCACATTTTTGGTGTCGAGCATTATCTCAAATAATGGTGATGGGGATGCCCAGCCGAACTCGCGGATGAGGATGATGGTAGCGCTCATAGCTTAAATCTTCGACCTGCTACTCTGTAGATTCAATACGAATCATCCTTTACGACCCCGCTGATAATTCAAAAGTAGATGACTTTAATTATATATCTTAAAGATTCAATTCTTAAATTTGCCGAGCACACCATAAGCGGCTCACCTTTATAAATCCTGACTTAACCAAATAGACTCAGAGCATTCTTAACCCAATCTCATATCTACCCCTCTTCAAGATATTCCGCCAAATCTTTCGTCCGTTGCTGGGTTAGCCGATCGACACATCTCCTATTGGCCATCGGTGCCAACGACCCGCCTTCATACCGCCCTGCCGACATCGCACACTCCGCATCTCGGAACTTAATCCATGCCAATTGCGCCGTTACCAATCGATTGTCTTGGGAAGTACCTTTGTACTTAGCGCGAACCTGACGATACACTTGATTGAGTTCACGATCGGACGCTTTCGCCGCTTCTGCTGCACAAAAATTCAGCTCTACTTGAGTCATCGGATTCTTGCAGTTCGGCTTAGTTTGAGAGAGAGATGGATAAGCTAAGAATCCGACAGAAAGGCTAGCGAAGAGAATTGCGATCGAAGGTTTGATCATCATATTAATCTTGAGCGGGATCACTACAGCTTTAATTCTAGCGCCATGGCCCGAAAAATACCCTAAAAGATATCCTAACTCCAAACAAACAAACCCTATCAAATCCCCAAAAGTGAGCTAAACTAAACCACCATTCCGCGCCCAAAAAGCACCCCAGCCGTGAACGCGATCGCACCCAAAGCTCCACACGCCCCGCTCCCCAAGCGCATTTCCACCGCACTCCTCACCTCCCTCGCCTCAGGCGTTGTCCCCAGAGTGGGCATTGATCACCTAACCACCGGACGCGATCGCGAACTCGCCACGTTGCAGCAAGATTTAGACAACATTGCCCAAGGGGCCGCTGCCTTTCGGCTGGTGATCGGGCGGTATGGCGCAGGGAAAAGCTTTTTGTTGCAGTCGGTGCGATCGATCGCCATGGAGCAGGGCTTCGTGGTTGCCGATGCCGACATCGCCCCCGAACGTCGTCTAACGGGCAACAACGGTGAAGCCCGTGCCACCTACCGCGAACTCCTGCATCACCTCGCCACGAAAAGTCGGCCAGACGGCGGAGCCTTGCCAATTATTTTAGAAAAATGGATTGCATCGGTGCAGACTCAGGTAGCCACTGAAGAAGGCACTATGCCCTCAGACGAAGGGTTTGACGGCTTGGTCGAAGAGAAGATTCGATCGTCGATTCAGAACCTTTCGGATTTAGTAAATGGCTTTGAATTTGCCAATGTCGTAATTGCTTATTGGAACGGCTATCGCAACGACGACGATCGCAAAAAAGAATCAGCCCTGCGATGGCTGCGGGGAGAATTTTCCACTCGCACAGAATCTAAACAAGCGATCGGTGTTCGAGTCATTATTGATGATGAAAATTGGTATGACTACATCAAGCTGCTCGCCAAATTTGTCACCGACATCGGCTACAAAGGGTTGGTCATTATTCTTGACGAAGCCATTCATCTGACAAAAATCACCACCAGCATTTCTCGCCAGAATAATTATGACAAATTGCTAGCCATGTTCAACGACACAATGCAAGGACGCGCCACGCATTTAGGTATTTTAATTGGTGGAACACCGCAATTTCTAGAAGACCCTCGGCGCGGACTGTACAGCGATCCAGCATGGCAACGACGAACCCAAGAAAATCAATTGTTAACCCGATCGGGCGTCAGCGATGCGATCGCACCCGTGATCCGATTAGAAGCCCTAACAGAACCCCATTTATTAGAACTCATGCAACGCCTCAGCCGCATTCATCAAGAACACTACGGGACAAAAAAAGCAATGCTTCCGCAAGAGTTGCAGGAAGTCTTAAACGCCATGCGATCGCGTCTCGGAGCCGAAGCCCTACTCACCCCCGGCGAACTCGTGCGAGACTTCACCGGAATCCTAAATGTATTACAACAAAACCCACAGTTCAACCTCAACCAAGTCCTCCAACAAGAATCCAAAAAAGTCTGTGAACCCCAACCCGGCAGCGATCGCATCAAAGTCTCCAAAGAATTCGCCGAATTCACATTATAATTCCACCCCAAAATCCACCCAAAATCCGACGTAAGATGCGTTAAGCGAAGCAACGCATCATTTTATACACGCAACAACGCATCATTCAAAACGCACCCCGTCCCCGCAACACGATCGCGATTGTCTGCATCAAAATCTCCACATCCAAATTCAACGACCAATGATCGATGTAATACAGATCCAACCGCGCCGCATCATCAAACTCATCAATCTCCGATCGACCCGAAATCTGCCACAACCCCGTCATCCCCGGCAACACCTGATGGCGCACATGATGCCACTCCTCAAACCGCTCCACATCCCGCAAGGGCAAAGGCCGTGGACCCACCAAACTCATCTGTCCAAGCCAGACATTTAGCAACTGCGGCAACTCATCCAAACTCGACCGACGCAGCATTAACCCAAACTTCGTCACTCGTGGATCAGATTTTACTTTAAACATGATTCCATCTCGCGATTCATTTTGCGTTTCTAACTGCGACTGCAAATTCGGTGCATTCACCCTCATCGTGCGAAATTTCCAAATCCGAAACGCACTCCCATTCAGCCCCACCCGTACCTGCCGAAAAAACACCCCGCCCGGTGAATCGAGCTGAATCGCAATCGCAATCCCCACCAGCAGCGGCATAAGAACCACCAATCCCACCCCCGAACCCACCAAATCAATCCCGCGTTTCACCCGGTAATCCCACCCCGAAAGCAGCGGCGGCTCCAGTCTCAGCGTCGGCATCCCCGCAAAAATCTCCGGAATTCCCCGCCGATGCAACGTCTCCACACTCGACGGAATCAGCCGCAGCGTAATCCCTGATTTACGGAGCTGCCAATATAACTGCGATGCTAGTTCAGTCTGCGGCAACCCCTCCGCCAACACCTCCTGCGCTCCCGACCGAACAATGGCACTTGTCACCGCCCGAGATGCCGCCATAGACGAGAGCGCCGCCCCTACCACGCGATACCGACGTTGAAGCGCCAAGGATCGACCCAGCTTTGGCAACCGACTCGCCGACGCAATCACATACACCTCAATGGGCGATCGACGCTTCCTCGTCTGCGCCAAAATCCCATTGCTTACCACCCGAAATACCATCACCCCCACCACACTCCCCACCCACGCCGACCACACTAGCGATCGTGGCAGCGCCAACTTCGGATCATAAAAATACTGCGCCACCAGCCCCAGCACATACACCACACTCACTAGGCGTCCCGATCGCAAATAATCCCGCGCCTGCACCGGAGAATACAGCTGCCCCGACAAAAACATCACCCACACCGCAAAGGCAAACCCCCAAAAAATCCCCGGTAAACCCAGCACCATTCCCCAGTCCAACTGCGGCGGCAACGGCGAATAAAACTGATTTACATAACCCGCCCAGCGCCAAGCCAGCCCCAACGCCAACCCATCTCCCAGCACCCACAACAGACATTCCGCCCAGCGCTCACCCCGCCTTGTTCCCACCCGCAACGGTGCCCGCAAATCACCCACATGTTTCATGATCAAGCCATGCGACCCCAAAGTTGTGCAAAGTATTGTTGTGCAAAATATTTTTATTCGTCTGTTTATTCGTCTATGCTGACACTAAAAATTGCTAAGCACTCTACATAGGACACCTCAATTATGAACCGCACCATTGAAATCCTACCCACCCTCACAGAGCTGATTCCTCATGCCAGCACCGTCATCCTCGATCGCCTAACCCAAGCCATCACCGATCGCGGCGTGGCCACTATTGCCCTCTCCGGCGGCAGCACCCCAAAACCGCTCTACGCGATGCTAGGCCAAGCAAAGTTCCCCTGGGACAAGCTCCACATTTTCTGGGGCGACGAACGCTACGTGCCGCAAGACCATCCCGACAGCAACGAAAAAATGGCCCGAGACGCATGGCTGAACCAGGTTGCCATCCCCTCCAATAATATCCACGCTGTCCCGACAAGCGACTCTAGCCCCGCCGCCGCCGCCGCACACTACGAACAAACCCTGCGAGAAATTTGCAACAGTTCCGACGACAGCGACATCCCCGCCCTAGACGTCATCCTGCTTGGCATGGGCGACGATGCTCACACCGCATCGCTCTTCCCGAATACTGAAGCTCTGAATGTATGCGATCGTCTCGTCACCACAGGAGAAAAGTCCGGCCAGCCCCGCATCACCTTTACCATTCCCATGATTAACCAAGGTCGGTGCGTCCTGTTCCTTCTAGCTGGAAAAAGTAAACAACCCGCCCTTGAACAGGTATTTGCCCCAACCAATGACCCGAATCTCTATCCCTCACGCTTTATTCAGCCCCAAGGTGAATGTATTTGGATGATGGATCGCGCAGCGGGTGAGGGCCTATTGGGGATGGAAGGAGTGAGGCTACTATGACGAATTGCCCAATATGTAATCGTTTAAACCCCGAAAACGCGATTCAGTGTGAGTCGTGCCTTATGCCTCTCGTCTCTCCCACCTGCTGCCCTAACTGCGGAGCCGCTACCCTCCTGCTAGATGCTCGGTTTTGTGGTCAGTGTGGTTTTAATTTTCAGAATATGGCCCTGCAAGCTACGGCCCCGCCCCTAGCCTTTCCAGCAAAGCCACTCATCCCCAACCTCAACAGTGACGATGGCGGAGCCGCCGCTATGCCCACCCTGAATCTCAATGTGGCTTCGGACGATCGGCTCCAGCGATCGTCTACACCGGTTGAGCTAGCGGCTCAAGTGCATCTTCAGCACCTTCAGACCCAGACTCGCTTGGACCTTCCACCCGGCCAATCGAGCATCTACCTTGGGAAGACCAACGATCGGATTCCACCCGATATTGATGTTTCAGGCTTTCCAAATGCCGAAATTGTCTCTCGGATTCATGCCAATATCCGACTTGAAGGAGATGTTTATTATGTCGAGGATGTTGGGAGTTCCAATGGGACTTACATCAATAACGTACCTTTGAACGTCGGCTCTCGGCATCGGTTGGTCAAGGGCGATAGGATTTCCCTTGGAAAAGGTGATAAGGTCACTTTTCAGTTTCAAGCCAGCTAAGCTACAGTCAGCCTTGATAAATTACGGTAAAGTTTAAATAAAATTGAACTTACTCTAATTAAATTCTCCAGCCCCTTTAAAAAGGAAATCTACTTTCCAGTGATTACTTTAGTAGATCACTTATTTTAGCTTTCATACACTTCGGCGCTTACCCTTGTTTCCCTGTTCATTTGTTCCCCCGGTTTGACGTGATTACTTTAACGCTACTGCATCCAGTGAAATTCTCCCCGGTACAAAGCTGGGCCTTTGAGAGTGACACGTTGGTTCGCATTGGGCGAGCAACTGACAACCAAGTCGTGCTCTATAGTGCAGTGGTTTCGCGTCATCATGTCGAATTGCGATACACTGAATCCGCTCGAAACATCACGGGCGGCTGGGAACTCGTGAGCCTTGGAGCCAATGGCACCTACATCGATGCACAAAGGGTCATTCGATCGCCGCTCACGGATGGCATGGTGTTTCGGTTAGCTCGATCGGGACCGAATATCCAAGTGGTTATTCAAGCGGATGGAACCCGCGATCGCACTTTAGAACGGCTCCTTAATCGAACTGAAGACCGGACCCAAGACCGGACTAAGGTCAACCAAGTCCAGACGCCACAGGTCGAAGCGATCGCCATCGCATCTGAGCGCCATCGCCAACTGGTCATGGAGCAAGGTCGCCCCTCAGTGAGTCCCAAACTCCTCTTTGATACCCTAACGGGCCATCCGCTCAACGTCATCAGAACCATCGGAGCCTATCCGCTCCTTCAAAAACTGGGGCAGGGTTCCATGGCCTCCACTTACCTCTGCTGGCGCAAGGGTCAAACGTTTGCCTTGAAGCAGCTCAATCCCGAGTGGAGCCAAAATAATGAAGCGATCGCCCGATTCAAAGCGCAAACCCAGCAACTCAAAGCCATCATCCATCCTGGTGTGCCGCAGATCATGGATGAGTTTATGGAAGGTGCTCAGCCTGTCGTCGTCATGGAAATGGTGTACGGTCAAACGCTAGCGGACGAAGTTAAGACCCGAGGGCCATTGTCCGAACCCGAAGCGATCGCCATCGCTCTAGAAGTGTGCGATGTTTTGACGGAACTCCATAGCCAGACTACGGTCATGGTCCACGGCGACATCCAACCGCAGCATCTGATTCGGCGACAAGTGCTGCGATCGGGGCAGGAAATTGTTCTGATTGATTTTGGGTCGATGCGTCACTATGGTTGGAACGTGGGTCTGCCCCCGAGCAGCGTAGGCTACACCGCTCCAGAACTTCAGGAGGATCTTGTTACCCCTGCGATCGACTATTACGCCCTCGGGACCACGCTAGCCTATCTTCTGACCGGAGAAGACCCAGCGCTGTTTTATGGTCATCAAGAAGAGGGCTATCGGTTTCAGTGTGAATACATGACGGGTCTCTCTCCTGAAATGACCACTTTAATCCAGCATCTGACGCACCCTAACCCCCGCTATCGGCCCACATCGGTCCGTGAGATTGAACAAGCGCTTCGGACGGTTATTTAGGGGTGTTTGTCGCGTTATTTAGAGCCAGCAGCCGTGCGAATTGTAAGTAATTGCGGTGGGGTAGCATCAGGAGGATAGAGCAAATCGACTTCAACAGGTCGCACTTCACTGGGCTTCAATATCAATGTTACGAGGGCCTCACCCTGCTGTCCTCGGCGCTGCACCACATGCACATAACGCTCCTGATTATGTGCATTATCATCGACATAACGCAACCGCACTGTGCCTCGAAAGAAGATTTTGGCATCAGGGGGATTGATGAAGAGCACTTGGTCTCGGCTTGAATCTTGCTTGAGCGGAGTCTCTAAGCTGAGGGTAATGCGTTGAGATTGAGCTGTGGCGTTGTGTAGGGGAAGGGTGAGGCTGTACTGGATGCCGTAGTTGCCATTGGCGAGATAGGCGGTGTCGTCATAGCGCACTAGAATGGGCGCACTCTGTATTTGTCCAGTGGAAAAGGTGCCCTGCTTAATGGTGCTGATGGCATAGGAAAACGCCCGTCCTTGTGCTGGAATAGCCAATCGATCGCTCTTCCCATCTGCCAGCGTGGCCTTCCACAGAGACCCCTTCGCAACACCAGCCACGCGTCCGTAGACGATCTGCGTTTCTCGTGGGTCGTTCAGCGGCGTCGGCGTCCTATCCCGTGGACCCGCCAAACCCGAATGGGTCAAAAATGCCTGCCAATCCGCTAGCATTGGCACCCGTTCCCGCCCGTCTGCACTCCGTGGGGCATACATCGCCATAGACGCAATCTGGACCTCTCCACTGCTATTGAGTCGGATTAAGGTCGATCGGCTATTGGACGAGGGCGTTACGAGTCCTGCCGGAATGGGAAGGTTGAGTAGCATTCGGCTTTCCCCTGGATTAAGCGTCATAAAATCCGGGAGCCAACCCTGCCTTCGGCCTCGCAGGATATCGTTCATGACGCGGCTCCCCGGTCCGGAATACACGGTGCCGATCGGATCTTCTGTGGTGTCGGCGATCGGCAAAAACAGCGCATCAGGCCGGGTCAAATAGCTCGCGCCCTGCATAACGTCTACCGTAACAGGCTGAGAGCTGGGATTGGTGATTAGAATGCCTTGAAACAGGGTCTTAAGCTGGTCGTCAGTCGAGACTTTGCTGATGTGATGAGAGAAGATGTCAAACCGACCATTGAAGCGATAGTTGAGATGCGCCTTGGGCACTCGTTTACCGTCTGTGGAGAAGGTCGAAAGAAGGATGCCTTCATTGAGGACAAGTTCGGGGCTGTTGCTATTAAAAACCGGAACGTCATCTAATTTTCCGGGGAGCGATCGGACTTCTTGGAGACTCAGAATCTCGTTTTGTCTCGGCAGCGTGTCTTGAGGGGGCAGACTCTCTGGCCTAGGAAATCGGTAGGGAAGGGGAATTCTGATGGGAGCTGAAGTTGGGCTTAGGGTCGGTGCGATGGGCGTCGGTGCAGCTTGAAGCTGGGCAAGAAGAGGTAAGGTTGAGAACAGAGGAAAGAACGAAGGCATGGGCAACACATTTAAACTGAAAGTGACGACAGGAGAGGTTGATAGGAAAGTGAACAGAAAAGATAGTATATCGTCGGAGTATGACCTGAAGACTAAACTTCCTACGTTCCTTAAGCGTTATGGACGGATAAGATATAGTTCCCTCCATTTACCAGGATCTTATGCAGATCAAAGTATTTCGGTGTAGGGTATACATGAGATTTTCACAGGGTGCAGTTGTGAAATTAATGATTTTTTCTAGCCTCTTTTCTTCAAGATTGGCGGCCTCAGGGTTGGTAGTATTGAGTATGGGGTGGATGGGCGCGATCGAGCCAGCCATTGCCTCAGGTTACTGCGACGGCAAGCTCCAAGGACAAACTCTGCAAGGCCAGCACCGCTGTCAGTTTCCTAGTGGACTGAAATATGAAGGACACTTCGTCAATGGAAAGCGGGACGGAAAGGGGAAGCTGACGTTTTCGGATAGGTCCATTTGTGAAGGCGAATTTGAAAATGACGTGCTCAAGGGTCCGGCGATCTGTCGCTATAGTAGCGGCAACCGTTATGAAGGTTCGATTGAGGACAATCTTCGTCAGGGTCGAGGCAAGTTTATGTATGCCAATGGAGTCATATGTGAAGGGATGTTCAAGAATGATGCAATCGTCGGGGTAGGAATCTGTCTCTATCCCAACGGCACTCGCTACGAAGGTAACTTTCAGCAAAACCAACGATCAGGAATAGGAACATTGACCTACAGCAATGGAACCAAATGTGAAGGAACGTTTCAGCAAGAGCAAATCGTTGGAGTAGGACGGTGCATGTTAGCAAATGGCGATCGGTATGAAGGGGAGTTTCGCGATAGCCAGTGGGATGGACTCGGCGTCTATACCTATGCCGATGGGACAAAAGTGGAAGGAGTATGGCGATCGGGCCAGTTCATGCAGCGATCGCCATCTAGATTTTAGAGATTGGAAATTCAACAATGTCCTGCCTTTCTGCCCCCCAAGGGTGTAAAGACTGGATATCCGATCGACCCATTTCTGGAATCCAACCCCAAAGTAGTGGAGTTAAATCGACCTATTTTCCTCAGAACTTTTTAGACTGGGGAGAGCAAGGCTAAACTTAAGCTAAAGCAACTAAAGCAACCAAAGGGAATGAAGCCATGGGATTGTTCGATCGCGTCAGCCGACTAGTCCGTGCCAATGTCAACGACATGGTGAGCAAGGCCGAGGATCCAGAAAAGATTCTAGACCAGGCCGTAATGGACATGCAGGATAACCTCGTCCAGATGAAACAGGCCGTCGCAGGGGCAATAGCAGCCCAACGCCGCACTCAGCAACAATACGAGAACAATCTCAAGGAATCTGAGACTTGGACCGCCCGCGCCCAACTCGCCCTTCAAAAAGGGGACGAAAACCTGGCCCGTGAAGCCTTGACGCGCAAAAAAAGCTTTAGTGACTCTGCCACCACGCTCAAACAACAGCTTGACGGTCAAGGCGGACAGGTCGATACCCTGAAGCGTGGTCTTATGGGTTTGGAGAGCAAAATCTCTGAAGCCAAAACGAAAAAAGAAATGCTCAAGGCTCGTTCTGCCGCCGCCAAAGCTAACGAACAGCTCCAATCTGCCGTCAATAGCAACAGCACCGGAAGCGCCATGGCCGCCTTTGAGCGCATGGAAGACAAAGTGCTGATGCAAGAAGCCAAGTCCCAAGCCGCTGCCGAAATCGCCGGGAGCAACCTAGAAGCGCAGTTTGCCGCACTCAGTAGCAGTGACGTAGATGATGAACTTGCGGCCATGAAGCTCAGCCTTAGCCCCGCCGCTAGTAAAACAGCCATAGCACCCGGAGCCGCCAGCGCAAGTGCCCCACAACCCAACTCCGCTGAAATGGACGCGGAACTCGAAGCGCTTAAAAAACAGATGGATAATCTCGGATAATCTAAATCGGTGATGGATTAGTGATGGGAAATGACGAGAGACCCGTGGGGCCGTAGAACTTAACTTTAGGTTCAGGGCCTTTCGGGTAACGGGCTAGAGGCCCGTAGGTTATCATATAGGACATAGATTGTTAACTTATGTGAACGCCTTGACCGCAATTTTTGACCTCACGAAACCCGCGCTCACCTCTTGGAACACCTTGAATTTGGTGTGGGAAGGCACTGAAGCAGAGGTCCAACGTGGGCTATTGCCCTCTCGGCTTTCGCCTGCTTGGCAGATGATGTTGCTAGGGGACGGTTCGCCAACGCGCTATCTTCAGCTAATTACTGGGCACCCGACCGAAATTGATCTCATTGACATGTCTCCTGTGGGTCATGAGTGCGATCGTGCCCCCACCCAAATCCTCCAAGTTCCCGGTCCTCGCGTTCGTCGCCAAGTCTGGCTTACCAATGGCGGTATCCGGACGGCTTACGCAACGTCTTGGTGGGAGCAAAGCCATGTGGACGAGTATTTAGAAAACCGATCGCTGCCGATTTGGGCGAGTCTGGCAAAACTGCGAACCGAGCTGTATCGCGATGTCCGAGGGATTTATTATGGCCATTCGGAAGCGATCGCGGCGGGGTTTGGTCATCCTGGACCGTTTTGGGGACGGCATTATTTGTTTTGGCATCATGGACAGCCGTTAACGATGATTTATGAAGTTTTTTCACCTGGGCTGGAGACTTACATTGGCCCATCGAAATCCCCGCTCGATCGAGATTAACTTTAATCAATCGGGATTTAGTCCTCACTCCACTGGCCCGGATCGCCCACTTCATCAGTCCGGGTTTCCACGTCCGACGATCGTCCGGAGATGAGCGCAATTGCAATCGCATCTACGACCCGCGCCACGGGGATAATCTCTAGGTTTGGACTGGTGTAGGTGCAGCCTTTTGGCACGATCGCACGTTTGAACCCGAGCTTTTCGGCTTCTTTCAGCCTTAGCTCCATCTGCGACACCGATCGAACCTGTCCCCCAAGTCCCACTTCCCCAATGAGCACCGTTTGCGGGTCCACCGTCCGATCGCGAAAACTCGCCGCCACAGCGATCGCCACTCCGAGATCGGCTGCGGGTTCACTCACGCTCAGTCCGCCGGATGACGCTACGTAAGCATCCAGTTTTGAGAGCGGAATCCCAACTCGTTTTTCTAAGACCGCTAGGATTTGGAGCAGTCGGTTGTACTCAATGCCCGTGGTGGATCTGCGGGGCGATGAATAGCTCGTCGGACTAACTAGCGCTTGGAGTTCTACCACGATCGGTCGAGTACCTTCGCAGGCCACGATGGTCGCGGTCCCAGACGAGGGTTCTTCCCGGTTCCCGAGAAAGAGTTCCGATGGGTTAAGAATTTCCTCTAGCCCTTGATCCACCATTTCAAACACGCCGACTTCATGGGTCGCCCCAAATCGATTCTTCGTCGATCGCAACAGTCGATGACTAGCAAAGCGATCGCCCTCAAAATACAGCACTGTATCGACCAAATGTTCGAGCACTTTCGGCCCTGCGATCGCTCCTTCCTTAGTGACATGACCCACGATAAAGAGTGAAATATTAAGCTGCTTGGCCAGACGCATGAGCATTGAGGTGCATTCGCGAACTTGGGCCACCGAGCCAGGAGCCGAGGTGAGTGCCGCATAGTACAGCGCCTGGATACTATCAATCACGGCCACTCTAGGTCGCAGCGTTTCTAGTTCGGTCAAAATAGTATCGAGGTCGATTTCGGGAAGAAGATACAAGTTTTGAGCCGCTGCGCTGGGAAGCCCTGAGTCAGGTTCAGTAGGCGAGACTTTGGCTTTTGACTCGGCTTTCGGCTCGGCTTTCGGTTTTTTAGCTTTACTGCGGGTGCTGACTGAAGTCGTTGCGTCGTCCCCGCCTTCTGGGGCATTTGAGGTCCGATCGTCCGCTGCTGAATCTTCAGACAGGTCTCCAACTGAATCGTCAAAAGTCTCTGCCGCGTCATCCGACGTCCGCGTCTTGCCAATTCCCAGCCTTTGCGCTCGGAGCTTAACCTGCTGCCCCGATTCTTCTGCACAGACGTACAGAGTCCGATGGTCAAGCGCCAATCGATTCGCTGTTTGAAGCAACAGCGTGGATTTGCCAATGCCAGGGTCGCCGCCAATCAATACGAGCGAACCGGGCACAATCCCGCCGCCTAACACCCGATCGAGTTCCAAGTAGCCCGAAGATAACCGGGCATAGGTTGGATCCTCAATCTGATCCAATCGCAGCGACGACATCGCTCGGGCCTCCCGCACGTCCCCGGCCCGGCTCTGCGTCATTTTCATCAGCGGATTTTGGCTAAGACGATTGGCCCCTGCCACTGGGGTAGGAGCCTGCTCTTCTAAGGAGTTCCAGGCATGACAGGACGGACAACGTCCAAAAAACTGGGGAAATTCGGATCCACAATCATTGCAGACAAAGCGCGATCGAATTTTTGCCATCGGTGCTAGTTTCTATTCCTTATTTACTGCCAATTAGAGGAGAGTGATTGATTAGGGCTTTGAACTCCTTCGATCGCATTGCATTAACTGTGTTGCATTGAATGTAGCGTTTTGTGAGAATTTCTGAGAAGACAAACTATTTGTGCATTTGGTCACTCATTCTGCTAAAGCGTAAATTAAGTTAATAAATAAGCGATTTGATTTATCATTATGAACGATACGACATAAAAATTACTAGAGTTCTTCCGGTCCTGCGGTTCCGGTCTTAGCAAAGGTTCAAGGAGCGTTATCCAAGTTGGAAATTCACAAAGAGAAGATTCTGGTTGTCGATGATGAAGCGAGCATTCGACGCATTTTAGAAACCCGTCTTTCCATGATTGGATATGATGTGGTAACCGCTGCCGACGGGGAAGAAGCGCTCGAAATATTCCGCAACTCTGAGCCGGATCTTGTGGTCTTGGATGTGATGATGCCGAAGCTGGATGGCTATGGTGTCTGTCAAGAGCTTCGTAAAGAGTCCGATGTGCCGATCATTATGCTGACGGCCTTGGGCGACGTGGCCGATCGCATTACGGGATTAGAACTTGGCGCGGATGATTATGTCGTCAAGCCCTTCTCGCCGAAAGAACTCGAAGCCCGGATTCGATCGGTGTTGCGCCGAGTAGATAAGATTTCGGCCTCTGGGATTCCTAGTTCGGGCGTCATTCAAGTCAACAGTATTCGCATTGATACCAACAAGCGCCAAGTCTATAAGGGCGATGAACGAATTCGGCTGACGGGGATGGAGTTTAGCCTGTTGGAACTCTTGGTTAGCCGATCGGGTGAGCCATTCTCACGGGCCGAAATTCTTCAGGAAGTGTGGGGCTACACGCCTGAACGTCATGTCGATACGCGGGTGGTAGACGTTCATATTTCTCGCTTGAGAGCTAAGCTCGAAGAAGATCCGAGCAATCCTGAACTGATCTTGACCGCAAGAGGAACGGGATATTTGTTTCAACGGATTCTAGACCCAAACGAAGTCGAGTAGTTTTGCGGTGAGGGAGAAATTTGCCGGGGATTTATAAGAGCCATTGCAAGATTTTATAAATTCCCATTGATAGTCCGATCGAGGTGGGAATAGTCGCCACCCACGTTAGGGCGATCGATCTAAAATTTCCCCACTGAATCGACTCTCGGCCTTTCACCAGTCCAATGCCGACGACGGCACCCACTAAAGCATGAGACGTCGAAACGGGGAGTCCAAAATTGGATGCTGTTAGCACGGCGATCGCAGTGGCCAATTCCGCACAAAAGCCTCCCTTCGGCTGAAGCGCAATAATACCTTCCCCCACCGTTTCAATTACCTTTTTTCCCCACACGGCCAACCCGCCCACGATGCCTACCCCGCCTAGCGCCAACACCCACAGCGGAATCGGCACAGAATCTATTGGAATTTGCCGCGTTTGCAGCACCGAAATAATGGCTGCAAAGGGCGCTATGGCATTTCCGACATCGTTAGAGCCATGAGCAAAAGCGACGCCGCAGGCGCTGATCACCTGCAACTTGGCAAACGGGGCTTCATTTTCTATTTTCAATGCCAGCACGAGTTGATAGAGCATTGCCGCGATTGTCGCTGTTACCAAGGGCGTCACCACCCAAGCTAATGAAATCACGCCCAAACTCTGCCACCGAACGGCATTCATACCCAAGCTCACGGACCCAAAACCAGCGATCGCCCCAACAGTTGCGTGCGACGACGAGACCGGAAGCCCCCAAACGGTCGCCACATTCATCCAAATCCCGGCGGAAAGCAATACGGCCATCATTCCAAGCACAAACTGATCAGGACTCTCCGTATAGAGATTAAGATCTAGAATTCCCGTAGCCAGCTTTTGTGAGACCCCTTGCCCAAAAATCAGCGCACCTGAAAACTCCATCACCGCTGCGATCGTCAGCGCCTGCCCGAGAGTAATTGCCTTCGACCCCACAGACGTTCCCATGGAATTGGCCACATCGTTGGCCCCCAAGTTCCACGCCAAATAAAATGCCAAAAACCCAGCCACAATCAGCATCTAGTTTGCGCGGACCTGTTCTAGCCAGTGGGTCAAGTCTTCTGGGGAAATGAAGTCAACCATCACATCTCCTAACGCCTCAATCTGTTCGAGGGATAACTCGTTCAGTTGTGAGATAAGAGAAGGCGAAAGATTTCCGAATTGCCTTGACAAAACCCGAACGACCATCCGGCGCTCACCTCGGGCTTCACCTCGGGCTTCACCTTGAGCCTCGCCCGCTTGAAAGATCTCTTGGTAAATGACAGATTCGCGCATAATTCCCTCACTAAAGAGACGACGGACCACTTCTTTATCGTACTTCAACCCGGCCATAAGCTGCACGTAGCTCGAAACTTGACGACGTTGGTCTAGTTCGGGGAGTTGTTCAACTTGATGCTGCACTTGGCTCAATAACCGATCGGAACTTTGGGTCTGCGTCAAGGTTGCAAAGGGCAATAAGATGGGGTCATTTAGAAAAAATTCCGTGGGTTCTTCCCACATTTTCACTACGTTAAACTGATGCTGAGTGTTACCCGATCGCCTTCTATACGTGAATTTGGCCCAGAATCATCCGCAGTCGATCGTAATCATCTCTGAGCAACAAATTTAGCGTTCTTCCTGCCTGCACAAGCCACGTCCGATCGGCCTTACGCAATCGATAAATTTCCCGAATCGTTGCTGCGGCTAATGCCTCCACCGGAGCGCCCGCCACCTGCAATAGCGTCCGCAAAAAGTCCATTGACTCCGTAAACTCAATCACCTCATCAGTCGTACAAAAATGAACGCCTTGGTGAATCTGCGGGGGGCGCGGCGGAAGATGTTGGAAAATTCGGGTGTAGGATTTTTTGTCCGGCAGCTCATAGCCGACGATCGCCGATCGAAATTCGGTCTTCAACATGGCAAAGATTTGCGGCTGCTGTTCGCGCAGGTCTTCGAGAGACATACCGAGTGCCCGTGCCCGATGCACCGAGTCTATTGGAGCTGTCGTCGCATGATAAACCACCGCATAAATCGTGTTGTCCGATTCTTCATCCTTCGATCGGACCCAACTGCCAAACGGCGGCATCACCGGAAAACCCAAGTCCTCCGGTTCTA
>JAYVVL010000322.1:0-24220 GCA_043787035.1 Synechococcales cyanobacterium
AATAACCAACACAGCAGCGATCGCAAATGTGATGGCATCGAGAAAGAAGACTTGTCGCACTCCCACAAACGTAGCAACCAGCCCCGCAATCCCTGGACCCACAGCGCTCAAAAGCTGATAAGTCATACCAGACAGGGCGATCGCTTCTTGATAATCGGATTTCCCCGTGACTAGCGGAAGCGTTGCTTTGTAGGTTGGCGAAAAAATGCCATTGAACACATTCAACCCAAAGACGATCGCTAAAAGATGTCCAGATTGACGAACAAAGGGTAACAACGACATCAAACCCATCCGCATCAGATGCGTTATCAACAGAATCTTCTTACGACTCACTCGGTCCGCGAGCAGCCCAGCCCAAGGAGAAACCAACACAAAGGCCGTCACCCTTAAGGTCAACGCAGTAGCGAGCCAGGTACTTCCACCGACCGCGCCTGCCATCTCGTAGGAGAGTAGAGCCAATCCGACCCATGTCAACGCATCGCCTAGGAGATTAATGGTTTGAGCGGCGTAAAGGGTGACAAACGCACGATTCTGGAAAAGCGATCGAGACATTAACCGACAACCTTTTTTGAAAGAGGACTTAACTCTAAACTGTTTTACGACCCTTTTTGATCCTGCGATCGAAAGCGACCCGAAACAAACGCGCGTACTTTTAAATGTTTTGTCTTACGACCTGTCACCCGTTTACGCCACATCCGAAAGCTGGACGCTTTCATCTCGCGCCGCATCACCGCAATCACCTGTTTCTCATCTAACCCAAACTGAAGTTCAATGGCTTCAAAGGGAGTGCGGTCTTCCCAGGCCATTTCGAGAATGCGATCGATCGCTTCAGAATCTAAATCAGGATCTTGCATGGGGAACTAATAAATATTTATCCAATTATAACAGTCACTCAATAGGCAGTGCCTACGGTTACGACGGTGCTTCGAGCATCGGGCAAATGGAGACATCTAACAAAGTCTATCCTTCTCAGCTCCTCAACATGGGATAATAGAGATGTATAGACTCCTGTTTCCTCGTCATGACCCTTATTATCGCAGGCGATCGTTCTGGTAGCGGCAAAACGACCGTCACTCTCGCTATTCTTGCTGCACTGCGCGCCAAAAAACTCTCGGTCCAATCCTTTAAGGTGGGTCCTGACTATATTGATCCAATGTTCCATGCCCGCATGACCGATCGCTCATGCTACAACCTCGATCCTGTCCTTACCTCTGAATCCTACGTTCAGCGGTCATTTCAGGTCCAACAGCAGACAGCAGACTATGCGCTAATTGAAGGGGTAATGGGCCTGTTTGATGGAGCAGCCGAACCCATTGGCCTTGGGAGTACGGCCTCTATTGCTAAGCTTTTAAAGACGTCGGTCCTATTAGTCGTCAACTGTCAGAGCACCTCGCAGTCGATCGCGGCGCTCATCCATGGTTATCGGACGTTTGACCCGATGGTGAATGTGATTGGAGTTGTGCTGAATAAAGTGGGTAGCGATCGACATCTAGCATTGTTAAAAGCGTCAATCGCACCGCTACAAATACCAATCCTCGGCGTGTTGCGGCGTGAAGATCAAATCGTATTGCCCGATCGACATTTAGGACTTGTTCCAACGGATGAGTTGCCGCAGTTGACGCAGGTATTTGAATCGTTGGCGGCGCTAGGATTACGATGTTTTAATTGGGCGAAGTTATTGCCGTTGTTGAAAGTGAATTCGATTTCAGATTCCCTAGCTTCGTCAACAATTTCACCAACAATAGTGTCGCCTGTTTTCAAGGGCATTCGGATTGCTGTGGCGCGGGATTCAGCGTTTAGTTTTTACTATGCGGCTAATCTAGAAATTTTACAGGCGTTGGGGGCGGAGTTGGTCTTTTGGAGTCCAATGTGGGATGAAGAACTCCCGAAAAAGGTTCAGGGACTCTACTTTGGCGGTGGATTTCCAGAAATGTTTGCCCCAACCCTAGCGGACAATCAAGAGGTCCAACGATCGGTACGTCAAGCGATCGTTGCGGGAATGCCGACTTATGCCGAGTGCGGCGGGTTGATGTATCTGTGTACAAGCATCCGAGATTTTGCAGAACAAGACTATCCAATGGTAGGGATCATTCCTGCACAGGCGGTGATGGGAAAACAGTTAACGCTAGGCTATAGAAATGTAGTAGTTAAAACAGACACACTAATGCTACGTAAGCGCGATCGAATTCGAGGTCATGAGTTTCATCGATCGGATCTAACGGTACGATCGATGTCGCCGTTATATCATCTCACGCGATTGGAACAGGATAAAACTGAACCTGCGATTTCCGAGGGTTGGAGTAGTCGCAGCTTTCAGGCATCTTACTTACATCTTCACTGGGGCGCGACGCCAGAATTGCCCCAGCGATGGCTTCAAGCCTGTCAGGATTGGAAAATGGGGCTGGGATAGCCGTGAGATCGGTGACAGCCCATGGGCATTATCCGAACCACTTTGACTGATGGAATGGGTACTCGATCAGTGTGGGCTTGTCCGGCAGAAACCGATCGGGGAGCAATACCTTTTTCGTTAATGTTTGAAATCGCCCGATCGGCATTCCAGTCTTTTGCTTTTTCAATTCTGACACCTTCCAAAACAGCGCCACCGGACGACGATCGGGAACAGTTGCAGGCGGACGATGAATGGCTTTCCCGCGATATCGTCCGCCACCAGAAGCCGCTTCTACTCCCATATAAATGCCCTTCCAAGTGACTTCCGGATTCAGTGGTAAATCACCTGCTGCATTAGCCGCATAAATAAACATCTCCAACGGCAAGCCGTTCCGCGCTTTTTCCACGTCCGCAAAGGCTTCAAATTCCATAGAGCCATAAATCAAAAACGCAGGGTGAATCTCCTGCTGATATTGGGCAGACACACACTCTAATCCAGAGAGCAAAAACGCTTCAGGAACTGAAAATAGAACAGCAAGATTACGAGAAGTATCCATGGGGAAAAGAGGCTCTAAAACAGGTGAAAAGTCAATAGAAACAGGGCGATCGAAGAGATTAAAATCCAGGATCTAACCAAATTTCACCTTACTAGAGAATGTGAACAATCGCACTGTTGATATCCGTGCGAAAATCCTATGAATTCATCACATAGCAACGCCGATCGCCCAAATCCATCCGCTAGGTTAAATTCAGGTCAAAATTAGGTCAAGATCGCGCCACCGAGCAGGCGGGTGTAGCGGTAGGCCAGTTCAGCCTTCATGGCGGCCCATCGTTCTAGGGTTGGGTCTCGATCGATCGCCTTTTGGGCCGCATCCCGCGCAATTTCCAGCACCTCTTGGTCTTCCACTAAGCTAGCCAGTGCAAAATCGGGCAACCCCGACTGCCGAGTCCCAAGCACTTGCCCCGGCCCTCGGAAGCGCAGGTCCATCTCGGAGATGAAGAAGCCGTCTTGAGACTGTTCCAGGACTTTCAGCCGTTGACGAGCGGTTTCACTCTTGGAACTTGTCATGAGTAAGCAAAACGACTGGTCTGCGCCCCGACCGACCCGTCCGCGTAACTGGTGCAACTGCGACAGCCCGAAGCGTTCGGCATGCTCAATCAGCATAATGCTGGCATTGGGGACATCAACGCCCACCTCAACGACCGTCGTCGAAACGAGAATTTGAGTTTCTTGATCGCGGAAGGCGTTAATAGACGCATTTTTATCCGCAGAGGAAAGCTTGCCGTGCAGGAGTCCCACTTTCAGATCAGGAAATACCGTATCTTGCAGATCTGCATGGGCTTGAACGGCTGATTTTAAGTCCAGCTTTTCCGATTCCTCCACCAGCGGCAACACCACATAAACCTGTCGTCCGTCTGCAATTTCTCGCCGCATGAGATCGTACGTGGCCTGTCTGTCCTTTCCCGCCACCAGCGTTGTTTTGATCGGTTTTCGGCCCGGTGGCAATTCATCGATTTGGCTTACATCCAAGTCCCCATGCAACGTCAACGCCAACGTTCGGGGAATCGGAGTTGCGGTCATTGTCAATACATGCGGATTATCGCCTTTTTGTTGCAGTCTTGCACGCTGCTGCACCCCAAATCGGTGTTGTTCATCAATCACAATCAGACCCAATTTATTGAACTGTACCGGATCTTCGATCAACGCATGGGTTCCAACAAGGAGCGGCAATTCGCCCGTGAGCAATTCGGCATGGATTTTGCGGCGCTTAGCGACTTTGGTCGAACCCGTGAGCAGTTCGACAGGGAGATGCAAGAGATTAAACCATTCGACGAGCTTGCGGTAGTGCTGTTCGGCGAGGACTTCCGTGGGGGCCATAAGTGCGCCTTGGTAGCCCGCCTGGATGGCCGCAAGTAGCGCAATAACGGCAACGACGGTTTTACCAGAACCCACATCGCCCTGCACCAGACGGTTCATCGGAACGCTTTTTGCAAGGTCGCCATGAATCTCTCGGACCACGCGAGACTGTGCGCCTGTTAATGTAAACGGCAACACTTGATGGAATTCTTTAATCAATGGTCCTTCGGGCGCTAGGACAACGCTGGTTTGTTTGACCTGTTGTTGGTAGCGCCGAGAAAGCAGGCCCAGTTGCAAGTAGAAAAACTCATCAAAAACCAACCGTTTTCGGGCCGAATCTAGCGCATCTCGATCGTCCGGAAAATGAATCTGTGCGATCGCGTCTTGGATTCCCATGAGTTCATATTGTTGTCGCATCCCTTCGGGCAAGGTTTCTGCTAACCGTTGGGCCGCTGGGAGACCTGCCACCATCGCCCGCCGCACGAGTTCAGCCCCGACGCCATCAGTAAGCGGGTAAATGGGAACAATTCGCCCGATCGTCGTTGAATCAATCTCGCCATCAAATTCTAGGATTTCAATCTGCGGATTATCTAGCGTCATTCCATACTGCGTTTCTTTCACCAAGCCAGATGCTGCAACGGTTGCACCTGTGGGATGCATTTTCTTTTGCTGTTCCTGCCAGCCTCGCCCAGAAAACCTAGTTCCCATAAAAAAACGACTCAGCTTCATTTTTCCAGACGAGTCTTTGACCGTTAGATCAAAAATAGTGAGCTTGTTGTTTTTTACGGTTGTAAAACAGCTACACGCAGTGATGGTTGCTACGATCGTTGCACTGTCTCCGGCCTTGAGTTCCCGAATCTTCGCTTGGCGTGCATAGTCAAGATGCTCACGCGGGTAATAATACAACAGATCGCGAACGGTAAAAATCCCCAATTTTGCAAGTTTCTCAGCACTCTTCGGGCCGACTCCCGGCAAATAAGTCACGGCTTGTTCCAAATCAGGAATCTTGCCGGACGTAGGTTTGGCGATCGACCCAGCGATCGGACCTACCGCAGGACTCGCAACAGAATTTACAACGGCTTTGATGCGAGTATCAATGTCCGATCGAGCACCCGTCTGACCTGCAACATTCGACAGATTTGCAGCAGGACCGCCAACCGATCTATCAACCGATTTAGCAGACTCAACCGATTGCTTCAGTTGATATACGGTCCGACGAGTTTCGGCCACCAAGTTCTGCCGTTGCGCAAATTCCATCCCTTGGTAATCGCCGTACTGCGAAGCAAGGGCTTGGAGTTTTTGCCGATCGCTGCGGTCCACAGCATCCGTCGGCTCCCCAAGCGCAATTTGCAGGAATTCACTGAACCGATAGTGGTTCCCTTGCAAATCATTGAAGCCTGCTTCCGCTTCGCAGGAGAGCGCTTTTTGGAGCCGAGTGAAATCCACCATGCTTACCTACGCCTCACATGCAAAACGCACCAACTGACACAAGCGCTGACGAAGGGTTTCCATGCCTAGGCGCTCCTTTGCCGAGATATACAGCGCTTGCGGATATTCATCTTTCGCGGCCATGAGCCGATCGCCGTCCACCGCGTCTACTTTATTGAACACAATGATGGCCGGACCGGGCGAAATGGGAAGCTGCGACAGGATTTCCATCACCGATCGAATGTGGCTTAACCAAGCCGGATGGGACAAATCCACCACATGCAGCATGGCATCAGCTTCAGAGACTTCCTCCAAGGTCGCCCGAAAGGCATCCATCAACGGCGGCGGCAGCTCATGGATAAATCCCACGGTGTCTGTCATGAGGATCGATCGGGTTTCTTCTGTTTCTGCATCCATCACCACCAATCGCCGCGTCGTGGGGTCTAGCGTTGCAAAAAGTTGATCCGCTGCGTATATTTCAGAACTCGTCAATGCATTCACGAGTGTAGACTTCCCAGCGTTGGTGTAGCCGACAATAGCAATGCTCGGAATCTCTTCGTGTTGACGTTTTTGACGAAGACGCGATCGATGTGCTTGAAGTGCCGTCACTTCCTGCTGCAACTGACTAATGCGCCGCTGAATCACTCGCCGCTCGGTCTCTAGCTTGGTTTCCCCCGGTCCCCGCGTTCCGATTCCGCCGCCCTGCTTGGACATGGCGATACCTCTACCAACGAGTCTAGGCAGCATGTATTCCATCTGTGCCAGTTCGACTTGGAGTTTCCCGGCTCCGGACTGCGCCCGTTGCGCAAAAATGTCCAGAATCACTTCGGTCCGATCGATGACGCGAATCCCAATTTGATCTTCTAGGTTGCGTCGCTGAATGGGCGAAAGATTGCGATCGAACACCACCAAATTAGCGCCCAAACTCTGAACCATCAGCGCAATTTCCTGCACCTTCCCCTCGCCTACGACGGTTTTGGGATGTGGACGCGATCGTTTTTGACGTAACACCTGCAACACTTCGCCGCCCGCCGTCTCGACCAGTCGCCCAATTTCCTCAATGCCATCCTGGTAGCGCGTTGGCGTCACTTGGTCCGTTTGCAAGCCCACCACTAAGACGCGATCGCTGTCCCCATCGACATCCTGACCGATGAACGCCCGTTGGAAATCCGCCTCTAGCTCCTCAACAAATTCAATAAAATGTTGTTCCAGCAACTCATCCACCGCCATCGGATTCGAGACGCGCCATCCGGTTTCTGGATGCGGAATCAAGTTACACCAGTACGCCTCCTTCACATAGCCCGTGCTCCCCCCGCCGCGTTTCTGAAACCCCGTCCCCGTCAATGTCAGCACCACCAACGAATCCAATCGCTGCATCGCCATGGCCGTCAACGCCGACTCTCCAGGGGGTTCCAATTTCAAATGCGTTGCCACACAGCGAATCCCACTCAAACGCTCTACCCCATAGCGCGGCAGCTCGCGGGGCGGAATTTGGGTCTGACGCGGCGTCCCAACACCAACGCGAATGACCTGTCCGCGCCGATTAATGTACGCGCAAATCGGTTGCCCAATCTCGGTGCTGACCGCTGCTAGTCGTTGGGCAAACTCTGGCGTACTGACGCTATCAATAGGCAATCGTTGATGATAAATTGTCTGAAGCTGCTTGAGCTGGCTGGGTTTGAGTCCTTGAAGCTTGCCGTGAATAGTTTCGATATGCTGACGCCTAGTTAGTGCTACAGCTTCTATTTTAAAAGAAACCTAGCCAAAAACGATCGCCCTTTTCTGAGAAGTCTATTTTTTGATCGATCGATCGTCCAATCTCGGCTATTGACCCACCCATTGCTGAAGACGATCGGCCCCCTTATTCTGCACCGCTTTTTGACGTGTGAGGCGGTGTTGAGTCACTCGTACAGCACAATCCCGCCTACAATAAACATATATTTATTATTTTCAGAGGGTTTGTGAGTCTTGCAGAACTCTTTCCCCAGCTACAACCCCTATCGAGGGAAGATAAGATAGTGGCGATGGAATTTTTAAAACGGGAGTTAGCGATCGAGTCTCTGCCTTGTGAGATGACAGCGTGGGGAGTTTCATGGAGAGTCTTGATCGTTTTCCGGATGATTTTGTGAACGTGCGGGAACAGCCGGGTTTAGATGTTCGTAAGGAATGGTAAATCATGCAATTTATTTTGGATACGAATATTTGCATTTACGTGATTAAGCAGAAACAGATTCCACTGCTTCAGCGTTTTCAAACACATTCCCCATCTGATATCAGAATTTCTGCAATTACGATCGGAGATTTAGGGACGGGAGACGTTGGGGTTGATGGATGGATTGGAAAGGATGAAGCAAGCGTGCGATCGGTGGGCCGCTCAAATTTCAGCGGATTGGGATATGTTTTGATAATGGCTTTTTAATTGAGAATTTAAAACTTGAGCACTCATTCAGACTGTAAGAAGTGGTTGTCAAACCCGGTTAAATCCCCAAAACCTAGACTATTTGCCGTCAGAGCTTCTAGGTTTAGGAAATTTTCCGATATCCTTACTTCGCAGTCCCTCGATAAATCCGATCGGATTGTTCAGCAGTGAGCCAACTTGCCTGTAAACCTGCACTCGATTGACCGTTTGCAGCACCTTTGGGCGTGTTGTTGCTGCTGCTAGCAACGATCGGGGGAACATTAGTATGATCAAAACCGCCGGGACGAACTTCTCGGGCTTTTTTGCGGTCTTCAGGATAAATGTGGCTCTGAGGTGGCTCGAAGGCGTGGCTATCAGGATTATAGGCTAAGATTTCACCCGTCTCAATTTCGTAAATCCAGCCGTAAATATTTAGCTTGCCTTGGTGCATCCGCGATCGGACCACGGGGTAGGTCCGCAAATTATCGATTTGGGTCAGAATATTTTCTGCGACGGCAATGTCAGCGAGTTCTTCGCCTTCATAATGGCTATAGTTTTCCTTCAGAAGACGGCGGGTGGCTTCGGTGTGCTTAAGCCAGTCGTACACCAAGGGCATATCCTCTTGGAGCTTATTGAGCTGGAGCAGCCCTTTCATCGCTCCGCAGTGATTGTGACCGCAGATGATGACTTGTTCAATATTCAGGGCATGGATGGCATATTCGATCGCCGCACCTTCCCCACCATTCGCCGCCCCAAAGGCTGGAATAATGTTTCCCGCATTGCGAATCACAAACAGATCGCCCGGATCCGCATCTACAATCAAACTCGGCACAATCCGAGAATCCGAACAGGTAATGAACAAGACGCTTGGGTGTTGCCCTTGTGCCAATTGTTCAAACAAATCCCGGTTACTGGCAAAGTAACTTGACTGAAATTCTCGCAAGCCCCGAATTAGATTTCTCATCGTGTCCGTTCTAAAGTTTTGCGCATTGGACTTCTATTGTCGGACAAGATGGGAACGGGGCGTGAAGAATTTAGGCCAGTCCTTTAGGCAACTTTTGGGCGGCGACGGAGAACTCCTGCGGCTCCGACTGCGGCTAGCCCGAGCAATGCCATAGGTTCAGGGACATCTTTGCTGTTGCGGACACCGGAGACAAGGACGACCAAATCGTTATAATCGCGATCGCTGCGGTCCAAACTGAGATCTTCCATGCCGAGGAGAACAGAATTTTTATCGAATAGGGTATCAGTACCGCCAATGTTCAAGCGAGTTTTGCCATTCCCTGTGTAGGCAACCATTTGCTGGGCGGACCCTGCATTGAGGTTGTTTTGGGAGTAGACGGTCAAGAGATCAGGGCCTTGGCGATTGAGATAGAACCCGTACTGGTTACCGAAGTTTTGGACAATGCTATTGCCGACTTGGACGGAGCCATTGGCGAGGAAGTTCACCATGGTTTTTGCGCCTGCGGTAATGCCAGATGTCACTCCACCGAAAAGTTCAATTTTGGTGTGGGGGTCACTCAGTTTGTACAGACCAAACTTGTTCTTAGGAGCATAGCCTGCCACGGAGAACAAGTAGCTTCCAGTGGTGGTGCCACCTGCGGAGGTGAAGGTCTGTGCTCCGGAGTAGCTGGTGGTGTCAATGGTTGGGCCAGCGGTTGTGACGCTATTGACGAGGTTTTGTAGGGAGCAAGAACCCGCACCCGTACCGCCAACGCAATTAGTATCCCAAGAGGTGCCGAAGCTTACGGCTTTTGCGGACTGTGCGCCTAGTGCGCTGAGGGCGGAAAGAATGACGGTGGTGGTGACGGTTGTAACTAAGGTCTTAGCGTTCATGGCTGAATGAGTCCTATAAAAGGTAAACGAGTGTAGGAAAAATCCTGTAGAAGACAGTTGAAATCAGTGTGTGACTGCGTTTCAGTTCGATCGTCTCCGTGTTTCCATGTACCTAATATGGCCTTAGGTATTGCAGACGACAAGAGAATCCCTGTGTATTTACGGATGGTTTAAAAAATTCGTGAATTTCGTATCGTTTTGCTGAACTTGAGGGGATCTCTCTCTAAGTGCTGATGTCAGGAGGGTTGTGGCGTTCAGCTCATTATCCGATCGCTTCAATGGGCTAGGATAAGAGACAGCGTACTTAAGTGCTGTACTTAGAAGCTTTTATGCAATCTGCCACCATTGTTGCCATTGCCACCGCTATTGTTCCGCAGCAGGGAAGCGTAGGCATCGTGCGGATGTCTGGGGAAAATGCTCTGTCTATTGCGCGGATGGTGTTCGATGCGCCAGGAACGCAGGCGTGGGAGAGTCATCGGATTTTGTATGGTTATGTGCGGCATCCGAAAACGAAGGTTGTCATTGATGAAGCGCTGCTGATGATCATGTTGGCACCGCGATCGTATACCCGCGAAGATGTCGTCGAAGTCCATTGCCATGGCGGAATTATGGCAGTGCAGCAGGTGTTGCAGGTGTGCATTGAGTCGGGTGCGAAGCTAGCGCAGCCGGGAGAATTTACGCTGCGGGCCTTTCTGAATGGACGAATTGACTTGACTCAGGCGGAGAGCATTGCGGATTTGGTGGGGTCAAAATCGGCACAGGCTGCTACGACCGCTCTAGCCGGAATCCAGGGAAAATTGGCGCAACCGATTCGGGAATTGCGAGGAATTGCGCTGGATATTTTGGCAGAAGTCGAAGCACGAATTGATTTTGCGGACGATTTGCCGCCGCTGTATGACGATCGGATTGTGTCGAGCATTGACGCCGTGATTGAGCAGGTGACCCAGATACTAGCCACCGCCGATCGGGGTGAGTTATTGAGATCGGGACTCAAAGTTGCGATCGTCGGTCGTCCGAACGTGGGGAAATCGAGCCTATTGAACGCCTGGAGCCAAAGCGACCGGGCGATTGTGACTGACCTTCCTGGAACCACCCGCGACGTCGTAGAATCGCAGTTAGTCGTCGGTGGAATCCCGGTCCAGGTCTTAGATACCGCCGGAATTCGCGATACAGAGGATATAGTTGAACGCATTGGAGTCGAACGATCGAGAGCCGTCGCCCAAACCGCTGATTTGGTATTGTTTACTCTCGCAGCGGATCAAGGTTGGACCGACGGAGACCGTGCGATTTACGATCAAATCAGCGATCGTCCTCACATTTTCGTCATCAATAAAATCGACATCGCCGATCCCACCCCCCTCATCGAATCCATCACCGCCCAAATCCCCAAACCCAATCCCCAAATCGTCCAAACGATCGCCGCCCAAAACAACACCTTTGGTGGGTCCGAGACCAACGGCATCCCTGACCTCGAACGCGCCATCTTATCCCAAATCCATCAAAACAAAACCCAAGCCACCAACCTCGATCTCGCCATCAACCAACGCCAAAGCGCCGCCCTCACCCGCACCAAAATCGCCCTCGAACAGGTCAAAGAAACGATCCAAAACCAGCTCCCCCTCGACTTCTGGACAATCGATCTTCGAGGCGCAACCCAAGCCCTCAGCGAAATCCTCGGCGAAGACGTCACCGAATCCATGCTCGATCGAATTTTCAGCCGTTTTTGTATCGGGAAATAGCCATTAGGTCAAACGTGCCGCGATCGAACCCAGCACTTTTCAGTGAATTACACGGTAAAATGATAAGAATGATGTACTTCGCATGATTTCTGGGCTAATCAACGTGCAACTACAGACCTTCACCCAACTACCCACTTCATCACCATGACGTTTCTATCAAACCTGATTCACCGCTACTGGTTCAAATCCCTCCGCAAGAGCTATCCTTGGAGCGCCATCGGCCTGTGGGGACTGCAAATCCCCTTTGCCAAAACCCAAGAATCCCGCTTGCAGCTTTATAGCCGAATGCACCGCGCCGGAATGCGACTCAACTTTGGTGAACTCAGCACCACGATCGCCGAAACCTCCCTGCCCCAATACTGGATTTTCTAGCCCAACGATCGTTATGCAAACGCCAACCCCCGAGGCAGCGCCTCAACCAACCCCTCAGCCAACACCCGAGAAGATCCTATGCCAACACTGTAAACGAACCGCAACCAACGGGATTAAATGTCAGGGGATGTGTGTCGCAGATAGTGATTACTAACGCCGATCGCTTATCATAATGAGCACCTTCGAGACCGCCCATTCATGAGCAACCCACGCCTTCATCCTGACACGATCGCCGCGATTAAAGACCGCGCTGACATCTACGAAGTCGTGTCTGAACATGTTGTCTTGAAAAAACAAGGCAAAGATTTTGTTGGACTGTGTCCCTTCCATGACGATAAACGCAAACCGAGCTTCAGCGTTTCGCCCAGCAAACAATTTTATTACTGTTTTAGCTGCGGCGCGGGGGGAAATTCCATTAAGTTCTTGATGGAAATTGGCAAGCGATCGTTTGGCGACGTGGTGCTGGATCTCGCCAATAAATACCAGGTCCAAATCAAAACCCTAGACGCCGCCGAAACTCAGGAATACCAGCGCAAAGTTTCCACCACCGAACAACTCTACGAAATCCTCGCCATCACCACCAAGTTCTACGAACACGCCCTGCGCCAACCCGCCGGAAAACCCGCCTTCGACTACATCACTAGAGAACGAAAGTTCAGCCCCGAAATTCTCCAAATCTTTCAAGTCGGCTACGCTCCCGGCGGATGGGCAACGTTGTATAGCTATCTTGTAGATCAAAAAAATTATCCCGTGTCGCTCGTGGAGCAAGCAGGATTGATTGTAAAACGAAAAGAAGGCGATGGCTACTACGATCGATTTCGCGATCGCTTAGTGATTCCGATTTTAGACGTGCAGGCGCGTGTGATTGGATTCGGAGGACGCGCACTAGGCGATGAGCAACCTAAATATTTGAACTCACCCGAAACAGAGTTATTTGACAAAGGTAAAACGCTATATGGACTCGATAAAGCCAAGACCGCGATCGCCCGTCAAAACCGAGCGGTCGTCGTAGAAGGATACTTCGATGTGATTGCACTGCACGCCGCTGGAATCAACACGGCGGTAGCGTCACTGGGAACAGCCTTGAGTGAGTATCAAGTGAAAATGCTGGCTCGCTATACTGACGAAAAGCGAATTATTTTTAACTTCGACGCCGATCGGGCCGGGTTACAGGCAACCGAACGCGCGATCGGGCAAGTAGCCGACATGGCTTACCGGGGCGATGTGCAACTCCGGATTTTGAATATTCCAGAAGGGAAAGATCCCGACGAATTTTTAAAAAACAATTCCGCTGATGCCTATGAACAACTTATCGAAGATGCGCCACTGTGGATCGACTGGCAAATTCAGCAGGCGATTCAGAAGCGCGATCTGACGCAGCCCGAACAATCCCAAGCCGCCACGGAGCAAATTGTTAAACTGCTGGGAAACTTGCCTAACCCTACCCTGCGCACCTATTACATCCAGAAATGTGCCGAACTTCTAGGCCAAGCCAACCCGAGCTTCATCCGGCAAATCGAGGAAAGTCTGCGGCTCCAGGTCAAAGGCCAACGCTGGCATGGCCGATCGAATAAGTGGCTCACCCCCGGCGATCGGAGCCTGCTTGAAATCTGCGAAGAACAGCTCCTCCGAATCTATATCCATGCGCCCCAGCATCGCGAAACCATTCTCGATAGCATTGAAGAACACGACATCGGTTTTGATTATCCACCGACCAAATTTCTATTCCAGCTCGCCCGCGAAATACAGCGCGAATATCCCACTCACCTCGAATTTGAATCTGCCGATGCGCCAGACCTGCTTTCAATTTTGCGCGATCGCAGTGCCGAATTTCCCACCAACATGTCCCAAGTCTGTCGCTATCTCCAGCTCGACGAAACCACCAGCATCAACATCGAACGCGCCGAACTCATTATCCGATCGGCCTCAGCCACCCTAGAAAAAATCGGTTGTGAAAAACGCAGTCGTCATTTCAAAGCCCTCTGGGAAAAAACCGACCTCATCACCGATCGCGAACTCAGCGAACATTACCAAAAGCAAATGCACACCGAAAAGCAGCGCATCCAAGCCCTCGATCGCCAACGCCACACCCAATTCAACGACCTCGCCAACACCCCCCTCACGTAAACTCACCACCCAATTCCACCCCCAATCCCAACGTAGGATGCGTTAAGCGAAGCAACGCATCACTCTTCTAGAGTATTGTTGACTATCATTCATCACAATATAACGTCTCCCGAGTCGATCGCCCCGTCATCGGATTCACACCCGCCGCCGTCTTACACAACATTTTCCGCATATCCTCCCGAATATCCGCATCCGTAAAATCAGCCCCCTCAATCTTGCTTCGATCGAGCTTTGAATTCGATAAATACGCCCCTTCGAGATTGGCATTTGTCAGATTAGCGTCCGTAATCCGCGCACTCTCCAACGTCGCAAAACTCAAATCCGCCCCCGACAAATTGGTCAACTCCAAATTAGCCGCAAACATATTCACCGCTTTCAACTTGGTATTACTCAGATTCGACTCCCGCATATTAGTATGATTGAACTGCGAATCCGTCAGATCGCGCCCCGAAAAATCAACCCCAATCAACACATCTTTGGTGTAGTCATCTGCGATCGCAGTAGGCACACTCACCCATCCTATTAGCAGCATTCCGATCGCCACCACCACCATCAACCGTCTAAAAACCTGCATCATAATTTTTACCATACTGCAATCTAAAATAATCTGCCCTTCACTCTCCGATCGTACCTTACCTTTGGGTACCCTAGCTGCAATCTAACGTGAGCATTCGCAATCCGCAATGAATCTGCAATGAATCCGATCGACGATCTTGGAAAACTCGGCGAAAACCTCGTGGCAGAGTGGGTTATGAGCAAAGGAGGACAAGTTCTCGCAACCCGATGGCACTGCACATTCGGCGAAATCGATGTCGTGGCCCTAAACCCAGACGGCGATCTCATTTTCATCGAAGTCAAAACCCGCAGTCCTCGCAACATCGATGAAGATGGCGTCCTTGCCGTCACCCGAACCAAACAGCGCAAACTCATCCAAAGTGCCAAACTCTTTCAGCTCAAGCACCCGCCCTACCACGCCCGCAACTGCCGCTTTGACATTGCTCTCGTCCGTGCCCGATCGCCGCAGTCCAACCTAAACCCCAACCTGAGTCTTAACTTAAATCACCCGATCGGATTTAACCGAACGATCGGGTGCTACACCCTCACCCTTGTCAACTACATCATTAGTGCCTTCGACACGCAGCGCTAAAATCTCAGACCCAACATCTCAGACCAATGTTTCAGGACAATAGCCTAACCCTTGCACAAACTGCTCTCGAAATGCCTCAATTTCAACCCGATCGGGACGACCGTGTGAGACCACCACAATCTGATACTGATGCATCACTTCAATCGGCGTCTGACCGTTCTCAAGGTTCCAAAGCGCCATTTTAAGGCGAGCATTGGGTTTGTAGGCAATGCCTAGCTCATTTAAAAAAGCGGTAAAATCGCCCGCTTGACGATCGTCAAGGGGTGTTGAAAACTTCACCCGAATCACCCAGCCATCCAAGCGATGAATCACCGTCATGAAGCGCAATGGCAAGTAATTTCGGACATGTAAAAATTCTACAATCCTTAAGGTTAGGCTGGCGTTCGCTAGATAGTAGAGATGATCCATAGTGGTTTCCTGCAAATCTAACGGCTACAATTTTTGGATGTATTTACCATTCAAGATGACCAAGATACACCTAATCAACGAGGGAAGGCTGTGACCTAAGAAACCTTCATAGCAGGCTCAACGTCATAGTATAAAGAAATCATTAAGATCTACATCTAATCATACACTCAAATTTACAACTTTTCAATTGAAACCCACTCTCCTCCACCCTCGATCGACCACCATGAACCTAGACCTCGATCGTCAGCTTTCTAGCTATAACTATGCCTTGCCAGAGGCTAGAATTGCCCAAAATCCAGCCGTTCCTCGCGATCACTCTCGTTTATTGGTCCTGCGCGATCGGACGGATCACATCCACGAGCACTTCTATGACCTCGATCGGTGGCTTCAGCCGGGGGATTTACTTGTTTTAAATAAGACTAAAGTCATTCCGGCAAGCCTCCATGGGCAAAAGCAGACGGGCGGCCAAGTCAAGATCTTGCTGCTGGAAGAATTGGGGTTTAATGAATGGCTGGCGCTGGTTAAGCCCGGACGGAAGCTGCGACCCGGCACAGTGATAACGTTTAATTCTCACGAGCCGAATGTGCCCACGTTGAGCGCTACAGTCATTCGCCGCGACGACCCCACCGGAGGGCGCGTGCTGAAGTTTACGGTAGGCAAACCCTTGAGTGAACCTTTGGATTCACAGTCGGCGCAGTCAGTGCTATCGGTAATAGACGCCTACGGTCATATGCCGCTGCCACCTTATATCACCGAATCTGTTTCTCAGCCCGATCAGTACCAAACGGTTTACGCCGAGACTCTAGGTTCGGCAGCAGCCCCGACCGCCGGATTACACTTTACGCCGGAGTTGTTCGATCGCCTTGCTCTTAAAGGAATCCAGTGCGCCTTTGTGACCTTACATGTTGGCGTCGGTACGTTTCGCCCTGTCGCATCCGAAGACATCACCCAGCACGAGATGCATGGTGAATGGATTGAAGTGCCGTCGGAGGTTGTAGAACAAGTGAAGGCTACCAAAGCCAACGGTGGCCGGGTGATTGCCGTCGGGACCACCAGCGTCCGATCGCTCGAAGGGGCATCCCAACGATCGGGCAAGCTAGAACCCTTCTGCGGCAAGACCCACATGTTCATCTATCCCGGCTATGAGTGGCGCGTTGTGGACGGAATGATCACAAATTTTCACCTGCCAAAGTCGAGTTTGCTGATGTTGGTGAGCGCACTCATCGGTCGATCGCGGTTATTGAACTTGTATCAAGAGGCGATCGATCGAGAGTATCGGTTTTTCTCCTTTGGCGATGCAATGCTGATCTTGCCCGAAGCGAAGACTTAAAAGGGATATTTCCCGGATTCTTCTAGGCGCTGCGATCGATAAATTCCGGCCTGACCGGAGCAGAGATAGCTCATGACGCAAGCGATCGCCATAAACACGCCCGATTCAGCGCCAAACAGTTCAATGCCCATCAACGTTGCAGCGATCGGCGTATTGGCCGCACCCCCAAACACCGCCACAAATCCCATCCCTGCCAGCAACGGCAACGGCAATGCTAAAACGCTGGACAACGCATTGCCTAAGGTTGCGCCAATGAAAAACAGCGGCGTCACTTCACCGCCTTTAAACCCCGACCCGATCGTCAAGGCCGTCAATCCGATTTTGCCCACAAAATCCCAGGTTGGCAACGGCTCCTCAAAGGCTCGAACGATCGTCGAAATCCCTAAGCCGCTATAGGTGGTTGTCCCGATCGCCATCATTATTCCAGCCACGATTAAGCCGCCGATCGCTGTACGTTCTGGGGCATAGACGATTCGTGATTTAAAAACCTGGCTCACCCAATGCGTTAATGTCGCAAAACCCATCGCCGCCAAGCCAAACATAATTCCCGCTGCGATCGCCGAAACTAATATCGTTGGCGTCAGAACTGGAATACTAGGAGCATGACGATACACCGTATGACTCAGCCCCAAACTCAACGTCACCCGATCGCCCACAATCGCCGCGATCAAACAGGGAAACAGCGCCGTATGACGAATTGTTCCGATCGTCAACACCTCCAGCCCAAAAATAGTCCCCGCCAGCGGCGTTCCAAACACCGACGCAACTCCACTGCTGAGACTCGCCATCAGCACAATCCGTCGATCGGCAGAATTTAGACCAAAAACTCGCGTCAACAAGTCTCCCAGTGAAGCTGCAATTTGGAGTGCAGTCCCTTCCCGACCTGCCGACCCGCCGAATAAATGGGTTAGCGTCGTCCCCAGCAGAATCATGGAAGCCATCCTTAAAGGAATAGTCGCAGTGGGATTATGAATTTCTTCAAGCAGCAGATTATTTCCGGCCTCAATCGACTTGCCCCACCGATGATACATCCACCCACTAACCCATCCACCCAAGGGCAGTAGTACGATCGCCCACCCGTGCGTCGCCTCTCGCCACCCCGTTGCCCCATTCAATGCAGCAAGCAGCACTGCTGAGCCAACTCCTGCCAATGCCCCAACGCAGCAAGCGAGGAGAAACCACTGACTAAGTTTGATAAAAGTCTTAATGGATTGAGAAAAGTACACAGGTGTCATGGAGGACTATGGGATAGGGAAGCCATCGAAAAATCATCTAATGAATTTGCTAGAATCACACTCATCTAAACCATTTTTTAAAATTGGAGTTAATAGCTTATGAGTCTTCTCACCTCTCGTGATCTCGAAGCGGCCCTGAGCGAACTGTCGGATTGGAGCTTGAAGGATGGGAAATTGCATCGCCAATTTAAATTTTCAAATTTCACCGATGCCTTTGGTTTTATGACCCAGATGGCCTCTTACTCCGAATCTGTTGGCCATCATCCCGAGTGGTTCAACGTCTACAACCGCGTTACTGTTGAGCTAACGACTGACGATGCTGGTGGTATTACGCAGAACGACATAGCCTGGGCAAAAAAAAGCAACACTTTAGTCTAGTTTCCCGGACCTCGCTTCTACCCATAGAAGAATGACTCATCAGCACCACGGGTTTGGAGTGAGGTTCGGCATTATGTTATCTCAAAATTTTCAGTTTTCTAATGTCGCAGGATCAAGTTTTACAGCCTGTGAGACCTCCGACGTTGATACCCAAGATGCGTTGTGGGATTGCGCACGATCGGATTCTTGGCGTCATCTCGTGGCTCAGGTCGAATCTAGTCTATGTCGGGAAGAGCGATCTCGTCAGGCTTTAGACCAGTTGCAGCAGCTTGCAGAAGAGCAAGGGGCAAACACGCAGTTTTTACTTAAGGCCATCATCCGCGAAACGGTTCGTCTCACCATGGAATGCTTGTCTGAAGCGAAGACCCGGCTATCGTTCACGTCTTCAGGCCAAGTGGAAGAGAGAGTTCAGCCGATTCAACCGATCGAGAAGGTTGTGCCCGTCCCAACCGTACAAGAAAAGCAGGCCCGCGAGGATGCCGCGATGGTCGAGGCGCTTAATCACGCCTTGAAATCTGCTGAAGTGCCCTCACTGCTCGATCGACTGCGGTTCGGACAGACGAAGCCAGCTAAGCTTTCTCCAGAAGTGCTGCATCAGCAGGCGATCGCATCACGCACCCGCGACCTTCATGCTCTTTGCCATCACGTTCATGCCGTGCGCCTCAGTCTCGGACTAGAACTGAAGCAAATCCACGCCGAAACCTTCATTGGCTTGCATCATCTACAGGCAATCGATCAAGGAAAAATCGATCGACTCCCGGAAGACGTCTATCTGCGCGGATTTTTGCGTCGATTAGAAAAATGTCTTCGCCGTCCTGAAGGCGACCTAACCAGCCGTCTGCCCGATGCGGTCTCGCCTAAAAGCATGGGGCGATCGCTTCGACATTCATCCCAAAATTCATCCCAAAATCCGCAGTCCACTCAGACTCCCGCGCCGGGATTTAATCTTCCCTTCCAGCCCAACTACGCCTATCTCACCTATGCGGCACTCATAGCTAGCGGCATCTTTTTGATTTCCAACCAAGGCTCTCCTAAGAGCACCCTTACACCGATCAAAATAGACGCCCAACCGCCTGCCCCAGCCACGATCGGCAAACCGCAAAAGATGTCTAGCGAATCCGTGCAGAAAGCCCAAATGCGCGTCAGCCAAAATGTCTCTAGCCCAGAAATCTTTGCCTGAAGCGTTAATTTCTTAAATAGATGCCTGACGGAAGCCTTTCCGACATGAAGCTTCCGCCCAAATACCGATCGGCCCTTGACTAAAGCCCCATCTTGTTACAAAGTATTAGAAGTCCTGCACCCCACTGTTAGGGGTATCACGGAGTACAGAAATTTCTATATCAATATTGAAGTTTTGCTCTTTGGTTCACCAGCGACTCTGTTAACGCGAACATTGTGTCGAGGGTTCACGGTGTAGATAACTACAGCGATTGAGGTCCCGGATGTTTTGCAGAAACACGATCTAAGGATTTTTACAAGAATGGCTACTGCAACTGCTGTACAGATTAAGTACGACATCAAAGATATTGGCCTAGCGGCTTCCGGCAAACAGCGTATTGAATGGGCAAGCCGTGAAATGCCCGTTCTGAAACAAATTTGTGAGCGCTTTGCGAAGGAAAAGCCTTTCGCAGGCATCAAGATCTCTGCGTGCTGCCACGTCACCACCGAGACCGCTAACCTCGCGATCGCCCTCAAAGCGGGTGGTGCTGATGCGATTTTGATCGCAAGTAACCCGCTTTCGACCCAAGACGACGTCGCAGCTAGCCTAGTTGCTGACTATGGCATCCCCGTTTACGCATTTAAAGGCGAAGACGACGCGACTTACCACAGACATGTGCAAGTTGCCTTGGATCACCATCCTCACATCATCGTGGATGACGGTTGTGATGTTGTCGCGACCATGGTTCAAGAGCGTCCCGGCCAAATCTCCGAACTCATCGGAACCACCGAAGAAACCACTACGGGCGTCGTGCGTTTGAACGCGATGTTCCAAGATGGCGTGTTGACCTTCCCGGCTGTCAACGTCAACGATGCTGAAACCAAGCATTTCTTTGACAACCGTTACGGAACCGGCCAATCCACCCTCGATGGTATCATCCGCGCCACCAACGTCTTGCTTGCGGGCAAAACTATTGTGGTTGCAGGCTACGGCTGGTGTGGTAAAGGCTGTGCAAGCCGCGCACGCGGTCTCGGCGCTAACGTCGTTGTCACCGAAATCAATCCTGTAGCTGCGCTCGAAGCGGTCATGGACGGATTTCAAGTGATGAGCATGGACAACGCTGCCAAAATCGGCGATATCTTCATCACTGTCACAGGCAACAAGCACGTCATCCGCAGCAACCACTTTGACGTCATGAAAGATGGCGCAATGGTTTGCAACTCGGGTCACTTCGATATCGAAATCGATCTTGAATCCTTGAAGAACAAGTCCACTGAAGTGAAGCTCGTTCGCAACTTCACCGAAGAGTACAAACTCAAGAGCGGCAAATCCGTCGTAGTCATCGGCGAAGGTCGCTTGGTAAACTTGGCAGCGGCTGAAGGCCACCCCAGCGCTGTGATGGACATGAGCTTTGCAAACCAAGCACTGTCCGTTGAGTTCTTGGTTAAGAACCAAGGCAAGCTTTCGGCAGGTGTGTACTCCGTGCCTAAGGATCTCGACCAAGAAATCGCCCGTCTGAAGCTCCAAGCCATGGGTTTCTCAATAGATTCCTTAACTGAAGACCAACTGACCTACATTAACTCCTGGACCTCTGGGACGTAAGCGTTTGTCAAAGCAGTAGGACCCTAACCCGTCTTGCTGCTTGAAATTTTCAAGGGTTTAGATGCTAATCCAAGACGATCGAATCTGCTGTTGAAAAACGCAGGACCGACCGTCTTTTTTAATGTTTACCCCAATCGATGTCTCAGCCACAGTCCGAGCATCGGAAGCGCGATCGCATATCGTCGTTCAGCGCCGTAGATTAATCCCTTCCCTTCTAAGCTCGATAGCGCACCTTGAAGCGTCCCGCCGCGTGAAAGCTGATGTTTTAACATGTACTCCTTGGCGTGGGGCCGATCGGTCGGGTCTAGCGCCAAACTTTCAAGCACCCGAACTTGCGTACTCGGCAACAACAAAATCAACGACTCGAACGTCACCGACAAATCTTCCATCAGCGACACCGAACTGCGATACACCTGATGCGATCGCACACTCGACGACACCCCATGGCGATAGTCCAGCCAGATCCGCTTTGCCAGTGCAATAGCATCCCCAAAATGGCCCTGAACCGTATCTAAAAATAACCGAATGGCATCCTGATCCAAATTCAATTCAACTTGCCGCATTACCGCCAGCAACCACGATCGCATGGCCGCATCACTCACCGGAGCAAGGACCACCGACACCATATCCGGCTGTTCACTCCAGTTTTCGGCCACGGTTGCCACGATCGCATAACTCACCCGTGCCTGCACCTGAATCTCCTGACGAAGATGCTGTTCCCACTGGCCAGAGCGATCCCACGATCGAATGTGCGGAAAGTTTTGGAACACCAGCACCACCCGGCAATCTAACGCCTCGGCCAACGCCTGCGGCAACGCGAGGAGGATTTGAAACAACTCCCACTCAGCGGCAAACTGCCATAACAGCTTGGCCTTCCCCGTGCCACTCGTCTCCAAGAGCAACGGCGACACCGCAATAAACTTTTGAACCAAGCTTAACTCCATCGGAGACTGAAAGGCATTTAGCATCGCATCCGCGAACAGCCGCAAAAACCGCGAACAATCCGTCGATCGCAAAAAATCAATCTCCACAACCTTCGCCCCGAGCCTCCGCGCCGCCGATCGGATGAGCGTCCGCCGACCGACCCCCGGCACCCCCGTCAACACCAAATCGCCATCCAACCGCAAAATCTCACTGACCCGATCGAGTTCCTCCGATCGTCCCACCAACAAACTCAGTGGAGTAACACTAGATGCTGAGTTCGACGCAAAAGGATTCATAGAGATAAACTTTTCTAAATTAAATTAAATACTAGATTAAAGGCTGAACCAAATTAAAGATGCCTTATAGACATCTCACAGGTATCCTTCAACAGATGCCTAAACCTGGCACTTACTGTAAGCGATCGGGTGCCTATTAAGACACGCACTAAAAAGTAGTGCTAGGCTTGAAAATTATGGCACTATTATGTATTACTCCAGGACTATAAGACCTCAAGGGGGCAAATCTGGACTGTGTTGTCTATTGTTCTTTACCGGTTGCATAGGCCCTATGACACGTCAAGATCTCTCTATTCAGCACTCGCCTACGTATGATGCGCTCTGGCATACTGAGTCTACCCGCCATACGCTAGATCTGCTTCAAAGTGACCTAGACCAAGGACTTAGCGCCCAACAAGTCGCCGATCGTCAGATTAAGTTCGGGCCAAACGAGCTAGAAGAAGCCGCAGGTCGAGGAAAATGGGAAATATTGCTGGACCAGTTCAAAAACATCATGCTTGTGATGCTGATTGGTGTTGCGATCGTCTCAGGAATTCTGGACTTTCTGTCATGGCAAAGCGGCACCATGAAGGCCGGAGACATTCCATTTAAAGATACCATCGCTATCTTGGCGATCGTCATTTTGAATGGCCTGTTGGGTTATTTCCAAGAAAGCAACGCCGAAAAAGCCCTGGCGGCGCTGAAAAAACTGTCTTCTTCGATCGTCCGCGTCATTCGTGATGGCAAAATCTCTGAAATCAACTCTAAAGATCTCGTCCCCGGCGACATCATGCAGCTCGATGCCGGGGTCCAAATCGCCGCAGATGGTCGCCTGCTTGAAGCCGCCAGCTTACGAATCCGAGAATCAGCCCTTACCGGAGAAGCCCAAGCCGCCAGTAAAGAACCCGGCCAAGAACTGGCTGAAGACGCTCCCCTAGGCGATCGGCTCAACCTTGTCTACCAAGGCACCGAAGTCCTCCAAGGTCGCGGCACCGTCGTCGTCACCCGCACCGGGATGGACACTGAACTGGGAAAAATTGCCACCATGCTATCTGGGGTTGAAAGCGCCCCAACGCCGCTACAGCAGCGGATGGACCAGCTCAGTAACGTGCTTGTCACCGGGTCTATGTCCCTCGTAGGTCTGATTATCGTGGTGGGAATGGGCTACTCCTGGTTCAGCACCGGAAAATTTGAACTCAAAACCTTCCAAGAACTCGTCGAAATCTCCCTCTCCATGGCCGTCGCGGTCGTTCCTGAAGGCTTGCCTGCCGTCATCACTGTCACCCTAGCGATCGGGACCCAGCGCATGGTCCGCCGCAACGCCCTGATTCGCAAACTGGCCGCCGTCGAAACCCTCGGCTCCGTCACCACCATTTGCTCCGACAAAACCGGAACCTTGACCCAAAACAAAATGGTCGTTCAAGGTCTACATACCGCCTCTCTCGCCCCTCGCATTAGCGGCGATGGCTATACCCCCCAAGGCAAATTCACCTTCAAAGGAGAACCTATCCAGCCGATCGAGTTTGCCGAATTGCGATCGCTTCTTCTCGCCTGCGCCGTTTGTAATGATGCGGTTTTGCAATGTGAAAACCGAACTTGGAGCATTCTCGGCGACC
>JAYVVL010000323.1:0-9718 GCA_043787035.1 Synechococcales cyanobacterium
GCAGCGTCTCTTCGATCGACTCTCGAACGTGACGGCTGACGGTGCGATCGCACTCGACCTGTGTTATTACTCTTCGATCGGAGGATGCCAACCTGCCGAAACTCAGGCTTGTCGGACAGTGACAGCATAGGAATTATTGACTTGTAATGCCACCACAGTTGCACGACCAGTTGCTGTGATTCCTTTGATAAAGGCTCCATCCGGAGTCCAAGTGAAGTTACGAAACCATTCTTGGCGACGGGGATTAAAGAGCTTCACTTTTCGATTTGTAATTGGATCACGACTATGAGTTTGAGTTCCTTTGTAGGAGTTACAAAGACGACAGGCTAACCATAAGTTATCTTCATCGTCTGTTCCACCCGCCGATCGAGGAATGAGATGTTCAATTTCCAAAATTCCCAGGACGTATTTCTGCATACATTGACAATATCCACAGCGATCTTTTGCCCGTTCTCGCACCCGTTGACGAATTTCTTCAGCAATTAGGCTCATGAATCCAAGGCGTCAATCAATTTACGTTTAACGGCTTCACTGAGTGCCAATGCCTTTCTCAGTAACCCTTCCCGGTAAACCTGCATCAATGCCTCTAATTCCGATCGTTCTTCGCCGCCTAAGAGACCTTCTTGCTGTCGATCGAGTAACACACTTAATCGTGCATCTTGCTCCGGTTCCATTTGAAGTTCAGTTATCTCCAAAACCTGCTCATCCGACAGAACCGAAACGGGCAACCCATTGAGATTGGAAAGTTGTATTTCAGGAATTGAGCACTGAAGTGTGTCCGACAGAACACTTTCAATATCCCGATCGAGTAACTGTGCAACCCGCAAAGCCTGTTGATATACTTCATCCGATAACGTAATCATGACTTGAGTTGCCATTAGTCTTACCTCGATCGAAGTCAATTAACATTTTAGCGGATTTTCGGCTCCGATCGCCCTTCTCATTCTCTCACTTCAACATTCCTCCATAGGCAACAGCAGCGTCTCTTCGATCGACTCTCGAACGTGACGGCTGACGGTGCAATCGCTGTTTAGGCATTGGACGAGGAGGAGGTTTGCGTCGTAATATTTCTGAAGCTTATTTCTTTGTGAAATATTGAATTTCCATTCGATCTTAATATTAGGATATTTAATTATTAGATTATAAAACTTCTTTTTCCAAGACTCAGAATTTTTATTCCACCATTTCTGAGGCTCTTCTTCGTTATTGAAATAGAGTAATTGGTCTAGCATTTCTTGAACCTTAATGTCTATTTCTGAGTCATTAAAAATAGCAACATTCTGATGAGAAACCTTATGTTTAAGAAGCGATCTTATAAGAGTTTTGGAAAGATCAATAGCACGATTTATATCAATATTTCCATTCAATAAAACTTCAACTTTACGAGTTGTATCGAAGCTAAGAGCTAAAATATAATAGTACAAACGGATGCTAAAAGATTTTTGAGATGTACCAAAGGATGCAGGTCTCCTTATTGTTCCTTTTTTGCTAACCCAAGTAAGAAAGCGCTGTAAATACTCATCAGATCCTAAAATTGAATCAACTTCTTTTTTCATTAAAGCTAATAGCCAATCTACATTGTTAGAATTCTCGACAACTAGTAGGAATATCTCACTCCATCGTTTCTTTCCTATGTTGTTCATAAGTTGACTCAATGCTATCTCATACTTTGCAGAACTAGACTGATCCACAATATTCCGTGCCACAAAGTATTCATGGAATGTAGTGTGTGAGAATGAATAGTTTAATCCTGAGCATTCTTTCAATAACCCATTTTCTACTATGATACCTTGCAAAAATTCTCCGCTATCGATTGATCTCGAATTTGGTAAATTTTGAGTATAAATACGAATTTCTTGTTTTGCCACATAATTTTGAAAATAAATGCCTTTCTCGAATGTCACGAATGCAAGATGTCCCAGTAGCTGCTTTTTAAGTTCAACAGATAAATTCCCATGTACAGAATCGCCTTCAATGCCCCATTCATTATTCCATTGACTGAGAAGTATCTGTAGAAATCGCTCATAAATTTCTGTATGTCTTTTAGGGAAGCTTGCTAACTGTTCAAAGTCAAGACACGAAGACGTTAGTAATAAAGGATTTTTCACTAAATCCTTTATATTTTTTCGATCGTTTAATTCTTCCAAAAACCACCCTCCTGCGATTGATTTTCCATTCTCATCTACACATTCTGGTTTTCTTGCCAAGAACCATTTATTGGCAAATTTTTGAATTTGTGATGAACTAAATGTTGGAATTTCTACTTCTGTGAAAGCCTGAAACACATCTTTTCGGCGTGAAATTTGTGCTGATGTCCGAGAAGTAATTACAATATGATTCTCTCGATTCAGTGTGGTTATTTTTTTGATCCCACTTAGAATCTGATTGTGATCTTTTTTTGGTACTTGATCTAGTCCATCGAGCAATATTAATCCACGCCCCGCTTTTAAGAGTGTTCTCAATGTGTTTATTGGCTGTGAGAATAGTTCTCCCACAAAATCTAGGAATTCAATTTTCTCCGCTACTTCTGCCCATTCCTTGAGTGAGATGAAAATTGGTATATGTGTTTTTAAAAGCTCTCCTTGATTGCATAAAATAGCCAACCTCTTAAGAAATATCGTCTTTCCTGCTCCTAGCCCTCCAAATATCATCAATGTCTCTGTTTCTTCAACTAAAATTTTCCCATCAATTCGTTTTTTGTCGGATTTCAAGGGCTTTACCTTTACATTTATATAAATGGAATCTAAGTCCATCCCCTTCTCCATATCCAACACCCGCATTGTTCCACACATCGCTCGAATCACGGGTTCAATTTGCGATCGGACTTGTTGCACGAGGGAATCGATATCTGGCGCACTCTCTTCGATAACAGTTCCATGATTCCCAAAGAGATCGGACAAAAATACGCGCAGCTTATAAAACTTTCCCGACGCCTCACCCGCAATACTGAATTTTTTGTAAACCCCAGTCATCCTTGTCCGAAATGCACCAGAAGAAATATGCAAATTCGCCGCTAAATCATCATCTCTGACCTCATCATCCACAGAGTAATGAGCTACAAATGCCTCTTCTTGAGGTGAAGTCAACGCATAGTCACGAGCAATTTTTTTCAGGAACTCGATCGGCAAAGGTTTCAACATGAGCGGCATTGAGAAGGTCTGTTCAAAGTATAAATGGTTGCCTTGAGATCCGTGTCAGTCTCTGTCAGTGTTTGTCAGTCTTTGTTTGAGAGACCACTCTCAAACCCGCTTGCTGTAATGGATTCATCCAAATAACGCAAGGCAATTATGAAACTGCTCAAACCCAAATCCAGTAACAAAAAGTCCAACCTCGATCGAGAAGACGCTTGGATGTCGATCGCAGAAACCGCCGTCATCACGATCGCCCTCAGCCTCGATCCCACCGGAACCGCACCCACCTTGCTCAAACTCTGCTTTCAACTCCTCGAAGTCCTCCGCCACCACCACCGCAAATGACCATTTCAGTCTCAACCCCAAAGGCTACACAGTGAGTAGCCTTTGCCCAAGAAGCCGATCGCACCCAACCGTAATCCAAATACCGATCACAGCGACGTTTAGGCGATCGTACGTCATGATTGAAAGCAGTTACAGTAGTTTTAAGTTGATTCAATCGCATTAAGGAGGATTTCGATGATTGCAATTCAAGACCGCAAGAAAAGTTTCTCTAGTTTCACCTATAAAGAAGCGTTTAAGCAGTTGGGGCTGATGAAGTTGTCGCGTTGGTCTCTTGATGCTAAACCTGTAGGCATTAGCGATTTCTTTCGTCAGCGGCTGGAACAGAATTTGAATCAGGTTGAGGATTAAAGCAAGACTACAGTAAGGGACTGGCAATTAAATAACGCCTCGTCCAGCAAAAGCTCTGAGAAATTGCTCCGGCTCGGGTTTTGATTTCCCATGTTATTTCCTGAATTCATGACCCGAATGAGCCGCGATCATTATCAACAGTACCCTCAAGATTCATGCCACGATCGCGCCAATTCTCGCACTTCTTCAAGATCCTCCGGTGCCATTTTATCGAGATTTTTTAGAATAAAACTCATGCGTCCTTGGGTCATTAGTTTCTCGCGGTGTCGATCGAGAAAATCCCAATAAAAATAGTTAAAAGGACAGGCCCTCTCACCAATTCGGGCTTTGTAATCGTATTGACAACCCTTGCAATAGTCACTCATCTTGTTGACATAATTAGCTGACGACGCATAGGGTTTCGACGCCAGAAATCCGCCGTCCGCATACTGCCCCATTCCAATCACATTCGGTTGCATCACCCAGTCGTACGCGTCAATGTACACCGAATGAAACCACTGCTCGATTTCCTGTGGATTGTAGCCTGCGATCAGCGCAAAATTGTTGAGAATCATCAGCCGCTGAATATGGTGACTGTAGGCCGATCGTTCGGTTTGACTAAGACATTGCTTCAGGCAGTTCATCGTCGCCTTCCTAGAATCCCAGAAAAATTCCGGTAGCTCATGTTGGTGACCAAACCAATTAGAATCGCTGTAGTGATCGTCCGTGATCACATAAATGCCACGCATATATTCACGCCAGCCCATCACCTGCCGAATGAATCCTTCAACGCTATTGATATCCAAATCATCACGGGACTCGAATTCGGACGCAACTCGCTGAATGACTTCTAAGGGTTGCAGTAATCCTATATTCATATACGGTGAAAGAAGGGAGTGCCAGAGGGTATCTTGGCCCGTGACCATGGCATCCTCGTAAGGACCAAAGGTGGACAGCCTGGTCTCAATAAAGGTGTCCAATACTTGAAGCGCCTGCGATCGATTCACCGCCCACCCAAACTCGCTCGCACTTCCGTAGGTCGGAACATCTAGTTCAAGAACTTTCTGCGTCACGGTCTGAACGATCGCATCAGGTTCAAACCATCGAGGAGCAGGCGGCTTGAACGTAGGGTCATTTTTTTTTGGCGGCTTACGGTTTTCCTTATCAAAATTCCAAGCCCCGCCAACGGGCTTCCCCTGCTCGTCCATCAAAATATTGAGCCGCTTGCGACCTTCGCGATAAAAATCCTCCATTAGCATTCGCTTTCGCGGCTTGGCCCAGGTTGTAAATTCGGTTTCAGACCAGATGAAATGATTGTTGGGGATACTATTAATTTCACAGTCCAAATTCAGCCCAGCAATCAGTCCCGCAAAGGGCTTGTCTACCGGAGCCATCATCCGCAGATCCGCAATGCCTTCTGCCTTCACCCACGCCTCCACCGCAGACCCAAACTCATCGCACTCTGCGTAAGTCACCTTAAACCCGATCGATCGAAGTTCTTGGGCAAAATGTCGCATGGCCGACCATACGAGAATGAGCTTTTGTTGATGATAGGGGCGGATGCGAATATGGTCGGTGGACTCCACCATTAGCACCGATACCGAAGTGGGATTTGCGTCTGTAAGACTGGCCAGTGCCGATTGGTTGAGATTCAGTTGGTCGCCTAAAATCCAGATTCCGATGCTCATTCTTTTACGTCTTCGCTAGATTTAGTCAACAGAGTTTGCAATGCTAGTCCCAACAGTCCCACGCACGCTAGCGCAAATATCCCCGTGCCCATGGCGCTCATGCCGACGACCAACGTTCGGATTGCGGTAGACATTCGGACCACAATTCGATTATCAGACACAATAGGTGTCCGAGCAAAGCTAATGGCAATAGATTGGGTCAGTTGCCAAATCATAAAGGCTAGACCACCCGCCACCCCTGATCCCAAAATACAACGAAGCGGCGTGGGGGGTGGCGGAGCTGTGCTTGGGCTTGAAGGTTTGACGGTGGGGAGATCTGACATGGGCGATCGTTACGCTAAATAGGGCTGAGATGACACTGACCGCTACTTTACCACTGTTTATTTATTAAGGTATTTATCCAGATTAGGAATGCAATTTGGGGTAGGTTCGGGGATCCCAACCGAAATCGGACACAAATCGGGGCGGTCTCACGGTTACGGCATTTGGGCTGACGCGATACAGTAGATGAAGTATTCCATCAGATAAAGGATTGCGTTGGGCCGCTTCGTCCACTAGAGATTTCTATTCACGTTTCAACAATAGGTGCCTTTTAGCGTTTGCACATGAAAAATCAACTTCAAAAACTTTTAAAATCGGTAACGAGTGCGATCGCGTTGATTGCCCTTGTTGCAACCCTATTCTTTAGCCAAGCGACGCCTGCGGATGCAGCGTCCTACGGCGGACGGATGGGTGGTGGGTCGTTCCGATCGTCCCCCAGTCGCAGCTATAGTGCTCCTCGCTCCTACGGCGGTGGCGGCGGCTACAACCGAGGCGGCGGAATGGGCGGTGGCAGTAGTTTCTTCTTCTTCCCGTCCCCTTGGATGTTCTTCGGCGGCGGCATGGGCGGCGGCGGATTGTTGTCCCTACTAGTGTTTGCAGGCTTGGCCAGTGTGGCACTACAAGCCTTCCAGCGCTTTCAAGATGGCGACGGACAGGCAATCGGTGGCGGATCGTCAACGGTGTCGGTCAGCAAGGTTCAAGTGGGTCTTTTGGCGGATGCGAAGTCACTCCAAACCGATCTCAATCGCATTGCCGCTGGTGCAAATACCAGTTCTAGCGCAGGTTTGACCCAAGTGCTTCAAGAAACCACTCTGTCGTTAATGCGTCATCCAGAATACTGGGCTTACGCTGGAGGCGAGACGAAGCAGTCGTCTATGCTGGTCGCAGAATCAGAGTTTAACCGGATGGCATTGTCTGAGCGCAGTAAGTTCTTGGGCGAGTCCGTCTCGAACGTTGCAGGTCAAATTAAGTCGGGCGATCGAGCCATTGCGGTTTCCACGCCCGGAGCCTTGGCAGAGCAGTCGAACGAGTACATTGTCGTGACGTTGCTAGTGGGCGCTGAAGGAAAACTAGAGATCCCGGAAATCAACGATGCAGTAGATTTGCGTCGGGCGCTGAGTACGCTGGGTGCTGTGGGCAGTGAGCGGTTACTGTCCCTAGAAGTTCTTTGGCAACCCGGTGCATTAGATGGCGTCCTCACGAGTGATGACATGATTGAATACTATCCGAAGTTGAAGCTGGTCTAAACATCGGATTGGATCGATGCAGATACCGTCTGAAGAATCCCCCGGCCTAGGGTTAGGTCGGGGGATTTTGGCATAGGCTGGGCTAAGATCCCTGATTTTCTCCCAATACCGTAAAGCTTTGTACAATGGATGACGTCTTCGGGCCATCCTCGTTACCATAAAACCGTCTAGTATCTTCAAACCCCAACCCCCATGGCTCAACTCTACGTCAACCCCACCAGCGGCACCGATACCGCCCCCGGCACCCAAAGCGCCCCTTTCAAGACCATCACCCGTGCTCTCCAGTCGGTAAGCGCCGGGACTACAGTAAAACTCGCCCTAGGCACCTACAATACCGCCAGCGGTGAAACCTTTCCGATCGTTATTCCGGTAGACGTGATTCTTTCAGGCGACGAAAGCGTCAAAGGTAAAGGCACTCAAATCACCGGAAGCGGCAAACACAATAGCCCCAGCTTTGGGATGCAAAACGTCACCCTTCGGCCCGATAGCCGATCGCAACTGCGCGGCGTCAGCGTCACCAACTCCGATACGCGCGGCACAGGTCTCTGGATTGAAAATACCGATCCAACGATCGCAAATTGTACCTTCACCGAATGCAAACGCGAAGGCATCTTCTCCACGGGCAGCGCCAAGGCGATCGTCACGGATTGCATGTTTGTGATGAATGCGGCGAATGGGATTTCTATTGTGCGTGAGTCGAAAGGCGAATTTCGGAAAAACACATTTCAGAATACTGGATTTGGATTATCGATCGGGGATAATGCTGCGCCGTTGATTGTTGATAACAAGATTTTTGAGAACCGATCGGGCATCGTTCTTTCCCGAAATGCACGGCCCGTCCTGCGCGGCAACACCGTTGAACGTAATACTGAAAGCGGCTTAGTGATCCTCGAAACGTCACTCCCAAACATCGGAAGTCCCCAAGAACCGGGCGGCAATATCTTCCGCGATAACGGCGAAGCAGATGTGCAAAATGTCACAAATCCACCCGTTACGTTGATTTCTGTAGGGAACCAGCTCAATCCAGCCCGGTTACAAGGCCCGGTCGAACTCCTCAGCAACGAAGTGCCACCTGCGGTCACTCCGCCGATCGCCACCAATCCCCCACCTGTCGTGCCGCCTGTGATTACGCCACCCATTGTTACTACGCCGCCCATCGTTACGCCACCGGAAGTCACGCCGCCCCCCGTAGACCCCAATCAGGAAACGCCCTTTCCTGACCCGGTCACTCCGCCGATCGATAAACCAACTGACATCCAATCCCACTGGGCGCAGGCATTTATCCAAGCGCTGGTCGATCGCTCCTTTATCAGCGGCTTCCCCGACGGCAGTTTCAAACCCGACGCCATTCTCACCCGCGCCCAGTTCGCTGCCATCCTAGCCAAATCCTTCGACCTCCCCGCCAAACGCCAGCCGATTCCGTTTAACGATGTCCCAAGCAACTTCTGGGGCGCAGACGCCATTGATAAGGCCACCGCGATGGGCTTCATTTACGGCTATCCCGACGGCACCTTCCGCCCCGGCCAAAATCTCACCCGAGTCCAAGCAATGGTCGCACTGGTCAGCGGCCTCGGTCTTACGGGCGGACAGCTTAGTACTCTCGGCACCTACAGCGATCGCACCGGAATCCCAAGCTATGCTGTTGAGGCGGTTTCGACGGCCACCCAAAAGCGCATGGTCGTCAACTACCCCACGCCCAAACAGCTCAACCCCAATCGAGACATGACCCGCGCTGAGTTTGCGGCCATTCTCTACCAATCCCTCGTCACCATCAATCGCGGCACCCCGATCGCCTCCATCTACATCGTCGAACCCGACAATACTCAAGTTCGATTTACGGACTTAGATTTACATTGGGCCAAAGATTTTATACTGTCGATGGCAATGCAGGATTACGTCCGAGGCTACAGCGACGGCTCATTCAAGCCCGATGTACCCATTACCCGCGCTCAGTTTGCAGCGATCGCAGCCCGTGCCATCAATCCATCTCCTGCTCGATCGTCGGTTGTCTTTAGCGATGTCCCTAGCAATCACTGGGCGAAAAGTGCAATCGATCAAGTCTATAGTGCAAACTTTCTAAATGGTGATGCCACTGGGAAGTTCAATCCGGATCAAAAAATGACGCGCTTACAACTCGTTCAAGCGTTGTCTAGTGGGCTATCGCTCTCGGGTGGAAACTTAAGTGTTTTAGATAGATTAAGCGATCGCGCTAGCATTCCTAGTGCAGCTCAGATTACGGTTGCAGATGCGATTCAAAACCGAGTGGTAGTCAATGTTCCCGACGTAAACCAATTTACCCCAAACCGAGATGCGACCCGCGCTGAAGTCGTTGCGATGATCAATCAGGCTTTGGTCAGAACAGGCCGAGCGCTCGCCGTGAGTTCGATTTACATCGTGGCATAGAACCCTAGTCCCACTAAGACTACACCCACTGCCCCCAAGAGCCAAAAGACCGATCGTTCATCGCCCATATTCACCGTAGTCGGGTCGGTCGGTTCTGGAATAACATAGCCCTTTGGCGGCGTTGGGCGACGCTGGGATGGTGGTGAGAGGTTCACGGGCGGCGGCGTCCAAGCTCGATCGTTGGTGTTGTCGAGATGGCTCAGATCGGGAATCTCCACCAGCCACTCTGACTTCATTTTCAACTTTGGCGCTTCGA
>JAYVVL010000324.1:0-9714 GCA_043787035.1 Synechococcales cyanobacterium
CCATACAGGCAAACGAGTCATCGATCGATCGCAAGTCTGTGCCCTCTCTACGATCATTCGGGTCGTGTGAAACTACTGCGCTTCTCCGATTAGAGTAAGGCGGCCCAGTCGATCGGACGGGGATATTTAGCAGGTTGGTCTAGCCAATGCCAAAGTCCTCTGGCAGTCGGCCCTCAACCAATCTGAAGTGTATTTGGCGCAGTCTAGGAGGAGTGGCCCGATCGCTGTTCGGTAGGTTCTCAGTCAGATTTCTCAGTCAGATTTCTGATTGTGTGGCAAGATCCTCATGTTTGTAATTGGGGCACTAGCGTAAAGCTGGAGAAATTAATATGGCAGCTTGGCTAATGGTGGGTGCAACGTTTGTCGTCGCATATCTTTTGGGTTCAATTCCCACGGGGTACTTGTTTGCCAAATATCTCAAAGGCATTGACATTCGGACGGTTGGGTCGGGGTCGATCGGGGCGACCAATATCCTCCGAACCCTGGGGAAGAAAGCTGGGTTTACGGTCTTGGTGATAGACGTTCTGAAGGGCGTCGGCGCGGTATTTACGGTCTATTGGCTCTACTTATGGCTTGGAAAGACCGAGTGCGTCCTCGATCCAGGAACGCGTGAAGCGATCGCAGATATAGTAGAGGCCGCCCGATCGGGCACTGCCGTCAGCGCTAATTTCCCCGATGCTCAAGCAGCCACTTGTCTCAATCTTGCACTCCAACAGCCTTGGATCATTGTAACGGCTGGAATCTTTGCCATTCTCGGCCATAGCAAATCGGTGTGGCTGAACTTCACGGGCGGAAAGTCGGTGGCGACCAGTTTGGGCGTATTGCTTGCGCTAAATCTGTGGGTGGGGTTAGGTGCGTTGGTCGTCTTTGCGATTTCTGCGGCCCTTACCAAAATCGTTTCCATTAGTTCCATTTTAGCGGCGATCGCAGCGATGGTCTTAATGATCGCGCTAGGACAACCGTTAGCGTACACATTGTTTGCTATTGCGGGTGGTAGCTATGTTATTTGGCGTCATCGATCGAACATCGACCGGCTTCGCAAGGGCACCGAGCCGAAGATTGGGCAGAAGGTCTAACTTACGGTTTGGAGACGGCTTTGCAGTCTTTCAAGTACCATCGCCAGGGTAAATCAACGCCTTGGGTGAGTCCGATGCGGGTGGTTTGGATGAGTTTGATCGGTGAATTTGACATTAGCGATCGACCTTCCACCCAGAGCGCCGACCCTTCCTCTAACGAGGTCCCGTACAGGTCCAAATCAATCTCCATCATCCGACACAGTTTGCCTGGACCTGCGGCAATGCGATCGGGTCTTTCACGGGATTTTAGCTCTTTAGGTTTTAGCAGTGCTGGATCAACTTCTTCCATGGCGAGTGCTCGAATAAGCACAGCACTGGCAAACTCATCGCGATCGGTAATAAAATTTAGACAGTAGTACATTCCATAGATCAAATACACGTAGACATAGCCCGCCGGACCAAACATAATCCAGTTGCGCTTCGTCTTCTTTCGGTAGGCATGACAGGCCGGATCGCCCTCCTCATAGGCTTCGGTCTCCACTATTGTCCCCCGCAGCATCCTCCCATCCGCAAACCGCCTTACCAACGTGCAGCCAATGAGATCGGGCGCAACCTCTAGGGCCGATCGTTCAAACCAACTTTGCGAAAGAATCTCACCCATGGAACCTCCAGCCAAAACCCAGCGCAAAATCTTTAGATATCAGGTCAATTTTTAACATAGGGCAGTAATATTCGCTAGAATTTGGTAATACACTATTAACTTATATCGTTTACTACCTAGGCAACCCGTCATGGATATCAAGACAATTCTACTTGCATTGGTTTGTATTTTCCCGATCGCTTGCCTATTCTTCGGCACGAAAAACGGATTTTATGACAGCAAGGACTACCACGGAAATGGGTCTGCGCACTAGATCCAGTCCATTAGCTTGGGTCAGTCAAAATTAGAAAGAACTGAGTTGGATGGGCAGTGAATGGTGCAGTGCTTCTTTCATGGCACGGGTCAGGCCAGCGATGGGGTCTGTGTCGAAATTCGCATGGGAGAGTATCGGGTTCTGCTGGATTGTGGTCTGCGGAACCCGGACATGTTGCTGAGTTTAGATGCGCCAGATCTTTTCTTTTGTAGTCATGCCCATGCCGATCACAGCCGATCGATTCTGGCACTTCATCAGCAGTTTCCAGACCTGCCGACCTATGCCAGTGAGGTAACCATCGCGCTCCTAAGGGAAGGTCTGCCGCCGAATACGCTGAAACCTTTTCCCTGGGACACCTCGATCGAGCTACTTCCAAATCTTAAGGTGCAGTTTTTTCCAGCGGGACATTTGCCCGGTGCGGCCATTATTGGGCTGACCTATGACGCACCCGAATCCCCCGAAAGTCGCCCCGAACGCCTGCTCTACTGCGGGGATGTGTGTCTAGCCAATCTTCGGCTAGCAGAGGGGTTAAATTTGGGAGAATTGCGCGAATTCTCGCCAGACGTGCTGATCATTGAAGGAACCTACGGCGTCGATCGACATCCCCCGCGTCGTCAGCTCGAAAACCAGCTCATGGAACTGCTTGATCGCACTTTGGAATCGGGGCGATCGGTGCTTATGCCTGTCCCTAAGCTAGGGTTGGCGCAGGAGGTGCTCATGCTGTTGCGGAGCCATCATCTATTCTCAGGACGGAAGCTTGTAGTGGAAATTGATGATGCGATCGCGGAGGTATGCAATAACTATGAGACGTTGGTCCCTTCGTTTCCGTTGGCGATTCAAAACTTTGCCCGTTATCAATCGCTTTTTTTAGACCCTGTTGTTCGTCCCTATATTCACCGATCGAACCTAAAACCTGTCCCATTTGCAACGTCGCTCGAACCGCGCATCGTGTTAACGAGTACGATCGATCGTCTGAACGAGATTTGCAAAACCGGAGACTGGACCACCTTTCTACCGCACTATCGCGACGGCGATCTCAGCACCCTCGACGCCGACCAAGCCGAAATCTATCTCCTTCCCGACCACTGCGACGGCTCCACGCTCCCTCAAATCATCCACACCCTGCGCCCCCAGCACCTCCTCCTCACCCATGCCCCCTTAGAGCAACTAACAGCTCTCGCCGCCCTCGACGAACTCACCAGCCGCTACAAACTCCACATTCCAACCCCCGGTCATCTTCTCGACCTGCCGATCGCCGATGCCTTCTACCAGCCCGCTCCGCCGGAGACCCGCTACGACGGCGAACTGGTCCAAACCCAAACCGAAGTGCTACTCTCCCTCCCGATCGAAATCCAAGCCGATCCCCGATGGAAAGCCTTTGCCGATACGGGATTGATTGACGCCCAATGGCAAAACGGCACGCTGATTATTCGGGGCATCTCTCAACGGGAATGGCTAAACCGGGACTAATCTGCGACTAATCTATGGAACGAGAATTTTATAGGACTTTGCTTCTGATATAGTGTGTGTTGCGAATAGTTAAAGAATTGTAAAGGAGAAATCTTGCATGTCTGAATGCCTCCGGGTGGGTCAAGCGGCTCCCGACTTTACTGCAACGGCTGTTGTGGATCAAGAATTTAAAGACATCAAACTGTCGGGTTTTCGCGGCAAGTACGTGGTCCTGTTCTTCTATCCATTGGACTTCACCTTTGTATGTCCCACCGAAATCACGGCTTTCAGCGATCGTCATGCTGAATTCAAAGCATTGAACACCGAAATCCTCGGGGTCTCGGTTGATAGCCAGTTTTCTCACCTCGCTTGGATCCAAACCGATCGTAAAAGCGGCGGAATCGGTGACATCCACTATCCATTGGTTGCCGATCTTAAGAAAGAAATCAGCACCGCTTACAATGTTCTCGACCCGGATGCAGGCATTGCCCTTCGAGGCTTGTTCGTTATCGATCAAGATGGGGTGATTCAGCACTCCACCATCAATAACCTCGGCTTCGGTCGTAGCGTGGATGAAACGTTGCGCGTGTTGCAGGCCATCCAACACATCCAAACGCACCCCGATGAAGTGTGTCCCGCAGGCTGGCAGCCCGGTCAGAAGACAATGAATCCTGACCCAAAAAAGTCTAAGGAATTCTTTGCGGCGGTCTAAGTTGCGATCGGAGTCATTCTGAGTAAAAAAGCGTTTGGTTAAGTGGCCAAGCGCTTTTTTATTTATTTTATTGTGTCAGTACGGAACGCTGTGGAATGACTAGAGAAGGCGGGAGTTCTAGGGCGATCGCACCCAGTCTACCGATGCGAAAATCGTTTAGGACCAGGTTAGCGGCGCGTTCTTTACTGCCTTGATATTTTGCAACGCCTAGCGATTCTAAAAACGTCTCGCCTGTGACTTCAGTTGCATTAATTTCATAGAGATGGGTCAATGCGCGTTCCTCTTTCAAATCTTTAATCAAATCAATTAGTCCAGCGGCCACCCGTTGATGATCGTACCCCGCCTGACCGATGTCATCACACATTGCAAGTTTCATTGCAGAGGTTTGATCGTCCAGCTTATTAGGCAGGACGCCCGGTGCATCTAGCAGCTCGACAGCATCGGAAATTCGCACCCACCGAAGCGATCGGGTGACGCCTGCTTTGCGTTCGCTCGCGACCACATGTTTACCCAGCAGCCGATTAATCAAGGCCGATTTGCCCACATTAGGGAACCCAATCATGACGCAGCGTACGGCACGCGGAAGCATTCCCCGTTCTTTGCGACGACGGTTAATGGAAATCCCGGCTTGTTTGATGGCTCCGGCTAGTTCTTTGACACCTCGACCGCTATGGCCATCTGTAAACTGCGGCGTAGCGTCATGTTCCTTGAGCCAATCGTACCATTGTGATTTGGTAGCATCAGGAATCATGTCCATCCGGTTCATCACCAGTACGCGCCCCTTACTCCCAATCCAATGCTGGACATTAGGGTGATGGGTGGCCAGCGGAATCCGGGAATCGCGGACTTCTAGGATGACATCCACTTTTTTAAGCTGGTTGGTGAGCAACCGCTCTGCTTTTGCGATGTGACCGGGATACCACTGGACGTAGGGAGTAGACATGGGGATGCTGGAGTATAAGCGGCACTACACACTAGCAGATTTTAGGGGCACGGGGACGATCGAGAAGGTGACGGCGGTGTTGGTGGGGAAATTTGAAAGTTGGGGGATCTTAGATTCGCGAATCTCTCACTTTGCGGCGCTGGGTCCGTCATCTTTGTCTCGTGACTAAGTTTCAGAATCAGTATACCTTTGAGACCTTTCAGGCGATCGGAAAACAGGTTCAAGCAGGCCAGCCTATGCCCAGAGAAATGGCCGCTGTAATTACGCAGTATGTCGAAAAAGTCATGTTGAAGCAGGCTCTACAGTTTCCTAAGGCAACGATCGCAGCAGCGCTCTAATTAAAATGCTAATAAAAAACTGCCTCTTGCGGGACTGAAGATGCAGGAGGCCGCTCTAGCCGAGACAAAGATGCAGTTCATGGGTTAGGTCTAACCGAAAGTTTCTGTAAACAACACACCTGACGTCTGGTTCAATTCTTCAAACCTGCAATCAGTCCAAAACCATTCGTCTTAGTTCATAAACTGTAATGGATTTTACGAAAATCTATGTGAGCCTGCTGTGAACTTACCGGATAAATTCATAAACTTTACAGAAACTTATTTTTTGAAATCTCAGAGAATTTTCAGAGGCTGGCTAGAGGATTTGAGCCAAAAACAGCTTCGATCGAGCTTCTTTAGGGTTTTTGAAGAACGCAATGGGCGTCGTGTCTTCAATCACTTCCCCTCCGTCCATGAAGATGACACGATCGGCGACCTCACGGGCAAATCCTACTTCATGTGTCACGACGACCATGGTCATGCCCGATCGGGCTAATTCTCGCATCACATCTAAGACTTCGCGCACCATTTCAGGATCCAGCGATGAGGTGGGTTCATCAAAAAGCATGATTTTGGGCTGCATGGCCAGCGATCGAGCGATCGCAACGCGCTGCTGTTGGCCGCCTGAGAGCTGTCCAGGATACTTTGAGGCTTGTTCTAGAATGCCGACGCGATCGAGCAATTCTAATGCGAGGGTTTTGGCCTGCGCTGGTGAGAGTTTGCGGACATGGAGGGGAGCAAGGGTAATGTTTTCGAGGACGGTGAGGTGGGGGAAGAGGTTGAACTGTTGGAACACCATGCCGACGTTGCGACGAATGGTATCAAGGTTTTTGAGATCTGGGATGAGGTGGGTTCCATCTATGGTGATAGAGCCGGACTGATAGGCTTCCAACGCATTGAAGGTGCGAATAAACGTGGATTTCCCGGAGCCGGATGGACCCATGATGACGACGACTTCCCCTACATTAACGGTCAGGTTGACGTTTCGTAATACATGAAACTGGCCGTACCATTTATTGACGTTTTCGGCGATTAGGATAGCCGGAGACGTGGGATGTTGTGGGGTAATGTGCGTGGATTCCATAGTTACGATCGAACCTCTAGCCGTTGGCTTAAGCGTGACATAGTGAAGCAAAAAATCCAATAGATCAGTCCAATGAAAGCATAAACTTCTGCATTTCGACCGAGAAATTGGGGTTGAGAAAGAACCGATCGCGCCGTTCCCGTAAGTTCAAACACCGCAAATAACGCAAGCAGCGACGTGTCTTTAAACAGCGAAATAAACTGCCCAACGATCGCAGGCGTGACCTGTCGAAGCGCCTGCGGGAGGATGATAAATCTTAGCGTTTGGAATGGGCCTAAGCCCAACGATCGAGCAGCTTCGTCTTGGCCCTTGGGAAGGGCTTGTAGTCCGGCGCGGATATTTTCGGCTAGGTATGCGGCATTGAATAGCATCAGCCCTGCGATCGCCCGCCACAGCCGATCCATCCGGAATCCGGACGGCATCACGAGCGGTAACATAACCTGTGCCATAAAGAGAATGCCAATTAATGGCAATCCACGAACGAGTTCTATGTAGCCCGTCGAAACAGTCCGAATAACAATCAGATCGCTTCGACGACCCAAGGCGAGTAAAATCGCAAGCGGAAAAGCCAATGCAATACTGATTGCTGCGGTAAATACAGTAAGAAACAAACCGCCCAACAGACTCGTACGCATTAACGGCAATCCAAAACCGCCATTGGCCAGCCACGCGATTGCAACAAGGGCGATAGGAAGGAGGATATAGATCAGCGATTGGAGTTGTTGTCGCTGACGGGGATGCTGGATGCGTGATTGGACCAGTTGTGTGACGCCTAACGCGATCACAAGACCTAGACAGGACCACATTCGCCAAAGTTGGTTTTCAGGATAGCGTCCCACCCAGAAAAGACGGATATTGTCCGTGACGACGGTCCACTGCGCCCCCATGAGCCAATGGAGTAGTGCAGATGCGATCGTATAGAGGAATGTAATACACAACAGCGTAAGAACAGCATTGAACCCGGTGTTAAAGAGATTCTTTTGGACCCAGGAAAGCGGACTGGTGCGGATTTTGGGAGGTTGCATCATAGTTTAACGGGTTCTCCACTGGATGCGGTTGTTGTAGAGATTTAGCGCGAGGGCAATGGAGAGGCTCATCGCTAGGTAAGTCAGGCTAAGAAGAATCATCATTTCAACCGCCCGCCCGGTTTGATTAAAAGTCGTGGATGAGATGGCATACAAATCGGGATAGCCGATCGCAATGGCAAGACTAGAGTTTTTGGATAGATTGAGGTACTGGTTAGAGAGCGACGGAATCATCGATCGGAGTGCCTGAGGCAAAATCACGAGCTTTAAGGTTTCACTCGCAGACAATCCTAAGGCCCGAGCGGCTTCCCGCTGTCCTCGATCGACGCCCTGAATGCCCCCACGAACGATTTCGGCAATAAAGGTTCCGGTATAAAACGTTAATCCTAAACACAACGAGGAGAACTCTGGGGACAATGCTAGACCGAATAGGTTGATTCCCGATCGACTGATTTGAACAATGCCTAAGTTAATCGCATTTTCAGGTTTTGGTAACGTGAGAAAAACGACAAAATACCAAAACAATAGCTGAATCAACAACGGTAGATTTCGTAATGTCTCCACATAAACTTTCGCAATCTGCCGCACAAGCCAATTGTCCGACAGCCGAGCGATCCCGGCCACGAGACCGATCGCCGTAGCGAGAATCATTGACGTGATAATCACCCTCAGCGAATTGAGAAACCCGACGAGAAGAACCCGCGAGTAGGGTTGGCTAGGATTGTAGGGAATCACCGACTCGCCCACGCTAAATCCAGCTTGGGAGTCTAGAAACTTAAATCCAAGCCGAAGGCCGAGACGCTTGAGGCTTTGGTCAAGGTTGTGACCTAAGAATGCAAAGGCAAGCAAAAGGATCGCAACGACGATCGCCTGTCCGATGCGGCTTCTAAATTTTGGGTGTTGCCAGAGTTTTGTCATCTCCGTTCGTAGATCCGATCGATCCGCCCACTAATTAACGATTCGTCTATTATGGTGCAGGTTGGTGCATCTATCGAAGGCCCGGTAAAATCTCCGGCGAAACTCCTATGAATTCTATTTCCACCCCAAGCCTAAGCCTCTGCATGATCGTCCGAGATGAAGAACACCTGCTGGGGGCTTGTCTAGATAGTGTAAAAGATTGTGTGGATAATGTTGTGATTGTGGATACCGGATCGATCGATCGCACCGTCGAAATTGCCCAAGCTTTTAATTCGCAACTTCCCACGCAGGTGCATCATTTCACCTGGTGCGATGACTTTAGCGCTGCTCGGAATGCGGCGTTGAAGTATGTGACGGGGGATTGGGTGTTGGTGTTGGATGCGGATGAGCGGTTAGTCGAGGGAATAGCGGGCGAAATCCGATCGGCAATCGCATCACCCGATCGATTAGTTGTGAATCTCATCCGTCAGGAAGTCGGGGCCGATCAGTCGCCCTATTCACTTGTTTCGCGGTTGTTCAGACGACACCCAAAAATTGAATTTAAGCGGCCTTATCATGCCATGATCGATGATGCCGTTGAACATATTTTACAGCAGGAACCGGACTGGAACATTGTCACGATCGATCGAGTTTTAATCCTGCATGAGGGCTATCAAACTGAGCTAATCGTATCACGAGATAAAGTACACAAAGCCCGTCAGACCATGGAGCGATTCCTGAATTCAAACCCAACAGATCCTTATGTTTGTAGCAAGCTTGGAGCTTTGTATTGTGATGTGGGTGAGATTGCAAAAGGTAGAATGCTGCTAGAACGCGGATTGCAATCTCCCAATCTAGACCCTAATACTCGTTATGAATTGGAGTATCACGTCGGATCACTTTGTGCTAAGCAGGGTGAAGTTCAAGCCGCCGATGATGCCTATCAACGTGCGATCGCACAACCGATTCCGGATAAGTTGAAACTTGGGGCGATCGTGAATTGGGGCGTGCTCCGGCAAACTCATGACGATCTCGAAACAGCGGCTTGGATCTATCAAGAAGCGATTCGGATTGATGCAACTTGTGCTGTTGCTCATTACAATCTGGGCCTAACTTTCAAGGCCATGGGCGATTTATTAGCGTCTCTCCAATGCTACCAAACGGCGATCGCGCTTCAGCCGAACAATGCTAGTATCTACCAAAATTTAGGCGTGGTCTTAATGAAACTAGGGCGCAGTGATGAAAGCTTGACTGCCTTTAAATCTGCGATCAAACTACATCAGCACAAAAATACGCCCGAATCGTGGACTGAAAGTGAACTAATAGTGCGATCGCTTTGCGAGATGGGTTTTGGGAC
>JAYVVL010000325.1:0-3476 GCA_043787035.1 Synechococcales cyanobacterium
AGAACCGTCCACAGTGCGACTTGCATCCCACCGGGCAGGCTAGGCGTCGTTGGGGCAACAGCTAAGGCGCTCAGTCCCATCACGAGTGCAATGAAGGAGGTGGGAACCACAGCCTCCAGGGTGCAGAGGCTCAGGCCCACAAAGATCCAAACTAAGGTTGTGCCAGACATAAGATAATCAGACCTGAATCACTAGGGATAATGGGACGGAACGATCGAGTCAAATCACGAGTCAAATCACATAAAATTTTGCCAGGTGGGAAATCATTCGCTATAGTTTTGGGGACTTATACCTATCGATTTGCAGTCGGTTTGCAATTAATGGACCGTCAGACAGTCTATAGTCAGGCTTCACAGGCGATCGATCGCATTTCGGAAATCCTGAGACTGAGTTTGCCGCTAAATTTGTAGCTAAGTTCGCATGAATATGCTGATTTCAGAATTTTGATCGTCTCTAAATCACCGATTTAACAACCCTTGTTCTCATTATGAGCCGATTTGAATTAAAAATTTACTGCACCAATCCTCGATGCGATCGCCCCGGAAATCGCCTTGAAGATACCCATTGCGCCAACTGCAACACAAGCATCACCTATCGCTATCTGTGGGCCATTGAGAAGGGTGACACTCATTCCCCGGTGGGTAGCATTGTCGGAAAAAGTCGGTACCGCGTCGTTGCTCCCCAGATTTGGCTTGACCTCCAGCCTGGATTGATGCCTCACAGGCCCGCCGAGCTTCCCCCCGCTAGCCTGCCCTACCTCCGTCTGTATTCCCATCGTCTCCATCTGCCTGAGGTTTATGGCTTCTGTGACGACGGCGAAACCTTGCTGCTTGAAAATGGACCCTTCGATGCCAAGGGCACCCCGTACCTGACGCTATTGCAAGCTTTTGGTCAGACTAATGCGGTGCGACAGGTCTACTGGCTGTGGCAGATGCTAGAACTATGGGAACCGCTGCTTGAGTGGCAAGTCGCTAGCAGTCTTCTCGATCCCAATGTCGTTCATGTCCATGACTGGCGTATCCGTCTTCGAGAACTCCGATCGGACGAAACCGAACCCACTCTCAGCAATCTTGCCTCCGTTTGGTCTGAATTGCTTCCTGAAGCGCGATCGAGCATCGCCCAACCCATCCAGGAACTCTGCGTCCAGATGCATGACCCCAAAGTCAGCCTAGATAAAATTCGCACCGATCTCAACCAGCTTCTGCTCGAACAATCTGGTCAGCTTTCCGTTGGTCTTCAAGTCTTCGGCGCAACCGACGTCGGCAAATCCCGCGAACACAATGAAGATACCTGCTTCCCCTTAGGGTTTCCCCCTATGCAGGATGACCTCTTGCCGCGTCTATCCATTGTCTGCGATGGCATTGGCGGTCATGAGGGCGGGGAAGTCGCAAGTCATATGGCCGTGCAGTCTTTGAAACCCCAAATCAAGGCATTTCTAGCAGAACTTGCCGAACAACCCGCTATTGTCTCCCCTGAGATAATTGGCGAACAGCTTTCCGCCATTGTCCGCGTTGTGAATAACCTAATCTCGACCCAAAACGATACCCAAAACCGCAGCGATCGGCGTCGCATGGGCACCACTCTTGTTATGGCCTTGCAACTGCCGCAACGGGTGCGCTGTAACAATGGAACGGTGCTGAGCAACAGCAATGAAGTCTATTTGGTCAACGTCGGAGACAGCCGTGCCTATTGGATTACGCCACGCGGACTGCATCAACTTAGCGTAGATGATGACGTGAGTGTGCGGGAAGTGCGCACCGGGCGATCGATCTACCGAGAGGCCCTGCAAAGACCGGATGCTGGGGCACTGACCCAAGCCCTGGGCACACGGGACGGGGAACTCTTACGTCCGACCGTAACGCGGTTTTTGATTGAAGACGAGGGGCTTTTGCTGCTGTGTTCCGATGGCTTGAGCGATCACGATTTGGTGGAATCGAGTTGGACTGAGTTTGCAGAACAGGTGATGCGTCAAGGCGTAACCCTGGACGTGGCAGCACAAGGGTGGGTCGATCTGGCCAACGAAAAAAATGGCAGCGATAATATTTCCCTCGTCCTCACCCGGTGCCAAGTCAGCGACCCCACCCGCAAAGTGCTTCAAATTGCCCAGCCTCCGGAAGTGATCGAATCCCCGATCGTCCCCATCGACGATCCGATTCCCGAGGTCACGCCCAAGAAGAAAGGAAAGGCGCTCTGGCTCTGGATGCTCCTACTATTCCTAGTGGGTGGCCTAGGCGGAGCAGCGGGTTGGGCCGTTGTCGATCCGAGTGGATTTGGGCAGTTGCGCGATCGGATCACTACCCAACTCCGCCACGAGTTGCCTTAAAAAGAATGAGACTCATAAATGTCTCAAACAATGTCCCCTAGTGTGGGACAATGCCATTAATACAAAGTTCGACGATCGTTTTAGCAAGAAACAACGCATCAGCTATGGAAGTGGGAACTCGCATTCGGGTCAGTACATCAGTGATGATTTATCACCATCCCGAGCAACGGAATATTGCCTTCGACTTGAAGGGCCAAGAAGGCGAAATTATCGCGATCGCCACCTCCTGGCAAGGTCGCCCCGTCAGCGCAAACTATCCTTATGTCGTGAAGTTTTCACCTAAGCTGAAGACCCATTTGACAGAGCATGAAATTGAATCCATCTCATAAGGACTAAGGATTCAATTACACCCGGCAATTTCAATCGCTAGGGCGAATTTATGTACTTTATTAGATTCTTATTCCATAGACAATATTGTAGATAATGTTAGTCCAAGCGATCGGACTCCCCTATTACTTGGTGCTGGGATTTTTGGCTCTAGAAATTCAGGAAGCGGTAGCCAAAAAGGGAAAATTACCAAGGTTCGGAGGAATATTCCATCTGTGAAACCCTAAGGTTAATTATGCTATGTGTTCTCTAACCATAGAGGGTATTGCTTTCCTTGACATCCGAAAGTCGGTTTACCCGATCGGGTAATGGCAAGGTTAAAACATTCTGCATCACTTGCATCAAACCTCGATCGGACCCAAAATAGTAGATGTAACGAGTTTTTGACACAAAGTGCTTCTATTCTTGTTACGGTTTTATTTAACACCGATCGTCTTTTAGATCTCCCGCCCCATGATGCACTCCGAGACTCCCACACCCAATCCCTCAAAAAACCCTGCAAAAACCTACGACATCATTATCGTCGGCGGTGGCATTGTCGGGAGCATCGCCGCCTGTGGACTGGCCCAATCCGGACTCCAAGTCGCCCTCATCGAAACCCAAGCTCAATCCTTCGCCTCCACGCGCGGACAAGCCTACTCCATCAATCTTCTCTCTGCCCAAGTCTTTCAAGACCTCGGACTCTGGGACACCATCCGCCCTCTCATCGAAGCCTACCGCGCCGTAAACCTCTCCGACGGAGACTATGGTAAGGTCGTCCACTTCAGCCCCCGAGACCTCCAGAGCAAAACCTTCACCACCGACACGATCGGCTACGTGGCCGAAC
>JAYVVL010000326.1:0-9681 GCA_043787035.1 Synechococcales cyanobacterium
TTTTTGCCTAAAGTCATCACTATATGGTTTTGCCATTCCTGTTGCCATGCATTTTTTCTATTCTACACTATGTCCTAACACTCATGGCGATTGCTATAATGCCAATTTAAATACCGCCCAAACAACGATCGCCCCCCAGAACTTACATCTGAAGGGCGATCGTTTTGGGTTGGAGGGACAGAAACCTACTAGTCCGTCAAGTCTACTGGTTTAAGCAACGCCAGCCATTTTGACATCGCTGGTGGCAAGCAAATCTTGGAGTTCTTCTGAATCCACCGTTTCTTTTTCCATCAGCATGGCCGCCAATTTATCTAGAACCGACTTGTTTTCGACCAGAACGTTCTTACAACGGCGGTAGGCTTGATCAACCAAGTTGCGAACTTCGTCATCAACGGTCGATGCAGTTTTCTCGGAGAAGTCCCGTTCGGCCATAACGTCGCGGCCCATGAACACATTTCCTTGAGCGCGTCCTAGTGCAACGGGTCCCAATCGATCGCTCATTCCGAAGCGAGTCACCATTTGACGGGCAACGTTGGCAACTTGTTGAAGGTCGTTAGATGCTCCGGTGGTAACTTCATCATCGCCGTAGATTAGTTCTTCAGCCACGCGACCGCCCAAAGCAACGGCCATTTGGTTCTGCAAGTAGGAACGGGAGTAGAGTCCCGAATCCATCCGGTCTTCGCTGGGCGTAAACCAGGTCAATCCACCCGCATTTCCACGAGGGATAATGCTGACTTTCTGTACGGGGTCATAGTCAGGCATCAGTGCGCCAACAATTGCATGACCCGCTTCATGGTAAGCAACTAGTTCTTTGCGACGTTCGCTCATGACGCGATCTTTCTTCTCAGGACCAGCCAAAATACGATCGATCGCATCATTAACTTCATCCATGGAAATTTCAGTCAAGTTGCGACGAGCGGCAAGAATTGCTGATTCATTCAGCAAGTTCGACAAATCAGCACCCGTAAAACCAGGGGTCCGACGAGCGATGCGATCGAGATCCACATCCTTGCTGAGGGTTTTACCCCGAGCGTGGACATTAAGGATTTCTAAGCGACCACCGTAGTCTGGGCGATCGACAGTAACTTGGCGATCGAAACGGCCGGGACGCATGAGCGCTGAATCCAAGACATCAGGACGGTTAGTTGCCGCAATGATGATGATTCCGGTGTTACCCTCGAAGCCATCCATTTCGGTCAGCAGTTGGTTCAGGGTTTGCTCACGTTCATCGTTACCGCCGCCCATTCCTGCGCCACGTTGACGACCCACTGCATCAATTTCATCAATGAAGATGATGCATGGTGCGTTGGCTTTGGCTTGTTCAAACAGGTCACGCACCCGAGATGCGCCCACCCCAACGAACATTTCAACGAATTCTGAACCAGAGATGCTGAAGAAGGGAACACCTGCTTCGCCTGCAACGGCTTTGGCCAGAAGAGTTTTACCTGTTCCGGGAGGACCAACCAATAGGCATCCTTTAGGGATTTTGGCTCCGATTGCAGTAAAACGATCGGCATTTTTCAAGAAATCTACGACTTCGGCCAATTCAAGTTTCGCTTGATCGATTCCGGCGACATCGCCAAAGGTGACTTGAGTTTGGGGTTCCATTTGAACGCGGGCTTTGGACTTACCAAAGTTCATCGCTTGGTTGCCGGGACCATTCTGCGCGCGACGCAGTAAAAAGAACAAACCCACCAGAAGGACAACCGGGAAAAACAGGCTGCTAGCCAAACGGACCAGTTGTCCTTCTTCCTGTTGAGAGTAAACCGAGATGTCTACGCCGTTGTCTGTCAGCGTCTTAATCAGCGACTGGTCACCGGGAACGAGATTGATCAAAATCTTCTCGCCGGACTCACGCTGCACCACAGCGCGGCTGCGATCGTTACTGATAGCAACTTTCTGGATTTGCTTCTTCTCGACCTGTTGAATAAATTCGCTATATTTCAGGGTCTCTTTAGGCGCGGGCTGACGATCGAAGAACGCCGTCCCGAGAGCAATAACTACGATCGCTAAAAGCGCGTAAAGTCCTGCATTTCTCCACCGTTTATTCACTGGGTGTTTCTCCTTGTTGCGCGGGATGGAATGATCCCAAGTCGTTGTGTTTTGTTAATCAATCTTAACGTATCTCTCAGACAGTTGGACGTTTTGATGAGAAAGTCTAATGTCTTTGATGTAAAAATTTTTCACCACATTGTGCCCGTTGACGCAGAAGATGGTCGCACAGGACCAAAGCCGCCATGGCTTCGACCATCGGGACCGCACGCGGCAACACACATGGATCATGACGACCTTTGGCTGATAGCGTTACGTCAATGCCGTCGCGGGTCACCGTATTTTGCTCTTTGCGAATGGTGGCGGTGGGTTTGAACGCAATGCGAATGATAATGTCCTCCCCGTTGGAGATGCCGCCCTGGATACCGCCTGATCGATTAGTGACCGTGCGAACGCGATCGCCCTCCATATAAAAGGCGTCATTGTGTTCACTCCCCGTGAGCGTGGTCCCCGCAAACCCTGACCCAATTTCAAAGCCCTTGGTCGCGGGCAACGACATCATCGCTTTAGCCAAATCCGCTTCAAGTTTATCAAACACGGGTTCACCCAAACCCAAGGGGCAGTTCCGAATCACGCATTCAACAACGCCGCCAATAGAGTCACCTTGACGGCTCATTTCCTCAATCAAAGCGATCATTTTTTCAGCAGCCTCCGGATCCGGACAGCGCACAATGTTACTCTCAACCTGCGCTAAAGTCACGGTGGCTGGATCAATGGTGCTCGGCAAGTCTTTAATGGACTTCACATAGGCCACGACTTCGACCTGCGCCAAGTCCTTGAGCACCTGCTTAGCTACTGCCCCAGCGGCCACGCGGCCAATGGTTTCACGAGCGCTCGATCGGCCTCCTCCTGCGACGGCCCGAATTCCGTACTTGGCATCATAGGTGGCGTCTGCATGACTAGGGCGATATTTTTCGGCCATGTCGCCGTAGTCTTGCGATCGCTGGTCTTTGTTGCGCACGGTAATGGCAATAGGCGTCCCCAAAGTGACACCCTCTAGTAACCCCGAGAGAATCTCGCACTGGTCCGCTTCGTTGCGGGGGGTTGTGATTTTGCTCTGGCCCGGACGACGACGATCGAGTTCAAACTGAATCATCTCCCGCGAAATCACAACCTGAGGCGGACAGCCATCAATGACCACTCCCACGCCGCCGCCATGGGACTCTCCAAACGTCGTAATCCGAAATGCCTGTCCGAAGGTACTGCCCATAGCCTGTGCTTTCCGTAGAGAGAATAAGTAGAGATCTTTAAAATGGCGTTAAAAAACGTCAGGAGTTCGATCGTACCAGAGTGTCGATCGTCAGAATTCAGATTCTAAAATCTAAGCTCTGAAATCTAAATCTCCACAATTAGCAGGGGAAACCTGAGAGACCAAAGTATGAAGAGAAACTGTGCAAAGTATGAAGTCTATTCCACTTTTTAAGGATTTCAGAGAAGCTTTGGGAATTGAATTAGTAGAATAAGGCATCCAGTGTGTTTACTGGTTTTCGACAATATCTATGGCTCGGCAATTCAGCATGGTTCAGCAATCCAGTGCAAAAGCCTTCCTTCAGCAGGGCATGAAACACGTCCAAGCCGGTTCATTTTCAGATGCGGTGACGGCTTTTAATCGGGTGATTGACCATCAGCCAGATTGGTATGTGGTGTGGTATGAGCGTGGGAAAGCGCTGATGAAGGACCACCATATCTCGGATGCGATCGCGTCTTTTAAGGAAGTTATTAATATTCGGGAAGATTATTCTCCGGCTTGGAACAACCTTGGTATGGCCCTAGCGTCCGTTCAACGTTACGAGGAAGCGATTGCCAGCTACGATCGTGCGCTTACCCTCAACCGTCACAGCCACAAGACCTGGTACAACCGAGGGAATGCGCTGATGAAAGTCCACGTCTATGAAGACGCTATAGAAAGCTATGAGTCGGGGTTAAAATTACGGCCTGATTATGCAGATAGCTGGTATAATCGAGCACTTTCGTTGACCTATCTAGGCCGTCATGACGAGGCGATTGAGAGCTACGATCAGGCGCTGATCTCTCGCCCTCACTTTTCTAGTGCGCACCATAACCAAGCCAATCTCCTCATGCGGCTCGGGCGTCACAAAGAAGCGCTCTCAAAATATAATCGGGTGCTGGAAGTTAAGCCTAATATCCCTCAGGTGTGGCTCCGTCGGGGCAATGCACTACGCCTACTTGGGTTTCAGGAAGAGGCATTGACGAGCTGTAACAAGGCGATTCAACTTGCGCCTCGACTGGCAGAGGCTTGGCATTACCGGGGCCGAGTTTTGGAAGCGCTCTACCGCATGGAACAGGCGATCGACAGCTATAAGAAGTCGCTTTCCTTGGACCCAACCTTTAATCAAGGGTGGATTGCATTGGGGTTAGCCCAGCGCGAAGAGGGCTTCCACGAAAGGGCGTTAGAGAGTTTCGAGCGGGCCTTGGAACTGGATGCAAACCATGTCGAAACCCTGCGACATCGGGGCAGTCTTCTCCGGAAATTGGGACGGTGGGAAGAATCGGTTCAGACCTAAGCGATGACCGAGCGATTGACCTTCAACCTCGCTTCGATCGGGCCTAGTACGAACGCGGGATTGCCTTCAGTCCCATGGGCTTGCATCTCGAAGCTGTCCACAACTACGACAAAGCCCTCCACATCAATCCTGAATTTTTCGACGCCGCCAGCCGTCACCGCATTGCGCTCCAACATACCCGAGGCTTCCGAATTAAACCTCAGCAGAACTCTAATAGGTTAAAGGCCGATCGATCGACCTCTAACCTCCTGCAAATCAGTCCAGTCACTGGGCGTCTCACTGTAGTACCCAGCCGCCTTCTTGGCTTCCATCTCCACCCAAGCATCTTCGGGAATCCGGGAATTGGGCAGGGGAACGCGGGTGGTAATGGAAATCCCGGACTGAACGATGGCATTATATTTAAGATCGCTCATGGAAATGAATCGATCGATGGTTTGAATACCGAGCCAGTGCAACACGTCGGGCATCAGAACTTGCATTCGGGCATCCTGAATTCCAGCGAGGCATTCAGTACGTTCAAAGTATTGATCTGCGCGATCGCCATTGCGTTTACGGGCGTTGTACACCAGAAACTTAGTCACTTCTCCCAAAGACCTTCCTTCCTTGCGGAAATAAGCAATCACGCCATTCCCACCCAGTTGAGCGGTTTTGACGCATTCTTCGATGCCCTGAATCAAGTAGGGTCTGCACGTACAAATGTCCGACCCAAACACATCTGAACCATTGCACTCGTCATGAACTCGAAGGGCTAACGGGCGATCGCGGTTCGCAATCATGCTGACGTCACCGAGGATGTAAAGCGTGGTGTTGCCCACGGGCGGGAGCCACACCTTTAGATCGGGACGCTTGATAAACTCTGGAAACATTCCCCCCGTCTGTTCATATAGGACATCACGCAGATTTTTTTCGCTGGTGCCAAGACGTATCGCGATGCCGGGAAGATACCACACTGGATCGATCGCAACTTTCGTGACCTGGAGAGAGCCATTTGCTTTGACAATGGTGCCGTCGATGGACAGATCGCCCTGACGAATCGCAGATTGGATTTCGGGTAGGTCAATGTGAGCTTGAGTAATGGCGATCGTGGGGCGCAGATCGACCCCTTGAGTCAGCAAATGCCCGAAGACGTCGGTAATGGAGGCTCCCCACGGATCAAGGGAAACAATGCGATGCGGGTGACCTGATCCTACATGCCAAGCGGGATTGGGTGGGATTTGGACCAGCGGCTGGGTATCGGTCAAATCTGCGCGATGAGTCGGATCAAGCGCGCCTGAGGCAATAGAAAGCGATCGGTAGATGCTGTAGCTGCCGCCATGGGTGCCGATGACGTTGCGATCACTGCGTTGGGTAAGAGTGCCGACGATGGCACCGCGTTCTAAGGGATTTTCAGCGCCCCAATGAATCAGCGTATGGCACGGGAGAGGCATCCTGGATTTTGCGAGAGACAACTTAATTGCAGTCAAGACGTGGCCCTAATTTTTGGAGGGCTTCGATGATGTGAAGGTTGGCTTTCGGGAATGGGTATTGAGATAATTCGTCTAGCGTAACCCACTTGATCTCGTCACACTCGATCGTCATCGGTTCGCCTTTGACATAGCGGCAATGGTGAACGTTTAGGGTGACTTTAAAGTGGCTATAGGTATGGTCTAGGCTCATCAATGCTTCTTCAACAGCAATTTCAATGCCCAGTTCTTCCTGAATTTCACGAAAAATGCACTCAGGAACCGTTTCTCTCGCCTCCAGCTTTCCCCCTGGAAACTCCCACAAACCGCCAAACATACCTTCTGGTTTGCGTTTGTCTATAAGAATTCGAGTTCCAGGCTGGTCCCAGATAACCGCGACGCCAATTATTTTGTGGGGGAGAACTTTTTTGGGTTCAGTCATGGGTCTTAGATGTTGGATCCCTAGATTGTACGACTTGCACTGACTCATCCACGGACAGTCCTGACAAGACGGGTTTTTTGGGGTGCAAAGGGTGGCCCCGAGATCCATAAAGGCTTGATTGAAATCTCGACCCGACGCCTGTTTGGCATTAGGATATTCTACGAGTTGCTGCGACAGTTGCCAAAGATCATCGATCGCCCGATTCGGAGGCACGTCTAGGGCAATCATCCGGGCCAGTACCCGTTTTACATTGCCGTCCATAATCGGCAACGCCTGCCCAAAGGCCGAACTCAAAATTCCACCAGCCGTCGTCCGCCCAATGCCCGGAAGCGTTATTGCGTCCTCGTAGCGCTTCGGAAAGACCCCGCCAAATTTTTCAATAATGATTTGCGCGGACCGATGTAAATTTCGCGCTCTTGCATAGTAGCCCAGACCCTCCCAGGACTTCAGAACGTCTTGGCTATCCGCGCTTGCTAAGGCGTCTAAAGTGGGAAATGTGGTGAGCCATCGCGCAAAATAAGGCAGCACAGTCTTGACTTGGGTTTGCTGGAGCATAATCTCCGAAACCCAAATTTGATAGGGATCTCGCGTTCTCCGCCACGGTAAATCTCGCCCCCGATCGGCGTACCACCCGAGCAGCAATGGATTGAGCTTCGATACATCTAGGGTGGACATCTCCAAGGTTGAAATCAAGACTAATCGTCCAACTCAACCTGTCGATCGGCAATCTCTTGGATATTTTTGAAATGTCCAGTTCTGCCCGCCCAGAGCATTCCCAGAATCGTAAAAATACCGACGGGAATCACGACCCACACTAGGGACCAGACAACGATCGTTCCATCGCCGACCCCAAACCAACTGCCATGGACCGCCATTTTACTGGGATCGTTCATAGCGTCTGTCATGTGGTCTGCAACGTGATTTGCCAATACGTGATTTACCAACGCTGTCATCATGATGGGAGTTCCTCTGGGGGATCAACTTTCCACGCCCCTAAGGATTGAATGTAATCGGTTAAGTCAGACAATTCCTGTTCTGTTAAATAATCGTAAGCTGGCATGATCGACTGAGGGTTATATTCTCGTGGATTCTTGAAGTGCCCGATCAAATATTCCCGCGCGTAGTCGCCCGATTCCTTGCCCCAGACTTGACCTTCGTTGCTCAAATCTGGACCCTGGCGAGACGTTCCAAGGACGTGAGGAATGTCGTAATAGTAGTCTCCTGCTTTGGACACGCCATAAGCTTCGACCATGCTGGCGTCGGCTTTGACGTTGCGGACTTGCTGGGAGTGGCAGTAGACGCAGCCTTCTCGGGTGTAAATGGCGCGGCCAACCTGCTGGGTAGGCGTGTATGCGACGAGTTTGGCGCTGGGTGCGCTAATATCTTGGCTAAAAACGGGGGCGATGACGAGACCGCTGAAGGCGATGCCAAAGAGAACAGACAGGGCAATGATGATCGGGAACTCGCGGATGAACTTAAATTTCATCGGTTTGAATAACATAAGACGTACTTAGGGATTGAGGAAAGGTGAGATTTTCTAAACGCACTAAGAGACTAGCAATTAAATAACGCCCCGCTTTTTTAAACCCCATGCAAAGCCTACAACCACCAATTCTGGGGGCTTCGGAAATTCATGTTCCCCCAGAATTGGGGGCTAGGGGGCCTCTTCGCCAGGGACTGTATTTTCATGCTGGTCCTTAATGAAAGACTTCAGCTTCAACAGCTTCAACAGTAATTAGATTGTCCGGACGAGTGACGGTGCGCCAGATATTCCAGGCAAACAGAACTTGGGCGATGAGCAGAAGGCTGCCACTTCCGGCACGAGCAACGTTGTACCAATAGCGCATTCCCATGACGCCTTGAACGGAGTTTCCGGCTTCCCATTGGGTGCCTTCTAGCCAGCCGAGGGTGCCCATGGAAACGACGTAGCCGATCGTACCGAACACCGTGAGCCAGAAGTGCCACTCCGCCAAGGGTTTGGAGTATTCACGCTTGAGCGATCGTTCGAGGTAGAAGTAAATAAATGCCGCAAGTCCCGCCAACCCAAAGCCCACAAATCCAAGATGCACATGGGCAATGGTGGTGCTGGTGAAGTGGAGTTTTGCATTTAAGTCCATAATGGCGAGACTGCTACCCCAGAGCGACGTGCCAACATAGGACAGGTAAGCCAAAATGCTAAACCGGAACCCAATGTCGCGCTTGAGCAGGCCCCATTCACCCCAAGCCGTGCCGCCGAAGTTGACCATGGTTGCAAATGTGGGGATCAGCATGGCGATCGAAGCCGTTACCGAAGCCGTCATCACCCAACCAGGAACAGGACCCCAAATGACATGATGTCCGCCATTCCATGGATAGAATGCCGCTAACGTCCAAAAACCCAGAAACGAAATCGCATGGCTGAACAGCGGTTTGTTGAGCTGTTTCGGAACGATGTAATACAAGGTAGCGAGTCCGAGAGTTGTGAGCCACAGACCAAACAGGTTGTGGCTATAAAACCAATTCACGATCGCGTCTTCGATTCCTCGGAAATTCATCATGTTTCCGAGCGTGTAATAAATCGGGAACGGGATAATCGCGAGGAGGATGTACCACAGCGACACGTATAGCCGAGGCTCCTTGCGAATGGTGATGGTGGAAAACAAATTCCCAGCAATCAAAATTTCTAGAATCCCGATCATCATGTCAAAGGGAAACGGCAGCTCCTCATATTCTTTTCCCTTACTAAATCCCATCAAAATTCCCAGCAATCCGCCGAGCAAGTTGATGTTCCACCCCCAAGCGGTGAGGACGCCGAGGGTTTCAGAATACAAGTTGGACTGGGTAAGACGCGGCACCATATAAAATGCAGCCCCCAGGTATCCCATGCTCATGAACCCGAAGAGGCCCACGTTTACATGGACAGGCCGCAGTCTGCCATAGGCCAAGGCAGGGACGCTCTGCAAAAACTCAGGGTAAAATAACTTGATGGCTTCAATTAGGCCGATCGAAGCAGCGACCACCATCCAGAAGACGCCTGAAAAGAGCCAGACTTGCATGGCGTGGTCTTTTCGCTCTAGGGCTGGAATGGCGATGAGTTGGGCAAAACTGGGGCGATCGTTTGCACCTAAATTATCGCTCGGTAGACTAGAAGTAATTGTGGGAGTGTCATTGCTCATAATGTGCGGCGGATCGATAAGATTGAGTTTCGTGTGGAGTCTATTACATTTCTTTTCATTATATT
>JAYVVL010000327.1:0-9670 GCA_043787035.1 Synechococcales cyanobacterium
GCACATTTTTGGATGTACTCATGGGCGCGGTGGACGGGGTTGCGAGTTTGGAAGCCGACGATCGTTTTCCACCCTTTTTCTTTGAAGGCAAGGCGAGAGGCGGCGGGGTCGATTTGGTAGGTCGGGAAGAGCGGATGGGGTTCGCGATCGAAGATCCAAATGGGACCCGCAAGGTTGATATTCCCTTGCTTATAGACCACCGCAACCCCAGGATGCTTCTCATCGTCAGTGCGGTAAACGTTGACAGCTTCTTTTTTCTTGTCGTAGGTATACTTCTCCGTGAGATGAAGAACCCCAATGGTGCGACCGGATGGGTCATTGAGACGCAGATACTGACCAGGTTGCAACGGTTCTGCAATGGATTTGTCTACGGATAAGGTGATGGGAATAGACCAAGGAACGCCGCTGGTGAGATGCATGTCCACGACAACGCTATTGTAATCGGCTTGGTTCATGAATCCGGTTAGCGGACTGAAGCCCCCAATGGCGATCATTTGAAGGTCGGAGAGGGCGCGATCGTCGAGTCCGATAGCAGGCTGCCCATCCGATTTGGTAAGCAAGTCAGCTTTTTGGTCATTGCTGGCGATGCGGCTGATAAGTTCGCCACCATGAGGTGCGATGCCGTCGGGACGCTGATATTTTGCCATGGGTTGCGATTCTGGGGTGCAGGAAATGAATACGGGTTTCAGCTCCTAATCCTATCAGAAGCCGTGTTCTCAGTTGGACATTCAGAGATGGGTCAGGTTTACCCAAGACAGCCCAAGCAACGATCGTAGAGGAGACTGCTCCGAAAGCCGCTCCAGTATTCGTCATCAAGGCAATGTGGGCAATCAACCCCGGATTGACTTCGCTATTGAGCGATCGTTTACCTGATTCCGATCGATGGATTAGGGAATAACTGCCGGAACGCCGCTTGCCGATCGCGCTTTGATTCATGGGCCACATTCCAAAGGGTTTCGTAAAAGAAGAACGAGACCCCAGACAATCCAGCTTGCCGAACCGCTTGCACTTGGCGTTGGATTCGATCGAAGGGAACTTTCTTCCCTCGCAAGCCTGACAGAACGCCGATTGAAACGGGGATTTGGCGGGCGGCAGCTTGGACTTCAGGCCGACGAAGGTGAGACTGAAAGCTGTCTAAACTCGACACGTAGACTTGAATAATCAGCTCATCCAACAATCCTTTCTGTTGCCAAGTGCGCCAATCCTGAAGCGAACTCTGGTACGCAAAATCGTACGGGTTGGGGGACAAGGAAAAGATTACCTTGGGCTTTTGGGCCTTGATGGCTCGGACTAGACGCGTGGTGAAGTCGGTGATTTTATCCGCACGCCACCGAATCCATTCGGGATTTTCGGGGTTTGAAGGCGGGACGTTACCCGCGTGTTCTTGACGGTAAAGGGCGATTGTGGTGTCGTCGTAGCCGAAGGTATTGGGCAGTCCAAAGTGATCGTCAAACTGGATTCCATCAATGTCGTAGCCCGCCACCGTTTCCATGACCAGATCCGTGATGAAGTCTTGAACCTCAGGCAAAAATGGATTGAGCCACACGCGGGGTTCGCCGCCTTCAAGCCAGACGGTCTCGCCGCTGCGAGTATTCGTCAGCCAGTCGGGGTGGTTGAGCGCCAAGTCCGAGGTTTCCGGAGCCATGAACCCAAATTCAAACCATGGAATCACCAAAAGTTTTTTGGCATGGGCCTGGGGAATGAGTCCGGCCAGCATGTCGCGATCGAGTCCCGGTGCTTGCCTAAACCCAGTGGCACGCTGAGCGACCACGCTTGGATAAAAGGTGTAGCCAAAGTTCCAGACCACCGGATACAGCGTGTTAAAGTTCAGGTCAGCGAGGGTATCGATCGCCGCTTTAAGGGGAGCTGCTTTGAAAAGCACGTCGCTATCAATGTTCGTTAGCCACACACCGCGTCGTTCGGGTGCAGCTAATTTTGGCTGATTACTGGGCCGATTATTAGGCCGATCGATCGTCGTAGGAACAACCGTGGGGGGAGCGCTCGCTTGTCTCGGTAAAGCATTGCGCGTTGAGGGCGCGATCGGGGGAGTTTGCGCTAGCAGTCTCGGCTGTCCCAATAGCAGCACGCTGAGTAACCCAGTAAGCAGGCCAGTGAAGAACCTAATCATCAGTCTCAATTTCGATCGACGCATACATCCCTAACCCAAAAACTTATTTACTAGCGACTAACTTTCAGCCTTCTAGTATTCCTTTTTTCTCCCTGCGATCGACCGTTTCGGGATAGTTTTGACCCTGTGGCATTGCGCTTGCGAAATGTAACGGAACAATGAGACGATACGCAAATGTAAAACAACTCATGAAGTAAAGCTGTTCACTGCGTTCGTTTTATCACATTATTTTTTAGGGAGATTTGAGCTGTGGCTAAGAAGACGATCGAAAATTTGACGGCTGCCGATTTGCAAGGCAAGCGCGTATTTGTGCGATGTGACTTTAACGTTCCTGTGGACGAAAAACGGGCCATCACCGACGATACCCGCATTCGGGCTGCCTTGCCCACGATTCAAAGCCTCACGTCCAAGGGCGCAAAGGTGATTTTGGCTAGCCACTTCGGTCGTCCCAAGGGCGTAGATGAGAAACTTCGTCTTGACCCGATCGCCAAGCGACTCTCCGAACTCCTCGGCAAAACGGTGGTGAAGACCCAGGACTGCATTGGGGGCGATGTAGCGGAAAAAGTCAGCGCAATGGCCAATGGCGATGTATTGCTGTTGGAAAATGTGCGGTTCTACCCCGAAGAAGAAAAGAATGATCCTGAATTTGCGAAAAAACTCGCGTCAGTCGCGGATCTGTACGTCAACGATGCATTTGGAACGGCTCACCGCGCCCATGCATCCACCGAAGGCGTGACGAAATATTTGTCTCCTAGCGTCGCGGGTTTGCTTGTTGAGAAGGAGCTGAAGTTCCTCCAAGAAGCGATCGAAAATCCAAAGCGTCCGTTGGCGGCGATCGTCGGTGGATCGAAGGTCTCTAGTAAAATAGGCGTAATTGAGACGCTGCTCGACAAAGTGGACAAAATTTTCATCGGCGGCGGCATGGTCTTCACATTCTACAAAGCGCGTGGATTGTCCGTCGGTAGCTCGTTGGTAGAGGAAGACAAGCTGGAACTAGCTCGTACGCTTGAAGCAAAAGCTCAAGCAAAAGGGGTTCAGTTCTTATTGCCTACGGACGTTGTGATTGCCGACAAGTTCTCGGCTGAAGCCAATACCCAAATCGTCTCGGCAGATGCAATTCCGGACGGTTGGATGGGGCTAGATATCGGGCCTGATTCTATCAAGACCTTCCAAGCTGCCCTAGCGGACGTGAAGTCAGTGATTTGGAATGGTCCAATGGGTGTGTTTGAAATCGATAAGTTTGCTAAAGGCACCGAAGCGATCGCCCATACCTTAGCTGAACTGACGCCCAAGGGTTGTACGACCATCATCGGTGGCGGTGATTCGGTGGCGGCGGTAGAAAAAGTTGGGTTGGCTAGCCAAATGAGCCATATCTCAACGGGCGGGGGTGCGAGCCTTGAATTGCTTGAAGGTAAGGTGTTACCTGGAATTGCGGCTTTAGACGAAGCGTAGGTCTTCGATAACGGATTGAAAAGAGGTGCGATCGAATCATTCCGATCGCACCTCTTTTTAGTGACGTCTTAGCTAAGCCATCCTGATTAGAATGAAGTTAATCCCAAGTCACCCCATTAAGAAGTTCTCCTGACCTATGGCATACAGTAAATTCACGCTTAGTAAAGCCGCCCAAGACTTAGAGCCTTGTATAGTAGCAGGGCAGAAATTTTTGCAACAGGCATCTCCCGTTACTCCCACTCCGCTCCTAGTTCAGACCCTGGAAGAAAATATTCCTTGGGCGATCGCAGTAGGCAGCGAGAAGGCTCGATCGGAAGGGATTGTCACTCCAATTTCGCTCGAAGTGAAGCGTTAGCTCGAAGGCTAAATTAGCGTATTCTCCGGCGAGGAATTCAATGTGGATATCGATCGGGGATTGAATGGTTACGTTGACTTTTTAATTGGTCAAACAGATTCTCAGCTCTACTTAGAAGCCCCGATCGTGGTGCTGGTGGAAGCGAAGAAAGAAGATTTGTAGTCAGGGTTAGGGCAATGTGTCGCAGAAATGGTGGCGGCCCAACAGTTTAATCTGGAGAGTAAAGCATCCGTGACAACCGTTTACGGAACGGTGACGAGTGGGACGGTTTGGATTTTCTTGAAGTTGGATGAGAAAACGGTCACGATCGATCTGACTGAGTATTCGGTTAATCCGATCGAAAAACTGCTGGGATTTCTCGTCTGGATGGTGGGGAAACGACAAGCCGGATAGGGATTAAAAATCTTCTAATTGTTCGATTTTCAACCAAACATTGGGAGTAGGGACTTTGCCAAATTTGATGAAAGCGTAATCACCTTTAATGTCCATTACTTCGCCGGGACTCTCAAAAATATAAGACGGAAACCTCGAATCGCTTGCCATTGCTTCTAAGCTATTTTCTAGCTTCTCACGGACTACTTTTACCATGCCGCCTTTTTTGATCCCCATAACTCATTACTCCTTGCAATGCTTCATTAACGTTGAATCAATACTTAATTAATGTCAGATACTATTAATTTATCGTTTAGGTAATATCTAGTCAATAGAGCCTCATCATGCGAATTAAAGATTTCGATCGCATCCATCTAAAGACCATCTGCGACTAAAGACGATGTGCGATCGAAATCGATGGATTCTCAGAATTCAATCTCGATCGTTAAGATCGGATGTCATCCTGATTCAAAACTTGGAGGATTCAGAACTCTAGACGAGAGCCGATCGGCTATCCTAGCTTCCCGTCGTTTGGGCAGCAAGCTGTTCCTTGAGTTGTTCAAGTACAGAGGCCCACCGAGGATCCGGCTGGAACGCATCGGAAGGCTCGTTGATCTTGGCCGCACGGTTGGCATTATTGTTGTTGCCGCTGCCTTTATTGCCGCCGCCTTTATTGCCGCCGCCGTTTCCTTTGTTAACAGCTTTTTCGCGCTTATTAATTGCTGCGGCTGCACCTGTACTAGGTTTGGGAACTGCAACAACAGCCCCTTCTTCGCCCTCGCCTTCACCCTTCTCCTTAGTGCGAGGCAGCGCCTTCTCGATTTTCAACGTTGTTTCCTTTACGGTAACGCCATTGAATTTTTCGATGAACTGATCGGCTTCCTCGTCCGTATTGACTGTCACAAACCCAAAACCCCGGCATTTGCCCGTTTTGCGATCGGTTATTAGTTTTGCCGAAAACAAAACTTCTCCGCCCTCTGGGTTAAAAACCGCTTCTAAATCTTCCCGAGTGACATCTTCGGGTAAGTTACCAATATATAAACGAATGGACATAGAGAGAATCCTCCAAACTCTAGATGGTGGAAAACTGATTCCAATGAATCGTGAATCAAGTTATCGCAACGCGAACGCCACTCAATAAAATACCACGCTCCTTTGACGCAGAGATAGATTCCAATAAAAAACCAGCTCCCGATTACAAAGAACTGGCCAAGCTTGCTGTGTTGGGAGGAGGAAAATCTGGCATTAGAATTGCTTCAAATTACTGCGAGTCGTGAGACTCAACTTTATACACAGTCTTAATGGCAACAAAATTAATGCAAATCGCTCTCCACATAAACAAATGTAACATGTTGATTGCGAGTTCGCAAATAATATGCTGCAATCTGCACGAGGCCATTCATGCTGAGTTCTCACACTAGAATTGTGACAAGATTGCCATAAATTTGTTCTTCAGGCGCAAAAGATCATTACACTAGAAAAAGACATAAAGCAGTCAAAACTGCGCTTGCAAACGGTTAGGCGGATAACTTCATGGCACTCTTCACAATTGGCAGTAAGCTTTATCGCGATCTCGAAACCCATGGTTCATTAGGGGTGTATGTCCCGTTAGAAGGGGGGTTTGAGGGGCGCTACCGTCGCCGTTTACGATCGCGCGGTTACGTATCGCTGATGCTCTCAGCGCGCGGGCTGGGCGATATAGCCATGACGCTTTCGGGTATTCATGGCGTTAGGCCACCGCACCTGGGAAAGAAAAGTGCTACTGCCGACCCTGCCGTGGGCGAACGAATTTTTGTGCCGCCTGTTATTGAAACTCATCTCACCAACCTTCCGCTCAACTGTAAGGGGCTACTGCTATGGATTGTGGAGGGGTATGTATTGTCGGGGACGGAGCTGGAATACTTAGCGAATCTCCCAAAACTAGATTCTCGCGTAAAGGTCGTGGTTGAAATGGGCGGCGATCGCGTATTTCGGTGGTTGCCCTTGCGCACAGAACTAGCGGCACAGGTCACTTAAAATAGCTGTCGGGACTCATGTAAGTTATTCCGACAGCGCTTTTATGATGTGAATTGAACATTACGACAGCGTTAGAAACTTCTCTAGGGCTGTCGTAATATCTTTAGGCCATCGACGGACGGTTTTGACCCAAACAATGTCTTTGTATCGGACATCAAGATCCAACACAGAAACCCAGTTGCTTTCAGCCTCGTCCCGTTTACCTTGCCCCCAGAGAGCGGCGGTGTAGGCGGCTCGTACGTCTGCGAACCGAGGGTATTTGCGAATGATATTGCGCATCTCACGGACGGCTTCGTCTATTGTTCCCAACTGATAGAGCGCCAAGGCCGTATTGGCTCGGGCGATAGCGAAATCTGGAGCTAAGAGCGACGCTTTGCGGTAGTCCGTCAATGCCTCACTCCAACGACGAAGACCGCCTTTTGCGTTGCCGCGATTGTTGTAGGCAGCCGCATCTTTAGGATCGAGGTCGAGCACATGGTCATAGTCTACGATCGCCTCTTCATAGCGGTCTAGTCCTTCATAGGCTGCGCCGCGATTGAGGTAGGGATCGGGAGAATCGGGAGACAGGACAATAGCTCGGTTGAAATCTTCAATGGCCAGTTCGAGCTTGCCTTGGCTCACCCGAGAGTTGCCGCGATTGCTTAAGATGGCCGGATTGTCGGGCAATCGTTTTAAAAGGTCCGTCCAAGCGACCTCCGCAAGATCAAACTGGCCTTGATTTGTTGCCCCAAAGGCCGTATTTCGAAGCTCCCCAATTTCCTTAAGGACGCTATCTTCTAGAACAGCAACAGCAGCGGCGGCGGTCGCCGGGGCCGAATCAACCCCCGTTCCAAACCTTGTTTCAGCCGCTAACGCAGGCGAATATCCCCACGTCAATACCATCACGATCGCAGCAAAGCAAGAGATCAATACACGCATGAACACGATTGCACATTAGTTTCTAATGGATGCCTTGATTGTAACGTAATTGCAATAGTTAGAGCGAGTGGAGCGGCATCCCTAACCACCCCTCAAAAAGGCTGGACTGCTGTGACGTGGGATGGGGAAGTGCCACAAGAGTAAATTGGGACGGCTGTGGGTCGGTGAGGGTGACTTGGGTTTGGAGAAGCTCGTCTTGATGGAAAAACATAACCTCTAGCCGATCGCCCGGTTGAGAGGCTTGAAGCCGTTCATTGAGCAGGTCCACGCTGGTTCGCAGGCCATCTATTGCCACTAGTTCATCGCCTGCGTCTAGACCTGCCAGTTCTGCGGGCGATCCGGTAGCCACGGTCTTAATCAGGGTTCGTCCCTGTTCCATCATCGATCGCACCCCAAAATAAGGCGCTAGTTTTCCCGTCTCTAGATTGGAATCCAACCGCAATCCAAAGTCCGTCAGAATCGCTTGGAACGGTAAATCATCCAGTCCATCTAGATATCGCTCAAAAAAGTCTGTCAGATCAAAGTCCGCCACGGCTTCGATTGTCGCTTTGAGATCCTCGGGCGTAAATCCAATCTCTGATTGACCAAAATTTTCCCACAGTGACTGCATTACCTGATCCATCGATCGCGTGTTTTGGTGCCGCTTGCGAATAGACAGGTCAAGCAAAAACGTCACCATTTCGCCCTTTAGATAATAGGACATCTGCGAGTTGGACGAATTGGCATCAGGTCGGTAGAGTTTGATCCACGCATCGAAGCTCGATTCAGTCAAGGGTTGAACGGTGCGTCCTATTGTGGTCAGGTAGCGGGTAATGGATTTACTAAAGTTTTTTAAATAGGTCTTCGCATCATAAATTCCGGCTCGCAGTGGAATCACTCCATCATAAAAACTTGTGGCTCCTTCAGAAAACCAGAGTGAAGGCGTATAGTTTTCAGCCTCGTAGTCAAAGACTTCTAGCGCCTTGGGTCGAATCCGTTTGACATTCCAGAGATGAAAAAATTCATGGGCCACAAGGCTTAGGAAGTTTTCGTAATGATCGCGTTTTTTAAAGCCGTTACGGGAAAAAACAAGCGACGTTGAGTCTCTATGCTCCAGTCCCCCGTAGCCGTTCGTCAGATGCAAAATGAAGAGATAGCGATCGTAGGGTAGCCCCCCAAAAAGCGTCGCCTCGGCCTCAATGATGCGCGTCATGTCGGCGATCAGTGGCTGAGGCTCTAGATTTCCTTTCCCCCAAATCACCAGTTTATGGGGCTTGCCCAAGACTTCAAAGGTCAACTGGGTGTGCAATCCTATTTCAAACGGACTATCCACTAAGGTGTCGAAGTCTTTAGCGCGGAAGCAGTGTTCGGCCACTTGAGGAAGCGCTGTTGCAATCGTCCAAGCCGGATCGGGCAGTGCGATCGTGATGTCGATCGGATCCTGAAGATATTCAGGAATATAAAAGAAAGTCGCGGCCCCGTTGAAGTAGCCGTGCGTGTTATCGAGGTGGTTAGTGCGAACGGTGAGGTCGTTGGCGTAGAGGCGATAGCGCACGGTGACGCAGGTGTTGTCCGGATTGGCAATCTGCCAATGGTTTTTTGCAATTTTACGACAGGTCAACCGTTGCCCGTTGTTATCCTCAGCCGTTAAGCGTTGAATATGCCGCGAATACTCCCGGACCATGTAGGACCCCGGTGTCCAAACTGGCATCACTAGGTCTATGGACTCTCCAACCCCTGAAGCAATCTCTGCCGTCACTTCAAAGCAGTGATTGGTGGGCTGGGGCATGGCAACGGTGTAGCGCAGTATGGGGGGCATGGGGTCAGTTAGGTGGAGGACTTGCTTAAAAGCTGCTGCATTTGTCTGAGGTTAGGCAGAAGCAGGACCGATCGATCGCTCTGGAGCTTAATCCAACCTTTTTCAACTAATCTTGAAATAATCTTATTCGCATCGTCGCTGCCCACGTCCGACACATCGCCTAAGTCGCGAGGCGCGATGTTGAAAATCTCAACGCCTTCATTGGTCGTATTGCCGTAGGCTTCAGCCAGTGACACTAGGGTATGAATGAGTTTCACCGCTGGCGGCTGGTCGCGCAGTTGGGAACGCAAGTTGGTCTGACGAAGACGACGCACCATTAGCTGGAGCATCCGATGATGCAGTTGTGGATCCTTGAAAAGCGTTTGGATAAATCGTCCCGCAGCAATGCTCAAGAGCTTAACGCTACTGAGGGCAATCACATCGGTCGATCGGGGCGACTCATCTAGAACGGCCATCTCGCCAAAGAAATCCCCTCTCCCCAAAATAGCCAATGTTGCGACGTCTTCAGAGCTGCCAGACGTCCGCCTGACTTTCACCCAGCCTGAGGTAATAAAATAGACGGCATTGCCCCAAGCATCTTCCATTAGGACCGCGCGTCCCGCTGGATATTCATGCTCAACAGCAACAGAAA
>JAYVVL010000328.1:0-3462 GCA_043787035.1 Synechococcales cyanobacterium
CAGTCCCAGGATGCACCACTCAAGGGCAGGCGCACAGGGCAGGTTTAGCGGCATTACTAGGCGATCGGGTGCGTGATACGGCAGTCACGTTTCGGTCACGGTTGAAGGGCGTCATGGTGCTGCCAGGGGACGAAATTCAAATCGCAGACTCCAAGCAGGCCAATGAAGAAATTGGCGGACTTGTCTCTAGTTCAGATGGCACCACCACAGTTCTCGATCGCCCGGTGAAACTGGCATCCGGAGTCAGTTACATCCTGTTTTGCACGATGCCTGATGGGACCATCCAAGAGCGTACCGTCACTAGCAATCCAGGGAATCGCAGCACACTCACCACGGCACCTGCTTACGGCGCTGCTCCACTGGCTGAATCGACTTGGGTTCTGGCCTCGGTTTTGGTGACGCCTCAGAAATTCCAGGTGACGAATATCGTTCCGGTGGAAGGCAGTTCTTACAGTATCTACGAGATCCAAGCCGTCATTTATGAGCCATCTTTCTATGCCGCCGTTGAACAGGGATTAAGCCTTGTTACGCGCTCTACTCGCATCACAGCACCTACCGTCGTCAGTGTGCCAAGGGATGTAGCGGCTATCCCGAGAATCATCTCAAATCAATCCATCCTGTCTGTCTCTTGGCAGTTCGCAGCAGGCGCAGACGGGACGCGGGATGAGTTCGTGGAAAGCTACGTGCTGGAGTGGAAACGCGGCAATACAGATGACTGGGGCAATACCCGATCGGTGTCAGGACTTGGCTACGAAATGACTAACCCGATCGAGGATGTCTATACCTTCCGTGTCGCATCTGTGGATACCTCTGGCAGACGATCGGCATGGGTCGAGAGCAATCCGGCACTTGTCACTTCCATCAACACCTACGCCTTCTTTAGTGCCGCCCAAACCAGTATGTTTGCCATGGATTACTGATTGTGTTCCACAACAATGCACCACCGAGATCGAGTATGAAGAACACGCCTGGAACGCGGTGCCTGCTGTGCGGGAAACGGTTGCAGCCTTCGCCATCTGGGAAAACTTGGGAGTGGGTCGAGTGGGGCGTCATGTGGCGCGTGGTTTGCCGAGAATGCCCAGACGATCGCATTGACGAATTGGAGGTTTAGGGGAAGGCTGCAAACGCTCTCACAGCAAGAGAGGTGGGAATTCCCACCTCTGAGTTGATTCAATCAAGACTTGTTCAACATTCGGCGCTGAACTAGCTCTATGGCCTCTTCATCTTCTGCGTCTACCAGTTCAAGAAAGCCTTTTTCGTTGCGTCCCGTCTGTCCAGCGCTACAATAGGACAGACCCCTGTGCCCGTGGACTCCGATGGCAGACGATCGATACATTAATGGTGTGAACCTTCCCCAGTGGCGGAAGGGACGCGGCGATGGCAGTATTGCAGATCCATTCCGATTTGGGTTCTTCGCCCAAGAATTAGAGGCGGTCATCGGCACCACGGCTGACACTTCGGCCACCACTGACGCAGGTACCTTTTCACTGACGGCATTACTGAAGCGCCTGCTGAGTACAAAGCTTCCTGATGCGGTGAATTCGCGTGTACCAGTGGACTCGCAGTACGGCACTTATGGCGCACCTACTTTAGCGATTACGGCGGCGCTGAGTACGGGTACGTTTTTCGATACATCCAAATTTGGCCGGGTGCGATTGCAGGTGAACAATACGGGTGCCAATGCGCTGAGTGGTTTCGAGATTTCGTCCTTGGCCCATGCAGCGGGTGATGCTCAGGTCCACCTGAATCTTTCCACTCATTTCACCACACCTACAGCCGGGTCAATCCTTCGGCATTGCGCAGATTTGACGGGTGCGGCGATCGACTTGACAACGCTCCCGGCAGGCGGCAAGGCGGTGATGGCCTTCGACTTGAGAGATCTTTTCGCAATGCAATTTCGGGTCCGTGCCACTTCGACCGCAGGCACAAGCTTGCAATTCTACTGGGGGGCTGCGTAATGCTTGGAGCAATCAGATCCAGTGGCGGCGGCGGTGCGGTGGCGACGGTCTTCGGCAGATCGGGGGCAGTGGTGGCCGGGGCTAATGATTACTCGGCATCTCAAATCGCGGGGCTGGGTGGAAGCGCTGGAAGTTTCGTCATCACTCCGGGCGCATTGCAAACACTGACAGCGGCCTCCACGATTGTCGCTAATGCGGGGACTATCCCAGTGGCGGCGGCTTCGCCGATCACGCTTACAAGCAATCCTCAAGTGAGCACGGGCGCGAACGGTCAGCGCATTACGATCGTGAATACGGGAACTAATGCGATCACATTGGTGAATGGCAGCGGATTGATTCTTTCGCAAAACATCATTGTTTATGGCGGACGTGCGATCGAGCTAGTTTATATGTCGGCATACTCTAGCTGGTTGGCGGAAGGATTTGTGCCAGAATCCTTGGCCCTTACCGGGATACCCACAGCACCGACATCGGCGTACAACACGAACTCGACTCAGGTAGCGACAACGGCACAAGGTTTCAACCATCTCTATAACCATGATGCTCCCGGTTGGAGGGGGCTTACTTTAACCGCGAACTGGGTCAATTACGGAGGCGGTTTCGCTGCCGCATCAGTCAAACGTATTGGACGGGACATGGTTTTCCTCCAGGGCGTCATTGCTGTCTCTGGGTCTTATGCAACAGCAATGACCACCCTACCCTTGGATTGCCGACCATCGGCTTCGATCAACTGCATCAGCAACACATCGGCTGGATTGGGAGTTCTGACGATCGATCCTTCGGGAGCAGTAACCAGCTTCACCACTTTAGCTGTTGGGCAATTCCACGTTCTCTCGGCTTCCTATTCTTTGTAGGCTCATACATGGCAAACCTTTTAATCCCGCAAGGCGACGATTTTGAATTCAATATAACGCTGTATCACGGCACTGCATTGGTCTGCCCTGCCCCTATCTCCACTGTCCCGGTGGCGATTAGGATTATGCCTATTGCGGCTGCAATGGTGACTGGGCAGAAATTGTACTATGGCGATTGCGGCGAACTCGAACTATCTCAATCGCTGGCTCCCACTGACTTAATTGCATACGTCACAAAAGTCCCTGAACTATTGTCAAAGGAGACGCAGTTGCGAGGGAATCCGATCGACGTTACCGGATGGCAAGGATTCTCTTCAGTGCGGAGTGATTACGGCTCTCCGTTGGCTTGGAATTTCGTCTGCACAATCGCAGGCAATCCACTGCTGGGGACATTCAATCTATTGATGCCGCGTAGCGTATCGAGTGGAATTCCTGCAAATTGCACAGACAAATCGATCGCCCTGATTGAAGGATTCGATTTTGCAGACTTGAAGACTTGGGACAAATTGTCAAAATCAGCTTACGTCTGGGATTTCGACACCCTGGATATGCGCGATCGAAAGACGCGGCGGAATAAGGGCTTGGCCTTAGTTACTGGCGAGGTGACACTATGAGCGATGTTATTGTTCGCGTCCCCACCACTGTCTGCG
>JAYVVL010000329.1:0-9635 GCA_043787035.1 Synechococcales cyanobacterium
TCGCGAGCTTCCGTTGTGAGATATCACCTTTATCATAAGCGTCTACAATTTTCTGGCGTAAGTCCAATGAGTAAGGCTGCATTACTTGTCTCTAAACTAAATCTAGAATCTCTATTAACATCGTACCTCACTAGACCAGTAATGGTTATAGTACTTCAATGCGGCGCGATTCAGTGTAGACCATTACAATAGACACATCGCAGCCTTTCAATATACTGAGTCGATCGCCCCATGAACGAAGCTGAAACCCGCGCCGAACTCATCGACCCCGCCCTCAAAGCCTCAGGCTGGGGTACCGTTGAACATAGCAGGATTCGCCGCGAAGTCATCGCCCCCGGTCGCCTCCTCGGCCACGGCAAACGCGCCACCTCCGAATACGCCGACTACGTACTCGTCTACAAAGGCGAAAAACTCGCTGTCATCGAAGCCAAAAAACGAGACCTCCCCGACACCCAAGGCGTCGCCTAAGCCAAAAACTACGCCGAAAAACTCGAAACCCGCTTCGCCTACTCCACCAACGGACGCCGCATCTACCAAATCGACAGGTATACCGGAACCGAAACCTACATCCCCCAATACCCCACCCCCGAAGAACTCTGGCACCTCACCTTCAGCCAGGAAAACCTCTGGAGAGACCGCTTCGCCACTATCCCCTTTGAAGACCGCAGCGGCACATGGGAAGCCTGCTACTACCAACACAACGCCATTAAATAGCACTCAAAACGCCGACACCGACACCTACTTCGGCGAACCCGTCTACACTTACGCCCTCAAATCTGGCATCAACGACGGCTACCTCACCCCCTTCAAAGTCCGCCAAATCGAAACCAACCTAGACGAATACACTTACGCCCTTGAAGATGAAACGCTAGAAGGAACGGTAAACCAAAAGAAAACCTACACCGAAAAAGACTTCAACCGCATCATTGAAATTGAAGAACGAGAACGCTACAGAGTCAAGCTTTTCATGGACGCAATAGACCAAAACCAAAAAACAATAGTCTTCTGCGCCAACCAGCCCCACGCCCTAGCCGTCCGCAACCTAATCAACCAAACCAAAATGAGCACCCACCCCAACTACTGCGTCCGCGTTACCTCCGACGACGGCAAACTCGGCGAACAATCTCTCAAAACTTTCCAAGACAACGAGAAAACCATTCCCACCATCCTCACCACCTCCCAAAAACTCTTCACCGGAGTCGATGCCCGCAACGTCCGCGAACCCCAAGCCCCTACAATCTTGCAATAGACAACCCCACATCCGAATCCACCCGCCCACCCATTATCAAAATCAAACTCGCCGATGGCAAAGACCGTCACCTCCAATCTCGCATCACCACAAGCTTCTGGAGTCCCGATGGTAAGCCACTATCAGCACTTGAATTCGTAGAACGCCTCTTTGGCGAAATACCCGCACTCTTTAAAAACGAAGTCGAACTCCGATCGCTCTGGAGTCGTCCCGATACTCGTAAAGCATTACTAGAAGGACTCTCAGAAAAAGGCTATGGCAAAGAACAACTCACCGAAATCAGCCGCCTTATCAACGCCGAAAAGAGCGATCTCTACGACGTGCTGACCTATATCGCCTATGCCACCGAACCCATCAGCCGCACCGATCGGGTGATGACCTTTAAGCCACTGATTTTTTCCAGGTATTTCGGCAAACAGCAAGAATTCCTAAACTTTGTTCTCGATCAATATGTCAAGGAAGGCGTGGAAGAACTCGACCAAGATAAGCGCTTAATTCTACTCAGTCGATTAAATTTCGCTACACTAGGAGAAAGTTGGTTTCCTCTCAATGTTTTAGGAACTAGTAGCTATGACGATCGCTCTTTTTCTGCAAGCTATTCAAGCATTGACGGGTTCGCAGTTTGTTAAGGATAAGCTGCAACGGAGTGAGTATGTGATTCGGGTGCTGAAGTCCGTGGGCATCGATCCAGAGCATCCGCCGGAGGATTTTGAGGCGGTGTATGTCTATGCTCTGGTGGAGTATGGCTATGGAAAACCGGATGTTTGTTTAGAGATTTTTCGGGCGGCGGAAATTCGATCGGGGTTTCGGCGAAGTTTTGATGAGAATAATCCGCAGGAGTGGTTGACGAGTGGGGAGGCGTTTTTGACTTCGTCTGAGATTGGGGAGAAGGTGCGGAGTTCAGGTTGTGAGGCTTCAAGGGAACTAGCGGAGTTTGCGGCGGCTTTTTTGAAGGTGACTCGGCGATCGCAAACGCCAAAGGAAACGTTAGTCCAACATCAGCTTCGTAAGATTGAACGGACGATCGATCGGAAGTTGGAACAAGTGGCAGGGCAATTGGAAGCGATCGCAAATCCTGCGGCGTTATCACCCGTCGAAACGCTGGCGCTAGTTTCTGCGAATTGTCGGGCGGGGGAGTTGGCGCTGAGGATGCGATCGTGGTTTGAGGTGTTGGGCTACCATTTGGAGCCGACGGAGAAGTGGGACCTTGACTATTTTGAATGGGTGATTAATATTCCGAAACGGCGCGGGTTCGATCGAGTTTTGGTGCGCGGGATTGCGGGGGAGGCGAAGGTGCATGATGTGATCGGGTTACGGGAATCGGTGGGGTTGCAGCGCGTGGATGAGGGATGGTTGGTGACGGAACGAAGAATTAGTAAGGCGGCGCGATCGGCTTGTGAGGCTCCTGAAAATGCGGATTTGTTTTGTTTTACGTTTGATGAGTTTTTGGATCAGGATGCGGATTTTGAGGGGTATTTGGATTGGTTAGAGGCGGAGATTGCTACTCGGGGAATTGAGGCAAGGTATGTGCCGTTGGCTTGTATGAAGGAGGAGTTTGACCCGATGACGCATCAGCGGTTGGGAATGAGTCGGTATGGGGAAAGTGATGGCTGGACGGAGGGCTATATTGATCTGTGGATGGATGATCCGGCGAAGGAGCATTTGTCGATTTTGGGGGAGTTTGGGACTGGGAAGACTTGGTTAGCGTTGCATTATGCGTCGATCGCGGTGTCGAAGTATCGATCGGCGAAGGCGAATGGGGTGGGGCGTCCCCGATTGCCTATTGTGATTCCATTGCGGGATTATGCGAAGGCGGTGAGTGTGGAGTCGTTGTTTTCGGAGTTCTTTTTTAGGAAGCATGAGATTCCGATTCCGGGGTATTCGGCATTTGTAGAACTGAATCGAATGGGCAAGTTGCTATTGATTTTTGATGGCTTTGATGAGATGGCGGCACGGGTCGATAAGCAGCAGATGATTAATAATTTCTGGGAGCTAGCGAAGGTGGTGGTGCCCGGTTCTAAGGTGATTTTGACTTGTCGGACGGAACACTTTCCCGATGCGAAGGAAGGTCGATCGTTGCTCAATGCTGAATTGCAAGCGTCAACGCGAGGGTTGTCAGGAGAGACGCCGCAGTTTGAGGTGTTGGAACTTGAGAAATTTGATGATTCGCAAATCCGAGAGGTGTTGCTATTGGCATCGTCTTCGGAAACGGTGGCGCAGGTGATGGGCAATCCGCAGCTTTTGGATTTGGCGCGGCGTCCTGTTATGACGGAGTTGATTTTGGAGGCGTTGCCGGATATTGAGGCGGGGAAACCTGTGGATATGTCGCGGGTGTATTTGTATGCGGTGCGGCGCAAGATGGAGCGAGATATTCGGGCGGAGCGGACGTTTACGTCGATGGCGGATAAGCTATATTTTCTGTGTGAGCTATCGTGGGAAATGTTGTCGAATGATCGCATGAGCTTGAATTATCGTGAGTTTCCCGATCGGATTCGCAAACTCTTTGGGTCGGCGGTTCAAGAGGAGAAGGATCTGGACCATTGGCATTACGACATGATGGGTCAGACGATGTTAATCCGCAATTCCGATGGCGATTATCAACCTGCCCATCGATCGCTTTTGGAGTTTTTTGTGGCGTTTAAGTTTGCGGCGGAACTGGGGGCTTTGGCTCCTGATTTTCTGGAGTTGGCACAGATGAAGTCGGGGATCGATCGGACTTTGGAGCCGCGTGACTACACATGGTCGGAATACTTTGGCGGTGGGGCTGTTGCTCCGCTGAAGGGGTTTGTGACGGAGAGTTTGGAAGTGTTGCGATCGGGCTTTGGACTGGCACCGCTCACTAAAGCCGTCATGGAATTAATACTACCAATTGTTTCGACATTACCAATTTTTCCGCATCATATTTTTTCTGTTCTTGAACTTACCCGTGGCAAAAGTTATGATGATATTGAATACATTGGAGGAAATACAGTCAACATTCTTTTAAAATTAGACTGTGATATCTTAAAGAACTGTCAGTTATCAGAGTTAGTCATCGTAGGAGCTGATTTTTGCGAGGCAAATTTATGGAGAACTGATTTTACCAATGCCTATTTAGAGAAATCACAGTTCGCCCGACTAATTGGTAACGTTTGGTCAGTGGCGTTTAGCCCAGACAGTAAATTTATAGTTCTCAGTGATGATTCTGGATTGATCAGTTTGATAGAAGTTGAAACTCTTCGCGAAGCTTGGAAATCTAAAGAGCATCAGAATTCAGTCTATTCAGTCAATTTTAGTCCTGATGGGGACATGATAGCTAGCGCCAGCTCTGATTCCACAATAAGATTATGGGAAGCTCAAACTGGAAAATGTGTAAGAATCTTACAGGGACATTCTAATTCCGTAATTAATGCCATATTTAGTCCCTCGGGTGAGTTAATAGCTAGCACATCCTTTGACTGTTCTATCAAGTTATGGAATGGGAAAACTGGGGAATGTCTAAAAACATTAAATGGTCATACGGATTGGGTTTACTCAGCATCTTTTAACCAAGATGGTACAATTCTTTCTAGTAGTAGTCGTGACAATACAATACGAATATGGGATGTCCACACTGGGTCATGCCTAAAGGTTCTACATGGACATGAAGGTTTAGTGAATTCATCTCCTTTCAGTTTACAAGGTCAAGTTCTTGCAAGTGCAGGTTTTGATAAGACCATTCGATTGTGGGATGTTGAAACCGATGAATCCATTAAAATCTTTCGAGGTCATACAGAACCTATCTGGAGTCTTTCATTTTCTCCAGATAGCAAAATTCTTGCTAGTGGGAGTTCAGACTGTACAGTTCGATTGTGGGATATTGACAAGGGTGAATGTATAAATATTTTGGAAGGACATACGAGTGGTCTACGATGTGTCGCATTCAATCCAAAGGGCGATATGCTGGCTACTGCTGGATCAGATCAATCAGTTAGATTATGGAGTATGCCAACTGGTAAATGTATTAAAGTTTTGAAAGGGTACTCAAATCAGATTTTATCAATCAATCCAATTTCAAGTAATAGCATGATTAGCACCTATAGTAATGGAACAGTACTGTCCTGGAATTTAGACAATAAAAATCTAGCCACATTTCGTAGATGGCTCAAATATTCAAATGCATTTGCATTCAACTCAACTCGAAACGTATTTGCTAGCGCTGACCGAGATATAGAAATATTGAGTTTAAAGACTCAATCAGTTTTGATGACCCTCTCAGGTCATACTAAGTCAGTCTATGCACTTGCATTTAACCCAAGAAATACAATTCTTGCAAGTAGTTCTGCTGGTGGAATAATAAAATTATGGAATTTTGTGTCTGGTGAATGTTTGGAAACATTTCAAAGTGAACATACAAATAGAATTTCTTCACTTGCATTTAGCCATGACGGCACACTCTTAGCAAGTGGTAGTTATGACAAGATAATTAAAGTCCACAATTACCTTACAGGTAAATTAATCAGGCTCTTTGAAGGACACACTAACTCCGTATCACAAGTTGTATTTAGTCACGACGATCAAATGATTGCCTCGGCTAGTTATGACAGGACGATTAAACTATGGGACATCACAACTGGTGAATGTTTATTTACATTGATAGGCCATGATAACTGGGTAAATAAAGTTGTTTTTAGCCCAGATGGTCAAACACTAGCTAGTTGCAGTCATGATCAAACAATCAAACTATGGGATATGAAATCAGGTTTTTGTTTGATGACTATAAATGGTCATTTTAGTCGAGTATACTCACTTGTATTTAGTTTAGATGGTGATCTCATTATAAGTAGTGATGAAAATGGGAGCATTAAGATTTGGAGTACTAAAACTGGCAATTGCCAACGAACGTTAAAACTTCTCCCCTACGAAGGCATGAACATTACGGATGCCAAAGGTTTAACTCCCGGTACGATCGCGACTCTTAAAGCATTGGGGGCGGTGGAGAATGAAGAATGAGGAAATTAGAATTGAGAAGGGGAGGGGCGATTTCCTTTCCGGGAGGCTTCACCAACCGTCGTGTTACCGGAAAATCAAAAACCAAGCAACGTAGAGCCTTAGAAATCCTAGATGCAGCCCATAAATTGGGACCATTTCGCACTCCTGAAGAAATCGATCGACAAATCCGTGAGGAACGTGACTCATGGGACGATTAAATATCCAGGATAGTGCGATCGTTCATGTTGATTCAGCCATCTTTATTTACACATTACAAAGTGATCAAAGATATTTCTCAATACTCAATGTATTTTTGGGAAAATTTCAATCTCGTAAAATTCAGATTGTCACGAGTGAACTCACCCTGATGGAAATTCTTGTCCAGCCACTTAAATTATCAGATTCTCAAAGAATTAGAGGCTATGAAAAATTTCTCACAGAATCCGACATTCAACTAATGCCCATTAGTCGGCAAATTCTCAAGGAAGTTGCACAACTGCGATCGATTAAGAGGATTAAAACTCTAGATACAATTCATGCAAGTACTGCTTGGCTTCTCCCTTACTGACTCCCCTTGAGTTGTATGAAAGAGAAGAAGAGCTTGAAGCCCAACTTATGGCAGAACGATCGAAATCTGACGAACTCCAACGACAACTCGATCAATATCGTGAACGACTAGGAGAATGATTAGATTATTTGGCCGATCGATTTCCGCCAGGAGGAAGCTTCAGATCGTCAATCCGAATTTAGTCGTTGGACAGATTTATCTTCTGGGTATAACCACTGATGAAATTTAGCCTCAAAAGATCACAGAGTTTGAGTCTCCGGATCTTGAGATGATGATTTTCAGAAGAAAAAGGATAAATTCAAATTAAGTGATTTTTGGCAGAATTCTCTACAAGATCACCATTCATCAATCTCAATGTTGGCTGAGTATGCGAAGGCTGATGAGTGTGGAGATTTTGACCCAACTAGTATTGAAGATGCTCGCCAGAGGCAAATTAGGGCGATCGTTCAGCGTCGGGGACAAGCTCGGTTTCGCCAAGAACTCATGAGAATTTATGACTCTCGTTGCCAAATTACAGATTGCGCCGTAACAGAGGTATTAGAGGCTGCACACATTGTTCCATATCAAGGATCGGAGACGAATCATATTAAAAATGGATTGTTGCTGAGATCTTGTTAATGGCAAACTATGCCGCTCCAAGTGCCGTTCCAAATACTGTGGCAGGTTAATTTGGATGAATAACTCCTGTTACCCGATCGCTAACCCAAAACCGTATAGCTCATCGTTGGCAACGCCTCCCGGAGGCCCACAACACCGTCAACACATCCTCATCGATCGCCGACAACCGTCCGAAAGCAACTCGATCGTTATTGTCCGTTGGTTGAGTGAATTGTAGTAAAGAACACTATCTTTAGGTCGTGCTCCGCGCGGTACCATAGGAGAGCGTTACTTTAGTCATCTTATTCCAAGACATCGGGTTAATCATGACGACAACCATCCGTCGGTTTCCCTGGAAATCTCTTCTTCTCATGCTGTCAGCCTACGTTGCCTTTGGGCATTTTTTGGCGACCACGACCGACCCGAATCTATCCTTAGCCCTCGGGCTGGCGTTTGCATTTGGATTGACGATCGTATTTCTGCATCCATTGACCTTTTTAGGGAAATTCATGCGAAATCACTTCGAGTCAGATGCGGTTGCTTTTTGCCTCTTGATTTTAGTCGCGGGCGTCACGTCAGTTCTCTTAAACTGGCTCAAAGTGTTTGTACCTATCTTTATGATTCTTGCTTGTGAAGCCCTTGCTCGCATTGACTTTAGCAACGGATACTTCAGCGAACGCTCGACAGGCATCTGGCTGACGCTCATCTCTTGGTTGGGGCTGGCGATCGGCTGGAGCATCGGCATTTGGGAGCTGAATGGATTGTCCGGGATTCGACTTATAATCGGCCATTAATTGAAGTTTTGCGCTAACGCTCGTAGTGAACGCGAGCGTCAAGATTGCCCCGGCTCCGAATGAGCGAAGCCATTTTGTCCGCTTGACTCCGTTGACTGAAAACGCCGATCGCATAGTGAATCCCAAAGGGTCGATCGCGCAGAAAGATATACTGCGACGGGATGCCCGATTGATTGAGCTGCGATTGCACAAAATTCACCTCACCCGACTGAGTCGGAACAATGACGTAGTAGCCTTTAGCGATCGTCTGGACCACTGGAAGGGCATTTGGGTTGTTAGTGTTATTAATCGGAAGCAGTTGAGAAGGTGCGGAAAGGGGGGGGAGACTGGGAAGAGTACTGGAAGAATTAGGGACTCCGCCCCCTTGGAGAATAACAGGCATTCCTTGGGCTTGGAATCGAGCAACCTGTTGACGCGCGGTCGATTCGTTCCCATACAGCCCAACTTGAATCACACGCTGGCCGTTTAAGGTTTGAAGAAAGGCGGTGGGTTCGAGAGCTTTGGCTTGGGCTAAACGATTAGCATTGTCACTGGGAATAACGACGCGATAGCCAGTTGCAGCGCTGTAGTTGAGAGCGGAAGGACTGTAGCCCTCTGCCGCAGGAGGCGGTGGAAGCTGCTCGGAGTCCGGGATTTGAGCAGTGGCATTAATGGGGAAACTGAGGATAACCGCGATCCCAATCATGAACCCACAACGCGAGGTGAAGAGCGCAATATTCATAAAGTTAAGTGTGAAGAAAGAGTAGAAAACAGCGCGAAAATTAGAGTGCGTTTTAAGATTTGACACGTTAACACATCGATCGGGCAGTGAACGATCGGTGTAAGAATATTTCAATTATTTTTGATCCGGCATTAATCAGGATAGTGTTATGAGATTATTAACCCTCTTAAGTGATTTTGGGCTACGAGATAGCTATGTCGGCGTAATGAAAGGGGTGATCTATGGGATCTGTCCGGGGGCGACAATTGTGGATTTGAGTCATGAAGTGTTGCCGCAAGATGTCATGGGCGGACGGTTTCAGCTCTTGATGGCAGAACCGTATTTTCCAGTGGGAACGGTGCATGTAGCTGTGGTCGATCCGGGTGTGGGAACATCAAGACGATCGATCGCATTAATGACGGAACGATCGATGTTTGTGGGTCCAGACAATGGGCTGCTAGTGCTCGATCATGGGTTAGTTGTGAGTGCGGTAGAGCTAGACCAGCCTAAATTTTGGCGATCGTCCTCAACAACGGCCAATCCTCCATCAAGTGCTACATTTCAGGGCCGGGATATTTTTGCAGCAGTGGGAGCGCATTTAGCTCAGGGCGTGCCATTGGAGACGATCGGTCGGAGGATTGATCCAGCGAGTTTGGTTCAGGTAACGTTACCGGAGAAAGGGATACAGGCGATCGATCGCTTTGGTAATTGCATTACGACGGTGACGGGTTCGGGATTAGGTTTGGGATGGCAGGTGCGAATCCGAGGTCAGGTGCT
>JAYVVL010000330.1:0-9616 GCA_043787035.1 Synechococcales cyanobacterium
GGGTTCGACCATCACAGGTGCTTTATTGTTGGGAATGGAACGGGAAACTGCGGCTAAATTCTCCTTTTTACTTGGATTGCCCGCCGTTATTTTGGCAGGTTCAGCCGCCTTGCATGAGTTGCTCAAAGCTGGATTAAGCCTGGAGGGTTGGCTGATTTTACTAGTCGGTTTGATTTCAGGGACTATCTCTTCTTTTGCAGCTATTTATGGACTACTACGGTACCTGGAAAAGCAGAGCACCTGGATTTTTGTGTGGTACCGACTGGCGATGGGACTATTCCTAATTTTTGGCTCACTGCAAGGTTTTTTGCATTAGACCAAACTCGGAATAGGTCATAAAATTTCGATCGTCAAAATGTCACTGCTATTTACCCCATATGGTCAGGAAAGCCTATCACACTGGACAGAAGGGGTATATGGATGGTAAAAAAAGCTTTCAGGGTATAAGCTAAAGACACTCAGCTACAGCACCCTGAAGAAGATATGAGGAAAGATATTTCAGTAACTTGACATAATGACGAGGGGAATGAATCGAACTCTTTGCGATCGAAACTCCGCAGACTTAGACTTTTGATCGCTAGACAAAAGATCTATGGGTTAAATTTTATCTATGGAATCTTACGGCCCGTTGCGACAACAATTAATTCGGATGTTGCACCGATCGTACAGACGTAATCGATCAATCCTACATCTTTACTGGGCAATGGGAGACTCGACTGAACGTCTCACCTACGAGCGTGAAGAACTGTTACAAACCTTAGCAAACTCCGCCGCGCAACGTGCAGCTCGGTGCTTAACCCGACTGCAACAACTTGGCAAAGATACTGTCATTTCCTTACCTTCACCGCTTGAACGAGCAATCTGTTGGGCTGTTTTACGAGGAGGTTGTTCTTTAACCATATTCTGGATCAAACGGTTGGAACGTCAAGATATTCAAGCCATTACCTCTCTATTTCTAGAAACTCGCAATCGGCACCGCTAGCATAAGTGCGCCAAGTGCCGTTAAAATTTTACTTCAGTTAGCTGTCGATGGTGTGAGGTGGTGAATCCGAACTCGCTGCTGCATCTGCATCTTTAGTTCTTCAAAATTCTACGATTTCTCGAAAAATCAAAGAACTGTGACAAACCCAATCATTCATTTCAGAAAAGACCGATCGCGTACTCAAGCCCGATCTCACGCCGCGATTCTCTTTTAGAGACACTTTGTGAAAGCCAATTGCCAGTCAACATCGATCGGCAATTCAAACGATTCACCCTGTTGCATCTGCCGCGAGAACCACAAAATTTCTAAGGTCTAAACAGCTTGTGTCTGCGGATTATGTCGAGCCACGACCCCAGCACTAATCTCCGTAGACTCCTGTTCGGGATAGACAGCACATTTGTTGATGTATAGAATATCTCCAATCCGATCGTATTCAAATGCTAGTTTGCCATCAATACCACATGCTCTTGGGTGACTGTATTTGATAGATAGGCAGTCACAATCCAGTGACGGTCATCAAGTGCCGCTGTTCTCTGATCTGATACTACCGCAACGACCAGGAATCGTCCCCGCCGAATATCAGAAAACCAACGAGAAAACAGCAAAGTCTTCTCGAACCGCACTTCATCAGGATTCAACAGTGTTTGCTCAATCAAGCTCAAATAACCGTCTGGCAAGTCTGGATGCCGATCGAGAATATGCTGTTTACGCTCATCGACTCAACCAATTTGCTTTCAGCCCGTGCAAGCGATGTCATCTCCGTCTGCGCGATCGCCCAAAACTTCGCATCGCGGCTCGCATCCCCACCAAAAAACTGGTTGTGCCTATCCCCGCACGTTGGACCTGTTGCTTAACTTCTATCAGACTCTCGTCCACCTGCTTCACCACATGACTTGCATTCTGAATCCCTTCACTCATATCCTCAGACAAATCCGACAATTCAACCCCAGTGCGACGCAAGGCATCTAAGGTCGAAGGGAGTTCTCGCTGGAGCAAATCAAATAATTTTTGGGCACTCTGGGCCGCTTTACTGAATTCCTGAAATGCCGGAATCGCCGCCACCAGCACGACCGTCAAACTGATCGCCACCAAAAACAATGACACCCCAAGCCAAAAAACCGGGTCCATTATTCATCATCCCGCGACTCAAAACGGTTAGCCGATCGCGCATTAGCTTCCATCCCCGCCTCAACCCCTGCGGCGATCGCCTCTTTTAACCTCAACAACGTCCCATCCCAGCGTTTTAGCGCACCTTCGGACAGTCGATCGGCTTGGATTTGGACCGATGTTGAAAGGTCTTCAGCCAGATCGGGAAGCGCCTCTGCGGATTTTTTGAGAATGCGCCGTGTTTCTTGTCCCGTGCGCGGAGCCGCCAAAAGCGTTGCAATAGCACCCGCCGCCGCACCAATAATTATCCCACCTAAAAAACCACCCGATCGATTGCCTGACATAACTAAAACCCTCTAGATTTCCTTATAGTAACGCGCCATAGGCGATGGGCACGCTGTAATCCATTGAAGGCTTGGGCAGAGGATTTTAGGCGTGGGGCCAGTTGGGATTCAAGCTGCTGATAGTGAAGGAGCACAGGCAGTGCCAGGGTAGGACTCGCATTGATGTGCTGCTGAACCGTCTGCTCGGCCACTTGGAGACTCCGGGTCAGACGCTGGAGCGATCGTCTCCACCGCACCATCCGTCCGGCCACCCACCCCAACCCGAAAGCCAAGATAATATTGAATCCAATGATGAAAAAAACGATCGACATAGGAAATTACACTCCATTGAGAAATCCGGACATCCGTCAGCGTTATTTTTCGGTTCGATCGGTGCAATCTGTAGATACGACTCTTAGCCCCGCTCACGCCCCCGTCTAAGCCTATGTCTTTCTATTATTTCCCTCGCTGCGTTCGTCCCATCCATCCTACTCTGTTTGTACTGGCCGCAACTCTGGCGCTCGTCATGGCTCCAGTTCCATCCGTTGCGCAACCCATGCCTCAATCTACAGCGCAATCTACGCCTAAGCCATCCCCTAGTCCTACGGCAAAGTCTTCCGGGTCAAAATCAACCATCGACACAACATCCCCGAAAAAAAGCATCGACTGGTGGGTCCCAGGATTATTAGGCGCATCGGTCATGGGAGCAGGCGTTGGGATGACCTTGGTGATGCGCCGATCGCAGCCTCAACTGGCCACTCAACCCCCAGATGCGCTGATTTATAGCCCAAAACCCCAATTGTTCTCATCCCCAACCGACGCCAAAGCTTCCCAAAAAATAAAAGCTATACCTAAAACAAAAATTACCCCTAAAGCCGACCCCAAAGCTATCCCTAAAGTAGAGCCTAACCCAATACCCACTCCGCCAACCTTAACGCCACCGTCTCGATCGGAAGCGATCGCCATTCAAACGGTGCGGATTCCCAAACCGAGCGTAATGGATGCCTTAGTGCATGGCCTTCGCAGCAGCGACCCAACCCAAAGACAGAAAGCCATTTGGGAACTCGGTCAACGAGGCGATTCGCGGGCCGTCCAGCCGCTAGTCGATTTGCTCCTAGATTCAGATTCCCAGCAACGTGGGCTCGTCCTATCAGCACTGTCTGAAATTAGTACCCGGACCCTTAAGCCTGTCAGCCGAGCACTCGCTATTTCCCTCCAAGATGAAAATGCCGATGTGCGCAAAAACGCCATTCGCGATCTCACCCGAGTCTATGACCTCCTCACGAACGTCAGCCAGCTTCTCCAAAGTGCCTGCGAGGATCCGGATATTGAAGTCCAAGAAACCGCAAAATGGGCGCTGGGTCAAATCAATCGCATCAAGGCTCCGCTAATCGAACCTGGGCCCCGCCTTTCTATCAGCCGTCCTGAGACCCTATAGACGTTTTCCAACAGCGCTCAGTAACATGGCTCATACCTCTCTGCGGCTAGAAATAAAGAACAAAGATTAATGTTCATCCGGCAGGCTCTTATCTTTTTTAACTTTGTGTTGACCACTCAGAAAATAGGTCAGTGACGCAATCACAATGCCAATACTGGCCCCAAACGGCAATAGGTTAGTTTCGCCATCCCAGGTCACGGCTTGTCCCAGAAAAAGCACGCCCAAAACCACCACTACCACGCTAATTAATTTACCTTTGAGATCGTCGATCGTGTGAATTTCAAGCCACTCCGGCACATCAATGTTGTCACTGATGAACAATTCATACAACCCCAGTGCGGTGATGTAAAAAACAGTACCTAACAGAAAGAGGTCAATCACCTCAATCATAGAGACCACCAACTTCTTGGAATTTTTACTAGAGATCTCGCCCTGACTTATAATGATGCCCACTGAGTTGAACGTCTGGAGTCCTCCATAAATAAGGGCTAGAACAGCAGCCATAAACGAACAGACCACCGCAATCAAGATGAGGTAGCGTCCGCCTGCAAGTAGTCGAGGAAATAGGGATCTTTTTCGCATAGAGTCTCGGTAAGGAATTGTTATTCCTATAAAAAAAGAGACGCGATCGCATCTCTCTTTGTTTTCACAATCTTTTTTTGAAATCGGCTCAGGTCGCCCTTAAGTGTTTCCACTCGCAGCCTGAACTCTAGCTCGTGCGCGTTTGTACTCTTGCGTGGCTAGAATTAATTCGGGGCGATCGGTTCCGTTTTGCGCTTTGTTAAACCGAGCTTCGGCTTCGGTGAGCGTATTGCGGGCCGCTTCGAGATTAATATCAGATCCACGTTCTGCGCCATTGACGAGCACCGTAACCTGATTTCTGTCTACTTCCGCGAATCCACCCATTAGGGCAATGGGCGTCCATTCTTTATCAGCCCGAACCCGCAGAACACCCGTATCCAATGCGGTAAGCATCGACGCATGTCCGGTTAAAATTCCCATTTGTCCAGTGGTGCTGGGTAAAATGACTTCTTCAGCACTCGCATCCCAGACCGTCTTGTCGGGAGCGATGACACGAACGGTTAAAGGCATTGGAATAATCCTGTTGTTTAAAGTATGAAACCTGAAAACGTGAAACGTCCCCTCAACTCTCTCTTGGAAAAGAGTTGAGGGGGATAGTCTCGAACTACTTCCCTTCTGACTTCAACTTCGCGGCTTTGGCGATCGCTTCGTCGATGTCGCCGACAAGGTAGAACGCCTGCTCAGGCAAGTCATCGAACTCACCTGCAAGAATGCGCTTGAAGCCTGCGATCGTCTTCTCTAGCGAGACGTACTTCCCAGGCGAACCCGTGAAGACTTCTGCGACGAAGAACGGCTGAGACAAGAAGCGCTCAATCTTACGGGCACGGTACACGGTGATTCGATCGTCTTCCGACAATTCGTCTAGACCCAGAATTGCAATAATGTCTTGCAGTTCCTTATAGCGTTGCAGCGTGGACTGAACAGCACGAGCGGTGTCGTAGTGATCTGCGCCCACAATTCCAGGCTGAAGCATGGTCGAAGTGGAATCTAGAGGATCCACAGCGGGATAGATTCCCTTTGCGGCCAAGTTCCGCGACAGTACGGTCGTTCCATCCAGGTGAGCAAACGTCGTCGCCGGAGCGGGATCCGTTAGGTCATCCGCAGGCACGTACACAGCTTGAATGGAGGTAATGGATCCTTCAGTGGTCGAAGCAATCCGCTCTTGCAAGTCACCCATGTCCGTCCCGAGGGTCGGCTGATAGCCAACTGCAGACGGCATCCGGCCCAGTAACGCGGACACTTCAGCCCCCGCTTGTACGAAGCGGAAAATGTTGTCTACGAAGAGCAATACGTCTTGCTTGTTGACATCACGGAAGTACTCCGCCATGGTTAAGCCCGACAGTGCGACACGCATCCGTGCGCCAGGTGGCTCGTTCATTTGACCGTACACCAGAGCAATTTTGGATTTGCTAAGGTCATCGGCGTTGATCACGCCCGACTCGATCATTTCGTTGTAAAGATCGTTTCCTTCGCGGGTCCGTTCGCCCACTCCAGCAAACACCGATACCCCACCGTGGTTGGTTGCGATGTTGTTGATCAGTTCCATCATAATGACGGTCTTGCCAACCCCAGCTCCGCCAAACAATCCAATTTTGCCGCCCCGACGATAGGGGGTGAGCAGGTCCACAACTTTAATTCCGGTCTCAAAGACAGAAGGCTTGGTTTCCAGTTCGGTGAGCTTAGGAGCCGCACGATGAATGGACATCATGGTTGACGTGTCTACGGGGCCTCTTTCGTCCACGGGTTCGCCGAGGACATTAAAAATACGACCTAAGGTGGCGGCACCAACAGGTACGCTGATGGCAGCGCCCGTGTCGGTGACTTCAGCGCCGCGCACCAGACCATCAGTGCTGCTCATTGAGACGGCGCGAACTTGGTTGCCGCCTAAAAGTTGTTGGACTTCGCAGGCGATGGAAATTTCCTTGCCTGCGACGTCTTTGGTTTTGATTTTTAGCGCGTTATAAATAGCGGGCATGTTGCCGCCCGGAAATTTAATATCGACGACGGGACCAATCACTTGAGTGATGTAACCCGTACTTGCTGCTGCGGTGACCATGCTTTACGCCCTACTAGGTATTTCAGCTATTACTAAAACAAGATGCGCTTCAAAGGCATTCCTAACTAGGGATCCCAGCAGTCAGGGCTAGTCATAAATGGACTTCACTTTCAAGCAGACAAAATTGCCACTCACAAGATTACCACTGGTCGGTGACGGTTTTTTGACAAGTTGTGTTTTTGTGGAAAGCCGATCGCCTGTGGGGGAATTTCATTTGCGGCTGGGTTTGACGGGTTTAAGCGGTTTGACGGGTTTGGTAGGTTTCGCGGGTTTGGTGAGGTCGATTCCCGTTCCGGGAGGCGTTGCCAACGGCTTGGGGGGATTCATGCAGGTGTTGAAGCGTTTGGGCATTTCGTCCATCCAGCCGCCGCCCCAGGCATCAGCGACTCCGCCGCCACTTGCAGGCCGAAAGGAGAGATGTCCGATGGGGGCTTGGGCAGGATTTTTGATGAGCGTTGCGCGGGTGCCCCAGCCGACTTTTTTCTCGAAGCGCAGAGAATCTTGATAGTTTTTGCCCTTAAGCCCAACCCAAATGCGCGTTTGGGGACCGTAGCCGTAGCGATCGCTGCTGTAGTACTGCCATAGGCGATTGAGGGTCAGGAGATCGTTGCAGGGAAAATAGCGGATGTCTTGCTTAATGAGATAGCCTCGATCGAGTTGTCCGCCTGCTTTGAGCATCAGGGTGGAGGTGACGGCGTTGGCTTCTTCCCAGTTTCCGCTGCGGAGGAGGTCTTGCAGGGGACTGTAGTCAAGGAGGCGATCGGATTTTAGGGTTTCGATCGGGGTTTGGGGAATGGTGGCTTGGGCTGAGGATAACGTGAGGGCCAGGGCCGCGAGGGTGAGCGCGAAGGGCGTTAGGAATCGCTGGAGGTTCATGAGGACTGATGGGGTTAAGGCTGCTTTATGGTACTGAAGATTCTGTGAGGGGTATGAATTATTTGCGGTGATGCGTTGCGGTGATGTTTTGCGATCGGTAAGCCCGCCTTCGACTGAGGTGAATGGGTTGACTCTAGAGGATCGGGCAAAAGTGAGGCGATCGCAGAGTTTATGTTTTTGTGACATAACTAGAGAAAATTTCTGATGTGTGGTTGCTATGGTCATCAAGTAGGCTGTTATTGGTGGGGCAGCGGTAAAGGCGGCGGCGGGGAAGATGGCGGAAATGTTGGTGGAGAAGGGGAAGGCGAAGATTTTCCCGGGGGAGCTGGAGAAGGCGATCGCCTTCAACCATTGAACGCTGTGTGGAGAGTAATATCCGGACAGGCTGGGACTATTCGTCTGATAAGAGTTCGTTTTTTTGTCTTAATTTTTTGTCTTAATAAAGACGAAATAGGTCTGGCAACTTGAGTCGCAAGGAGTTCATAATTCCGACCTTATTCTCAAGCCATCGACCTGCCCTCCTAAATTCTGAAGTAATGTGGATGGTTTTCCGGAATAGAGTTGGGTTAGCTTGTAGATTGACTTTAGAGATATTTAACGTGCTGGAATTGCTTTTTGTTTAAGATTAACCTAATCCTGAGAGACAAGAATCTTCATGGCTAACAAATCATTGTCTGAGTCTGTTACATCGAATTCCAAGCTAGATAAAAGTGGGGTTAACACCATGGGTATGAAGTTGGCTTTGAAGCTGCTGGCTGCAACTGTGGTAGCGACAGCTACCTTTACCGTTATTATTCGCATAGCGCCGACTTTCAACATTAACATAGGGCCTCAAAATCTATTCGCAGCAGTGTCTCAAGGTGAAAGTCAGGTGCAGAAGAACCCTTCTGAAGATGAATTTAACAAGTATATGCAAATGGGCAAAGATTCTAATCATGCGGGGAAAGCTGATAAGGGGTATGAATACTATAGGTTGGCGCAAAATATCAAACATTCTCCAGATGATGAAGCTGCCTTACTAACTGGATTGGCATGGTCACGTAACATACAACATCGCTCTAAAGAAGCTCTCGAACTTGCTGAAAAAGCTTTAGCTTCTGATAATAGTTTCTCTTATGCATGGCAAAATAAAGCCATTGCTGAGTTGAGGCTGGGAAATCAAGAGGCCGCCTGTACCTCAGCCAAACGAGCTTCACTCGATCCTGAAGTTCAGCTAGATGCTCCCATGAAGTCATTCTGTCGAATCCAGTAAAAATTCACACACAATCTAAAATCATCGAACCATGAAAAATCTTCAATGGCTCAAACGCTTTTTGAATGTTAGTTCTTTCCATGATTTATATGTTTTGAAGCGAAGGAAACATCAGTACCAAGGATTTACCTTAATCGAGTTACTTGTTGTCATCATCATTATGGCAATTCTTTTAGGGATTGCCATACCGCCCTATTTATCGTTGGTAAGAACCCAGCAAGTTCAAGTTGTGGCTTATGAAATTCAAGAATATATCAAGGAGGCACATAGAGATTCTTTAGGTGGAGGGCAGAGGAGTCTTGAATTTTTGCCAACAGCGCAAGCTGGGAATGCTCCTTGGGTTATTTTTAAAGCCGATGGCAAGGAGACAAAGCGTATTCAAATAGGGAAAGGGGTAGGAATCTCTCCCCGTTTACTAGACGTATACACAAACTTTCTATGGCACAACACCATCATTTTTGAAGAAGGAAAAGCTATACTCCCCTACCAGCAGCCATTTACCCCATTTACCATTAAAGTTGATATACCAGAACGTACTGCATCAACAGTATGGTCGAGTTGCATGGTAATTTGGGATGATGAGGTGCGTGAAGTTCGCCGAGGAAAAGCCTTGACAGTAACGGAATGTCCAGATCTGGAAAGTCCTACCCAAAACCAAAATCGAATCTACTGAAACAAGTTTGAAGCACATGCTCCATGGCTAATTCGATCGTGGCAATTATTGATTATAGTACTGCGATCGAATTTTTTGATTCTCAATTCAATTAAAAAATGGTCATAGTAACGATCGAAGTTCTCCCCGCCCTAGTGCAATGGATCGATCGCCAGCCTGATGATGTTCCGATTGGTGATGCGATCGATGCGCTGCGATCGATTTTAGAATGAAGAATTTAGAATTGGGGAGGGAGCGATCGATCTACATTAAATAATCTCGTTCTGAGATGCGATCGGAACTATTGAACTGAAGAATTTTCACGGTCACTCGTCCTTCTGCCGTGAG
>JAYVVL010000331.1:0-9615 GCA_043787035.1 Synechococcales cyanobacterium
GCCCGATACACCGGATTTCCTGCCGCCAAAACCCCAATTTCACGCTCGGTTGGAATCGGCATTATGTTTTCTTGAGACCATTCCGGATTTTGAATCTTAAAGCTTGAATGTTTAGTAAAGCGATCGCGCATTTCAGTTGCCACTTCCAAAATGTCGGACTGAAGAAACACGATCGCCCCGCTAGACAAAAAATCAGCTAAATCTTGAACCAATTCCGGTTGGACCACACGACGTTTATGATGACGCTTCTTAAACCAGGGATCAGGAAACTGAATCGTCACACGCTGTAACCACCCCGAAGGCAAGCCTTGCAACAGGGGCCGTAACGTATTGTTTACGTTGCAGGATAAGTAGTGCAAATTCTGAGATCCTTGTTCAGTGCGCCATTGATTGGCTTGATCCACCAGCGGTTCCCGAATTTCTAACCCTAAGTAATTCCAACTCGGTTCAAGCTGCGCAAGCTGAAGAACAAAGCGTCCGCGCGCGCACCCAATGTCGAGATGCAACGGCAAACTTGGATGGGCGTAAAGGGTATCCCAATCGGGAATAGCGGGTGGAGTCTGATACTTAGAGGACAGCGGGTTAACATGTTCACGAACGCGCAAAATTGCCATAAGAATACTGGAGCTTTCAGAATAAGGACAAAGTAGAACAATGGACGATACAGGATCGAGAACGGATTGCACGTACGACTTTAGAGATAGACCGGACACCTCTCAGGTCGGTAAATACGGAGTCTAACTTACCACTTCTGGGCCTTGTCACTGATGTCCTCTGCCACTTACCTTAGTGATATGAAACGTTTAGGTAAACGGTTCGGTTTCAGGGGATCACTAATTTTCACAACGACTCACTATGCCTGCTACGCCTTTGATTCCTCAGCTCCTTGCACACCCCGTCCTATGACCCTGAACTTTCGCTTCGCCGTTGTTAGTGATCTTCATGTTGCGCTTCCAGAAACCGTGTGGAAGCACCCGAATCAGACCCACCTCGTGGAAGTTGGCATCCCGGCCTTAGAGGTCACGCTCAGTAGACTTCAACACGAGAACCTGGACTTTTTGCTGGTTCCAGGCGACTTGACTCAGCACGGCGAACCTGCGAATCATGCCTGGATTGCTGACAGGTTTGCTCAGCTTCCCTATCCGGTCTACGTGATTCCCGGAAACCACGATATTCCGGTCCTGGAAAAAAACGACCAGTCGATCGCCCCTCACGAGTTTTTGCACTTTTACCGCATGTTTGGCTATGAGGATCCCAGTCGTCATTACTATAGCCAGCCAATTCTTCCGGGTGTTCGGCTCATTGGTTTGAACTCCAACACCTTTGATGAGGGCGGCAAACAAATCGGTCGCATGGACAACGAGCAGATGAAGTGGCTCCGTGAAACCCTAGCCAAGGCTCAAGAAGAGGTCATCATGGTTATGATCCATCACAACGTCTTGGACCACATCCCCAATCAGTCCACCCAGGCGATTGGCCAACGCTATATGCTGGAAAATGCGCCTGAACTGTTGAGCATTCTACGGGCACACAAGGTCAGTCTGGTCTTTACGGGGCATCTGCACATCCAAGACGTGGCCTACCAAGACGGCATCTATGACATCACCACTGGGTCACTGATTAGCTACCCTCACCCCTACCGCATTTTCCAGTACCAAGTCGATCGTCACGGTCGTCAATGGCTCCAGATGGAATCTCATCGAATTGAGTCGGTTCCGGGCTGGGATAATCTCGCCGAGCAAACCCGCGAACTAATGGGCGATCGAGGTCAGGCGTATATGCTGCAACTCCTGATGCAAGAGCCATTGTCTCTGCCTCAAGCCGAAGCTGAGGCGTTGGTCCCGAGCTTGCGCTATTTTTGGACGGCGGTGGCAGAAGGGGATGCGCTGTTTGACTTTGCGCACTTTCCAGAGGCTGCCCGAAACTACTTCGAGGCCTTTGGAACCACGACCCCTATTGATAACCGGGCGCTCTTACCCCTCGGAGAAGGACGATCGCGCCGTCGTACCCGGAAAGTGGCGGCAAGCTGCTTGTAGAAATAAGGGTTTTGTACAGAAACTCTCCTAATCGGTCCCAAGGCCGATCGCAAACCCCTCTTTCACTCGCGCCCAAGCCAAGGTCGCCGCACTAGGGTCAAAGCTCGATCGCGCCTCACAGAAGAATCCATGTCCCGCTGCATATCGATACACCTGATGCCTGACGCCCGCCTGTTTTAAGGCCGATTCGACTTGATCCGCTTGCTCGTTGGAGATCAGTGGATCTTGGGTTCCGTAGTGCAAATTAATGCGGCCCCGAATCTCAGATGATCGCCCCATTGTCACGCCCTCTCCTCCCGGCGTCAACAGCCCAATCCCGCTGCCATAAAACACGTCCGTCGCCAAAATTGCGGGCTGCATTGCCCCGAGAAACGCAATGTGTCCGCCAAAGCAAAATCCGAGATTGCCGATTTTTTTAAATCCTAACGTTCGCAAATAGCCAATGACCGATCGATAGTCCGCCTCAATCCCCGCCACCGTCATCTGATCTTTATGCCACCGTCCCAACGCTAGGGATTCATCGCTGTAATCAAGACTGAGTTCCGGTGCCGTCCGTTGGACCATATTTGGTGCGATCGCCGCATAGCCTTCATAGGCAAGGCGATCGCATATGGATTTGAGCCAGTCATTCACCCCAAAAACTTCATGAATCACGATAATGACAGCAACCGGATTCTTAGGTGTGACCCAATAGCCATCAAGGGGATGCGTCGGATGGAAAATTTGGAGGTCCGATCGAGTCAGCATGATCATTTTTCCTGAACTTTTTGATGCCAAAAACCCAAACGAGGGCAATCGCAACGTACCATAGAAGAAAGGGTCTTTGGTTACATCAATATTCAGATCATCTCTAAGTTTATCCCGGCCTCTGTCTCAGTTTCCGGCTCGAAGGTTGGCGTGTTATGTTCCAGTTTCACATCCAAGCTGATAGCGATATTCCCGCTTCTAATCAGCTTTACAACCAAATTTTGTTTGCGATCGCCTCGCGGCAGTTTCCACCGGGGCATCGATTACCGAGCACCCGACAGCTCGCCATGATCACCGGACTTCACCGCAACACCATTAGCAAGGTCTACCGCCAGCTCGAAGACGCGGGCGTCGTGGATGCGCAAGCTGGGTCAGGAATCTACGTGCGCGATCACGTCACTGAAGGAAGCGCCCTCCAGCAGTCTCCATTGCTTCAGCAACACCCTCTAGCTCATCGCCACATCCAACAGACCGTGGACGAGTTGCTCAAACAGGGCTGCTCTCTCGGCTTAACACGAGAGTTATTTCTCGCTGAAATCGATTGGCGATTGCGCTGTAGTGCTCAAGTCTTGATTACGGCCCCGCGCCATGACCTTGCTGCGGGCGAAATGATGCTCCAGGAATTGCAGAAAACCCTGAACATCCCGATTCAGCTTGTACCGATTGAAGAACTTGGGCAAGTCCTAGAGCAGACCCGATCGAGCACCGTCGTCACTAGCCGTTACTTCATCGCCCAAGCCGAAGCGATCGCCACACCCAAATCAGCGCGGGTGATTCCCATCGACATCTACGATTTTGAAAAAGAACTCAAAATCGTTAAAGATCTCCCTAAGGGCCATCATCTCGGCATTGTCAGTTTGAGCGCTGAAACCATTGGCGTGGCCTCAATCATTATCCACAGTCTTCGGGGAGAAGATATACTGGTGATGGGAGCCGCCATGACCGATCGCTATAAGCTTGATGCCATTATCCGCAATGCTCAGACCATTATTTGCGACGAGCCGAGTCATGCCAAAGTCAGAGAGGCCATTCTAGATGCCCAAGACGATTTGATTCGTGCGCCTAAGGTGATTTCCTGCGAGAGCTTCATCATTGGTAAATCCATTGGCCTGCTTAAGCGGGAGCTAGGACTAGATGAATAAGCCACTCAAACATGACTCAATGATTTAAATTTTTTAAGTAGTTTTACGTAAATTATTGAGTTGTCATGAACACCAACCTACATCGCTCGACGTTACTCGATAAAATTGATTAAGTTCGGGTTATATAAAAATGTTTCGGTCCAGGTTTTGGTACGGGGAAGCGATATGCAGCATCAAGATACAGTCGCAATCGACACTCCAGTGGGAGATCCAAGAGTCGATACACAAGGCTTACTCGACGTCGGCACAACCCATAGAACAGTGGACAGAACGGTCATTTTTGACTTTGATGGAACCATTGCCGATAGTTTAGATGTCGCGCTGCGGATCGTCAATTCCCTTGCAAAAGATTTTGGTCTTCCCCTCGTGACCCACGCCACGATCGATCGATGGCATGACTTAAGCTCTAAAGAGATTTTAAAAGAAATCAAGCTGCCGTTTTTCCGGTTGCCCTTGATGATTTGGCGCTTTAAGCGAGAACTAAACCGGGAAATTCCGAGTCTGAAACCCTTCGACGGCATGAATGAAGCCCTACACACCCTGAAAGCCCAAGGGTGCCGACTTGGAATTGTGTCCTCCAACTCTGAAGAAAATATTCGAGGATTTTTGGCGGCCCAAAACATGAGTCATCTCTTTGACTTTGTAGTGTCTTGCCCCCGAGTCATGGGCAAAGACAAAGCCCTTAAAAAGTTAATGAAGCAATACGATCTCCACCCGGAAACCGTTCTGTACGTGGGCGATGAAACCCGCGACGTAGATGCCGCCAAACGCAGCAACGTCCGATCGGCAGCCGTGTCTTGGGGATTTAATTCTGTCAAAGTCTTGGCCCAGCACCGACCTGATTTTGTCCTGACCGAACCCCGTCAGCTTTCTCAGGTGGTCGTCCGGTTTTAGTTCTTTGTAGTTTCTTAGGCGATCTGCCCCCGAGTAGGGAAATCCGATCGTTCGTCCCAAGCCACAACCGTTGCAAAATAAACCTTAAACATCCCTCATCTTTTAAAACCTATGACAACCGTTCTAGAAAAAGGCAATATCTCGATTCATACCGAGAGTATTTTCCCCATTATCAAGAAATGGCTTTACTCCGATCATGAAATATTCTTGCGCGAATTGATCTCGAACGGCGTTGATGCGATGAAAAAACTCAGCATGGTGTCGCGATCGGGGGAATATGTTTCAGATGCGGGCGACATGAAGATCATGCTGACCATCGACAAAAACAAAAAAACCCTCTCCATCACCGACACCGGAATCGGAATGACGGGCGACGAGATTAAGCAATACATCAACCAAGTCGCCTTCTCCAGCGCCGAAGAATTTGTCCAGAAATACCAAGCCACAAGCGATGAACAAATCATCGGTCACTTCGGGCTAGGTTTTTATAGCTCCTTCATGGTGTCCAGCATCGTCGAAATTGACACCCTCTCCTACAAAGAAGGATCTCAAGCTGTTCACTGGAGCTGCGACGGCTCGACGAGCTTTGAACTCAGCGAATCCGATCGGACCACGCGCGGCACTACGATTACGTTAACGCTGCTTGAAGACGAACAGGAATACATCGAAGATTACCGAATTCGCACGCTGGTTAAGACCTACTGCGACTTCATGCCCTACCCGATCGAACTCGAAGTTATCTCAGAAGAAGCGACGACCGAAGCTGAACAAGTCAATAAACAAACCGCCGCATGGAAAGAATCCCCCGGCAATCTCACCGATGAGCAATATTTAGAGTTCTACCGCTATCTCTACCCCTACCAAGAAGACCCGTTGCTGTGGGTTCACTTGAATACCGACTATCCCTTTGTGGTGAATGGGATTCTGTATTTCCCCAAGCTCAAACCCGACGTCGATGTCACCAAAAGTTCAGTCAAACTCTTCTGCAACCAAGTCTTTGTTTCTGACAACTGCGAAGAAGTCATTCCGCGCTTTTTGCTACCGTTGCGCGGCGTCATCGATAGCAGCGACATCCCGCTCAACGTGTCCCGAAGCTTCCTCCAAGCCGATCGCACCGTAAAGCAAATCGGCAACTATATCGCTAAAAAAGTCGGCGATCGCTTAAAAGATCTCTACCGGGACGATCGCGCTAGCTACATCAGCTCATGGCAAGATCTAGGGACCTTTGTCAAATTTGGCTCCATGAACGACGACAAGTTCAAAAAGCAAATCGAAGACATTGTGATGTTCCAAACGACCTTCACACCAGAATCCAAACCCGCTGTTGAAGTCGAAACGGCGGACGGCGACATCTGGAAAGACAACGGCGACCCCAACACCGTCGAAGGCCGCACTTACACCACGCTGAAGGAATACCTCGATCGCAACAAAGAAACCCACGAAAACCGCGTTTTCTATTGCAACGACCCGATCGCCCAAGCGACCTACGTCAATCTCTATAAGTCACGCGGCATTGAGGTATTGTTCCTTGACTCCTTCATCGACAGCCATTTTGCGACCTTCCTAGAACGCGAATATAGCGACGTTAAGTTCTCCCGCGTGGACTCCGAACTCGATGAATCGCTGATCGAAAAAGATAAAGCAGAAGACGTCGATCCGGAGACGAATCAAACCTTTAGCGATCGCATCAAGGATCTATTCAACACGGCTCTGAACAAGCCCAAACTTACCATCCGCACCGAAGCCATCAAATCCGACGACCCCGCGAGCACTCCGCCAGCGATGGTCTTGCTGCCCGAGGACCAACGTCGGATGCAGGAAATGATGGCGATGATGCAGCAACAGCAGGCGCAGTTCCCCGAAGAGCACGTCCTCTTGCTCAACACCGCTCATCCGTTGATCCAGAACCTCGCGAACTTGAAGCAGAGCGGCTCGTCTGAACTAGCAGATACTATCTGTCATCATGTCTACGATCTCGCACTCATGGCTCAGAAGGGCTTTGATGCGGAGGGCATGAAGTCATTCGTCGATCGATCGAATCAAGTCCTAACGCAGCTCACTAGCAAATAGAGCTTCGTGATACAATTTACGCAGAAATAACTTGCTGTGTTAAGAAGGATCAAAACCATGGACGCACTGATGCTGTTGGCCAAGCTGCCCGAAGCTTACGCAATTTTCAATCCCCTCGTGGACGTTCTGCCTGTGATTCCGGTGTTCTTCCTATTGCTTGCGTTCGTTTGGCAAGCCGCAGTCGGGTTCCGCTAGAGTCGATGTGATGGGCTGGGTTACGGTTAGAAAGAGGGACGATCGATAATCATTCGATCGTCCTTTATTTTGTGAATACAGGAGAAAACCAAATAGCTTGCGATCGTCCCTAGTCCAACAGCCAATCTGAGGACGATCGGGTCCATTAGTGCGTAGTTCATACTATGCGGGTGAGGGTTAGGTTTTATTGGAGTTTTGGGATCTGTGCGGAATTTGATATTTTTGGTATGAAGAGGTAATTATAGATATACAACAATTCGAGTGAGCACCATGGCAGATCCAATTACGGCGGGAATTATTGCGGGTTTGGCGGCGCAGAAGTTTGCGGAAGGGGCGGCGGGGAAGGCAGCGGAGAAGCTGGTGGAGAAGTTGTGGGATTCTATTGTTTCTCGCTTTGCTGGACGGAAGAAGACGGAGGAGAATTTGGCGACGATCGCAGGATCTAAGGGACAAGCGCCAGAAGCACTTCTGAAGGTGGCGACGGTTTTGGAAGGGGAGTTTGTGGAGGATGAGGATTGGCGATCGGAACTAGAGGCGATCGTGCGGGAGATTCAAACGGTGGAACCCGATCGAGTGATGGAGTTGTTAGTGGGGATTAAGACAACCAAAGGAATTAAAGCTAAAGACGTGATTCAGGAATCGTCAGCGGCGACGGAACAGAGAATGTTGGTTGATGTTGAGGCGGAAAGTTTAGAGTTTGGAAATTTAACTCAGAAGCAAGGATAAGGCGATTCCCAAGAATAAGCCTACCGGAGGCCCCCAACCCCCAATTCTGGGGGCTTCGGAATCTGTTACTCCCTCAGAATTAGGGACCGGGGGGCTTCCGGTATATTCATGGTGAGGAATGGCCTAACTCTGACGACATCGCTTTTAAAATCTTTATCTTCAGCAAATCCCTATGACCGATATTGCGCCCCAGCCCCAACAGATCGCACTTCAGAATGTCAATGCGACGACGATTCGGATTGGCAGTATTGTACAAACGATCAATTATGTTCAACGATCGCAAGCGCTTTCGACGACAGTGAACGATCGGTTGCCGCCTGTGCCCGATGGTGATGTGTGGCAAGTGAGGAATGAGGAGCGGGAGCTAGGGCGATTGTTGACAGGGGCGCAATGTCGATTGCTGGGGTTGTATGGGGCGGGGGGCTATGGGAAATCGTCAACGACGGCGCAGGTTTTTAAGACGGTGCAAGGATTTGGGCGAAAGTTTTGGGTGAATTTTCAGGATCCTGTGGATTTTGGGACGTTTGGGCGATGGATGATTCGGCAGTTTTTGGGGGACGATCGGTATGAACAAAATCGAGAACTTTATGAACGGTGCAATGATGCAGAATTAGTGAATGAAGTATTGAGTCGGTTGCTGGCGGAGAACTGTTTGTTGGTGTTGGATAATTTGGAGACGCTGTTTCAAGATGAGGCGTTGTGGAGTGCTTATGGTGAGTTTCTGAATGGTTGGTTGCTGGGGAATGGCGGTGGATACTTGGTGCTGACGAGTCAGTTTCGTTTGGATTTGCCGATGGCGACGGTGTGGGAATGGATTGGGTTGCGGGGGCTGGAGTTGGCGCAGGGTGTGGCGTTGTTGCGGGCGGAGCAGATTGTGGGGGAGGGGGAGCATTTAGAGGCGTTTGTGAGGGAGGCGGACGGGCATCCGTTGTTGTTGACGTTGGCGGTGAATTTGTTGAAGCGACGGGAGAAGGATGATTTTGAGAGTCCTGAGATTTTGCGGCTAGGGCAGGGCGATGTGGAGCTGTTGCGGGAGATTCGGGAAGCGCATCGGGGGGATAGTGAAGCGAGTGTGGGGAAGGTGTTGGATTTGAGTTTTGAGCGGTTGTATCCGGAGTGGTTGCGGGTGCTGTTGTGGCGATCGAGTGTGCTGCGAGGACAATTTGGATTGGCGGCAGCGCAGGCGATGATACCAGATGAATCGGTGACATTACCGGAGATGCGGAAGTTAGCACGGTGGAGCTTTTTGCTAGAGCAGCGACAGGGTGAAGAGTGGCAGTTTGATATTTTGCCGTTGATTCGACGATATTTAAAACTGGGTGCGAAGGTTTCGGGAAACTTACATTTTGCGCATGAAGCCGCGATCGAATACTACAGTGAGAATTATCAGGAATGGGATGGGACGCTCGAAAGTTGTTGTGAGGAATTAGAAGCCTTTTATCATGCTTGTGAATTAGGTCAATATGGCCGGGCTAATGAGATTCTTGATCGCTGCTTTAAGTTGCTCGACCTTGCTGGGAAATATCGATCGTTATTGCCACTGTGTGTTCGATTGACGGACGAGTGGAAGCCAATAGATGATGACGAAGCCAAGAATCTGGGCTGGGCTTGGATTCAATCGGGAAATTTGTATCAAAACTTGGGGAATTATTTAAAGGCGATCGACTCGCATCATCAAGCACAAAGTATTTTCGATCGGCTCAACTTCAATAGACCTATCCATAAATTTACAAGTGTTACTGTGACTGGGTTTCAGAAGATCTGACCCAATTTGTATATTGCCCAGCAAATTAATTGATAACGTA
>JAYVVL010000332.1:0-9611 GCA_043787035.1 Synechococcales cyanobacterium
AAGGAGAGGTGGCAGAGTGGTCGAATGCGTCCGACTTGAAATCGGATGTACGGAAACGTACCGTGGGTTCGAATCCCACCCTCTCCGTTCAAGTTCAGAATCTTAACTAACGTTAAGCAATGTAACTGATTTCCCAGAAATCTATCGTTCGGTTTTTGAAAAATCCCCAATTATGGATACACTAGTAAACAGAAATCTCTCCGAACAGACCCATAAGTAAAGATTCATATGAGCGTAGTTAGCCAAGTCATCCTCAACGCCGACGACGAGCTGCGGTATCCTACCAGCGGTGAACTCAAGGGCGTCCAAGACTATTTCAAAACCGGATTACAGCGGACTCGCATTGTTGCGACGCTTTCGGAAAACGAAAAGAAAATCGTGGATGAAGCCGTCAAGAATCTCTGGAAGGTTCATCCTGAATACATCGCTCCCGGTGGAAACGCCTTTGGTGGACGAGAACGATCGCTGTGCATTCGTGACTATGGGTGGTACCTGCGGCTTGTAACCTACGGTGTACTCGCAGGCGACAAAGATCCGATCGAAAGCATTGGTCTTGTGGGCGTTCGTGAGATGTACAATTCTCTCGGCGTGCCTGTTCCTGGCATGGTTGACGCGATTCGGTGCCTTAAGGCCGCATCTCTTGGCATTCTCAATGCAGGCGACGCTTCTGAGACCGCACCCTACTTTGATTACATCATTCAAGCCATGTCCTAATTCTAGGACTAAGTCTATCGTCTAAGGCATTCAGTTTATAGTGACTGGATGCTTTTTATTTGAGTATTACATCCGTACAATGGTTAATTCTTAACGGTTTTAAGGTGAGATTCTTAACAGCCTAGAGTTGGCCGATCGCAGCAGTCCAGGTTTAAACTGGGAGAGATCCTCTTTGATGTAGCCATAATGTCCACCGATCTCGGTCGTTTGACGCCCTACCCTGGCAGAACTCTATTGGGTAACTCCCTTTGGGAGACCCTAGTCAACCCCTATAGAGCCACCTCGTGCTCTGTGCGATCGCTCCGCATTCAAAGCCATCCCCTCACGCGGCTTCTGCGGGATAGTGTTATGCCGACTGCCCAGTTCCTAATCATTTTTTCGATCGGTCTTACCTTTGCCCTGTCCATTCCAAAAAGTGCTCCCGATCCGCAGTTGCCCGCCGCTCCGTCGCCCTCTACGGTCTCAAAGTAGACCATCCTCGGGTGTATGGATCGATTCATCCGGAATTCGATCCATAGGATTGATCTCAAGATATGTACTTTTATGAAGGGCACTGGAGTGGGCACTCCATAAAACCCCCTAAAAGTCTTAAGATTTCTACACTTTTGTATATCAAATTGTTTCACTTATCTCCTGAAAGGTCTTACTGGACTGGTTTTTCTGGTAAAACCATATACAGGAATCAAAACTTTACATTTCAAATGATGGTTCGTCCGTACTTTGGGATTTGATAGTTGGATAGACATCTGGACCCTGTGATGTACTACAAAGTGTATCGCTGAATGTGTTGACGACTACGAATTTCCAAGGTGCCGTCAAGGGACCGCCAAGCCAGTCTGAATTTAAATAGAGAACCAGCATTGAAGGAGTCTGACATCGCATGTTTACTTACACCAAGCCATCCGTTCGCCACATTATGCCTGACCATTTGAATGGGCGGTCTCTTGTTAAAGTGGTGTACGTTGTCCTGGAGCCGCAATACCAGAGCGCACTCTCTGCGGCGGTAAGAGCCATCAACGACACTCACCCAAAAATTGCCATAGAAATCAGTGGCTATCTGATTGAAGAACTGCGGGATGACGCCAACTATGAGGCGTTCAAGGCCGATGTTGCTCGGGCCAATGTCTTTATTGCATCGTTGATTTTCCTAGAAGATCTGGCCGATAAAATTGTCGCAGCGGTCGAACCCGTTAAGGACAACCTTGACGTGTCGGTGGTCTTCCCGTCCATGCCTCAAGTCATGCGCCTAAACAAAATGGGCAGCTTCTCCCTTGCCCAAATCGGACAGTCCAAAAGCGTCATTGGCAGCTTCATGAAGAAGCGCAAAGAGAAGTCAGGCGCTGGATTTCAAGACGCAATGCTGAAGTTGTTGCGGACCTTGCCGACCGTGTTGAAGTTCTTGCCCATTGAAAAAGCGCAAGATGCCCGGAACTTCATGTTGAGCTTCCAGTATTGGCTGGGTGGAAACGAAGAAAATCTTCAGAACTTCCTGTTGATGCTGACAGACAAATACGTCTTTAATGGGAAAGATTCCGCGCCGGATATAGAAGTGGCCTCGACTGAGTTTGAATACGCTGAGCCGACTACTTACCCAGATATGGGAATTTGGCATCCCTTGGCTCCTGTGATGTATGAAGACGCCAAAGAGTATCTGAACTGGTACTCGTCGCGAAAAGACTTGCCTGAAGCCCAACGGCGCGGCGACGGTCCAACAATAGGACTCGTCATGCAGCGGACTCATATAGTGACGGGTGATGATGCGCACTATGTTGCGGTGGTGTCGGAATTTGAGGCGCTCGGTGCCCGGGTGATGCCGGTGTTTGCGGGCGGTCTCGACTTCTCGAAGCCCGTAAATGCTTACTTTTACGACCCTATCAATAAGACGGAAGCCATGGTGGATGCCGTGGTATCGCTCACGGGATTTGCCCTAGTTGGCGGTCCAGCAAAGCAAGATCATCCCAAGGCGATCGAATCGTTAAAGAAGCTAAATCGTCCGTACATGGTGGCGCTGCCCCTTGTGTTTCAGACCACGGAAGAGTGGCTAGATAGCGACCTTGGGCTGCATCCCATTCAAGTGGCGTTGCAGGTAGCCCTTCCAGAACTAGATGGCGCGATCGAGCCGATCGTCATGTCGGGCCGCGATAGTGCCACGGGCAAAGCTGTTACCTTACAAGATAGAGTCGAAACGCTTGCAAAACGTGCCCTGAAGTGGACAAATTTACGTCGAAAAAAGCAGGCTGAGAAGAAGTTGGCGATCACCGTATTTAGTTTCCCACCTGATAAAGGAAACGTTGGGACTGCGGCCTATCTAGACGTGTTTGGGTCCATTTACAAAGTGCTGGAAGGAATGCGAGACGACGGCTATACCATTGGTGAATTACCCGTCGATTCCAAGGCGCTGATGATGGAAGTTATCAACGACGCCGATGCCCAGTACAACAGCCCTGAACTCAACGTCGCCTACCGCATGTCGGTGGAGGAGTATGAGCGTCTTACGCCCTACCATGAGCGGCTTCACGACTCCTGGGGTCCAGCGCCCGGAAGCCTCAACACCGACGGTCAGAATCTGCTGATTTTTGGGAAGCACTTCGGCAACGTGTTTATCGGAGTCCAGCCGACCTTTGGCTATGAAGGCGATCCGATGCGGCTGCTGTTCTCTAGGTCTGCGAGTCCTCACCATGGTTTTGCGGCCTACTATACCTACCTTGAACAGGTGTGGGGCGCAGATGCAGTGCTGCACTTTGGCACCCATGGGTCGTTGGAATTTATGCCCGGTAAGCAAATGGGCATGTCGGACACTTGCTTCCCTGATAGCTTGATTGGGTCGATTCCAAACCTGTACTACTACGCCGCAAATAACCCATCTGAAGCCACGATCGCCAAACGTCGGGCTTACGCAGAGACAATTTCTTACCTGACGCCTCCTGCTGAAAATGCGGGATTGTATAAGGGTTTGAAAGAACTCGGCGAACTGATTGCCTCGTACCAATCGCTTAAAGATAGCGGACGTGGGATTCAGATTGTCGATACGATTATGGACAAAGCGCGCATTTGTAATCTTGATCAAGATGTGGTGCTGCCCGACACGAGTTCGGCACGGCTAACCCAAGACGATCGCGACAATATCGTCGGCAAGATCTACATCAAGATCATGGAAATCGAGTCGCGGTTGCTGCCTTGCGGGTTGCATATTATCGGCAAACCGCCTACATCTGACGAAGCTATTGCAACCTTGGTGAATATTGCCAGTCTTGATCGCGAAGAAGAGGAAATCCTCAGCCTGCCTCGCGTCATTGCCAACAGCGTCTATCGCAACATTGATGACATCTACAAGAACAGCGATCTGGGCGTCTTGGATGATGTTCAGTTGCTCAACGACATTACCGTCGCTAGCCGCGAGGCCGTGACTGCCATGGTCAAAGCGCAGCAGGATGAAGAAGGTCGCGTGTCGAAAGTCTCCATGCTGGGTAATTTATTCAACAGCATGAGTGGCAAGCAGTCGCCTTGGATGGAGTCGTTGACGCGATCGGGTTACGGAAACGTCGATATTGATGCCATCAAACCTCAGTTTGAATTCCTGCAATTTTGCCTGAAGCAAATCGTGGCCGATAATGAACTCGGTGGACTGTTGACGGGGCTAAACGGCGAATACATTACGCCAGGACCGGGCGGCGACCCCATCCGAAATCCGGACGTGTTGCCCACTGGGAAAAATATTCACGCCCTCGACCCGCAATCGATTCCAACGGAAGCTGCTGTTAAGTCTGCCAAAGTCGTCGTCGATCGCCTGATCGAACGCCAACAGCGTGATAACAATGGTGCCTATCCAGAAACGATCGCCTGCGTCCTTTGGGGTACCGATAACATCAAAACCTACGGTGAATCCCTCGCCCAAATCCTCTGGATGGTCGGCTGCAAACCCGTGCCTGACGCCTTCGGTCGGGTGAATAAACTCGAACTCATTTCACTTGCTGAATTAGGCCGTCCGCGTATTGATGTCGTCGTTAACTGCTCCGGTGTGTTTCGCGACCTATTCATTAATCAAATGGCCTTGCTCGATCGGGCGGTCAAAATGGCGGCTGAAGCGGATGAACCTTTAGACATGAACTATGTTCGTCGTCACGCCCTTGCCCAAGCTAAAGAACTAGGCGTCAGCGTTCGTGAAGCCGCAACCCGAGTCTTTTCTAATGCGTCTGGCTCCTACTCGTCCAATATTAATCTGGCGGTAGAAAACGGCACCTGGGAAAACGAAGAGGAACTGCAAAATATGTACCTCGCTCGGAAGGGATTTGCCTTTTCAGCCGATAATCCTGGCGTGATGGTCCAAAACGAAGCGTTGTTCCGGGCCTCCCTGAAAACCGCCGACGTGACGTTCCAAAACCTCGATTCGTCTGAGATTTCCCTCACAGACGTCTCCCACTACTACGACTCCGACCCCACCAAAATCGTTTCGCGCCTGCGAGATGACGGCAAGGCTCCCACGTCGTTCATGGCCGACACTACCACGGCCAACGCCCAAATTCGCACCCTCTCGGAAACCGTTCGCCTAGATTCTCGCACTAAGCTGCTGAATCCAAAGTGGTACGAAGGAATGCTGTCCCACGGCTATGAAGGGGTCCGCGAACTGTCGAAGCGCCTAGTCAACACCATGGGATGGTCTGCCACCGCTGATGCGGTCGATAACTGGGTCTACGAAGATGCCAACACCACCTTCATGAAGGACAAAGAAATGCAGGAACGGCTGCTGAACCTAAACCCTAACTCCTTCCGCAAGATGGTCACTACGTTGCTCGAAGCCAACGGTCGCGGTTACTGGGAAACCAGCGATGAAAACCTCGATCGTCTCCGGGATCTGTATCAACAAGTTGAAGATCGGATTGAAGGCGTTGATTAACATCCGTTAACACTTGACTGTTTGAATTACCGTAAAGGAGCTGGGCTAGTGAGATGGCTTTATGGCTCCTTTATTTTGTCTACGAAATCAACACCTCAATCTGGGCCTGACCTATCCAAATTCGGATTGACGATCTGAAGCTTCCTCCTGGCAGAAACTTGTGAGCGCTCCATATCCAAATTTGCATGGACGATCGGGTGCTTGCCAACGGCATAACGAAATTTACCGAGCCACTAACGATCGCGATGTTTTTTCGCTTCGTTTCGGTTCTACTTGCCGTCGCTCATCTTCACCGATATAATCGCTCTTCATAGATGAAAATCCGTTGAGAAGGGAGAATAGACTTATGTCGCAATGGCAAGCCGTAGAGGGAGGGATTACCGCACCCAAAGGGTTTCGGGCAGCGGGAGTGACCGCCGGATTAAAGCCGTCGGGGCTACCGGACTTAGCGCTGATTGTCTCCGACGTGGATGCGATCGCAGCGGGAGTGTTTACCACCAGCCATGTTCGAGCCGCTTGCGTCGATCTCTGTCGCCAAAACCTTAAGGCCAAGCCCTACGCCCGTGCAATCCTCTGCAACGCTGGACAAGCCAACGCCAGTATGGGAAAGCAAGGCTGGAATGATGCGGTTGAAAGCGCTGAGATTTTGGCAAAAGAACTCAATATCTCCTCAGAACTCATCCTTACGGCTTCCACCGGAGTCATCGGACAGCGCCTCCGCATGGATGCCCTGCGACCCGGCATTCCCCAAGTCGTCGCGGCTCTTAGTGCCACCGGATCAGACGCCGCCGCCCGATCGATCGTCACAACGGATCTCGTTACCAAGACGATCGCCCTCGAAATGCAGCTCGGCGATCGGCCCGTGCGCATCGGCGGCATTGCTAAAGGATCCGGCATGATTCACCCCAACATGGCCACGATGCTGGCGTTTATCACTTGTGACGCCGCCGTATCACCACCGCTGTGGCAGGATATGCTCCAGCGCGCTGCCAACCAAAGCTTTAACCAAATCACCGTTGATGGTGACACCAGCACCAACGACTCCCTCATTGCCCTCGCCAACGGCCAATCCCGCACACCTGTCATCACAACGATGAACGTGGATGCGGAAAAACTCGAAGCGATGCTGACGGAAGTGTGTATCTATCTTGCCAAATCTATTGCCCGTGATGGTGAAGGAGCCACCTGTTTGATCGAAGTGCAAGTCGATGGTGCGACCAGCAATGAAGCCGCCCGCCAAATCGCCCGTACCGTCGCGGGATCGTCGCTAACTAAATCTGCCATCTTCGGACGCGATCCCAATTGGGGCCGCATTGCTGGAGCAGCTGGGCGCGCAGACGTGCCTTTTGACCAAGAGCAACTGGAAATCCGACTGGGTGATTTTGTCTTACTCAAAGCGGGACAGCCGCAACCCTTCGACCGGACCGGAGCCAACGCTTATCTGATCGATCGCGCCAATGCCAGCACGATTGTATCCTCCAATGGAAACGCCAACCGTCCTGTCTCGGGTCGTGAACAGTCGATCGCTGCTCAGTCGGTGGATTTCCCCGTCATTATTGGAATCACGGTGGGGAATGGTTCGGGTAATGGTAGAGCGTGGGGTTGTGATCTCAGCTACGACTACGTGAAGATCAATGCTGAATATACAACCTAGCATTGCACGGCATAAATTCCCCCTCTCCCCTAGGCCCTCTCCCAAAGGGCGAGGGGTGCCGGATTCAAAGTCCCTCTCCTCAGGGAGAGAAATTTAGGGTAAGGGTTGATTTAGGCGGTGTAGTACTAGGTGGTTTCGGAATTTGTGGGATTGACGATCGCTGCTTTCTTCTTTTCCACAAAATCCACTAACCAATCCTTCATCAAATACGTCGCCCGACAATCATCCTCGTTGTAAGTTACGATCGAATCCAAAAACTGTCGATCGCCACTTGATAGCCACTGTGCATACCAATAAATCGACTGCGCCCCATTTGCACTCTGATCGCGCCAATCAAACCCCATCCACCGAGCAATCGATTTCAGCGCATATCCTTCCACCGGAAGCGTTACCAGCCGATTAGCCCGTTCATGCAAATCCACAAACCGAAGCATCAGCGGATCAATGCGATCGCGAGGCGTGCCGTATTGCCGAGCTAGTTTATTGACCGTCTGCACTTCATAGGGGCAAAAATGAAAAATGGGCGCAGTCGGATACGACCACACCAGATCTAAAAATTCCTGCCAGACCCGCTCCTCACCCGCTGCGTTCTCAGCCAATAAGGGATGAAATACCTCTGTCCCCTTTATTCGATCGACCACCAAAACACCATGTAAATAGATCAAATCCAGCGATGGCTCTGATTCAATATCAAAATACAATTCGATCGGTGACGTTGGAATTTCCACCTTTAGCAAATGATTAAGTCCAGCCAAAGAATTCGGGAAAGAACTCGTCGGACAGGCGCAATTAGTGAGCTTCGACTGCGCCTGTCGCACCAGCTTTCGCGCCGCATCTAACCCAAACCCTGGAGCATTTTCTAGCATAAGTGGATTGAGGTTAGAAAGCGTCATCAGATCCGTTACGTTTAGGTTAACTAACTCAAAATATCGGCCTTGAGTGATTCCGGGCAGCAGCGATAAATGATCCGTTTCTTTTGCTAGGTCGTAACAATGGCTATACCAATGACATAAGCTGCACCGATTTCGCGATATGAACACTTCCGGTTCTAACTCATGAGTTAACAATTCAATGCAATCATGCAAAATCTCTTCCATTCGGGGCACCATTTCCCAGAGATCTACCTCCGATGCCCCTTTACCCCGCAAATACATCTGCGCTGACTCACCCCACGCTTCTTGAACAGCGGCCAAAACCTTAAAATGATAGGCGGTGATCACCTGATACTCTGACTTCGATCGCTTGCTGAGCTTGATTTCGACAGGCGTGTACAGCCAATCGCCAAACTTGGAATCTCCAGGTTGTTTGATCAGTAAATCCGGCTTACTCATCAACGTAACGCCTTTTTCTTCCGCCAGCACAACACCTTGATAAATACATTCGACTCCCGCCGCCATTAGCGCCACCGTCGCTTCAAATCCCCCTTGCCAATCCCGAAACTCATAAGTTGGCCGGACGGATTGGGTTTCAAGGGTGCTCTCAATACCCGCCAACACCGATCGCTGATTGTCGGCACTATCCTGAATCAGCTTCACAATATAATCGCTTCGTTCGTCCCGTAAGGAAGCGTTGCCGTAAACATCTAAAAATGCACGACGGTTACATCGTTGATAATTCAACAGAAGATCAGCCGTTAGAAGCATGGGAAAAACGATCGCTTGAACAGGTTAAATCTGGCAGTCAACCGTCGCCAGATACAGATCCGCATCTGATCTAACGCTACCCTTAGTGTAAGCCAGAAAGCAAAGATTGATTTTAAATTTCAGGTATCGGACTCTGCTAGAGCGTTTTGTTACTTAAAATCGTGATGTTAGATTAGCGCTACCACTTCACGAAGGACGATCGAAGGTACAGCTCTGAGTTCGATAGGGTTCGGTCGTGGATTTACAAGTTCCAAAACTGCGTGGACGAAACAAGGAGCGATCGTGGGAAATCTTGGAGCGTTATCAGCGGAGTTTAGGAAATTTGATGGATTGGCTATGCTGTTTGTATGTGATGGGCCTATCGTTGCGAGATCTGTAAGAGGCGTTATATTTTCTATTGAACCGTGTTCTATCCGTGAGTGCCGTGAATCAAACCACTCTTCAAGTCCAACGAAAACTAGCCGAAAAACGTCAATCTCTAATACTATTAAGGCGATTCCTACAAAAGAGACTGCCGATTTGAGTAGAATGGTTTCGGCGTTTCGATAATCCGGTCACGACGAGTATTCAGAATCCGCGTCATTAACTTCCTCTCAAATTGGGGACCCCCGTTTTGCTGCTTCCAAAATGAATCTGGTGGATCGTCGGAGCTTTCAAGCGGAAATGACGCTGAAGTACTGTGAGGGGAAAGCACGACTGGCAGAAA